>VBJV01000153.1 GCA_005879785.1 Chloroflexota bacterium
GACAGCATCGGCGGCAGCGCCGGCGGGGACCTCCTTGACTTCACGAACCTCGGTCCTCCCTCTACGGTCAACGGGATCAAGATTGACATCAGCAGCACCGGGACGCAAACGATCAGCACGACGGGCCAATTGCGCCTTGCCTTGTCAAGCGCCAGCACCATCGAGCGGGTGAACGGCTCCAACGACGCCTCGTACGGGAACGACACGATCACGGGCAACAGCCTGGCCAACATCCTGCGCGGGTTGCAGGGGAACGACACCATCACCGGCGGGAGCGGCGCCGACCGGCTTTACGGCGGCCTGGGGAATGACCAGTTCGAGGCCGCCGACAGCGGCACGGTCGACAGCCTCTACGGAGGCGGCGGGACCGACACCGCCAGCCTGCTCGCCGGCGACCGGGACAGCGGCGACGTCAAACCCGATAACGACATCCTCTTCTGGGCCTGACAGCCACAGAGGCGAGCGAGTGAAATGGAGGTTCGTATGGGTACCAATCGCTTGCGGCGGGGCTTCACCCTGGTGGAGCTCCTGGTCGTCATTGGCGTCATAGCCGTTCTGATCGCGCTGCTGATGCCCGCCCTTTCCGCTGCCCGGGAGCACGCAAACCGGGTCAAGTGCTTGGCGACTCTGCGGAGCATGGCGCAGGCAGCGCAAATGCACGCCGTCGAGCACCGCGGGTACATGCCCGTCGCCGGAGCGCAGTACCCGCGCGAGGCGGGCGTGCGGCCCACGTCGGACGGGCTGCGCGACCACGAGCGGCGCAAGTACATGTACCACTATGACCGCGGCAATGACCTGTGGCGTCCCCTGCCCCTGCCGGCGGCGCTGGGCCACTACATGGGCCTCGGCGCGACCGACTACGGGAATAACCAGGACGCGGCGCTTGCGAGCCTGCTGAGGAGCGACGAGATGTACCGCCGCGTCTCCTGCCCCGGCCAGCCGCGGGAGCAGATCGTGCCGTCCGCGACGGTGACCGACGGCTACAGCGGCCAAGGCCCCGAGGTGTATATGTCGTACGTGTTCAACGGCAGCGCCCTGGGGCTCCAGATTTGCTCTTAGGGCGAGACGCCGGCGGGGCAGATTACGCGCATCCGCCGCCCCGCCGATGTCTTCCTCTTTGCCGACGGGCGAAGTCTTGGGGGCTGGTCAGTGTATGGCATTCACGGGTCACGCGGTCCGGACGAGACGCTGTATGACACGTCCCGCGGCGGTTCCGAACTCGATTACCCGCGTCACCGCGGGCGGTTCAACGTGGTGTTCGTCGACGGACATGGGGAGACGCTTCGACTCCTCTGGGACCCGACCCGCGATCCGTCAGCACCCGAAAACACGGGCGACCTACGGCGCGTCGGCGTGACCAAAGGCATCTTCGAATAACCGAAAAAGCTTCATTCGCCTCTCCAGGGAAGGAAATTGGCGATGCACGTTCTTTTCGTCCATCAGAACTTCCCCGCGCAGTTCCGGTTCATCGCGCCGCGGCTGGCGTCCGACCTTGGGCTGGGAATGCACCTTCGTCACGCGCAACGGCAAGGCCCGGACGTCCCAGGCGTCCGGCGGGTGTTGTATGAACCCGCCGCCGGTTCGGCCCGCGACACGCCGGTCCCCGCGCGCCCGTTCGTCAACGCCTACGGGCACGCCCGCGGCGTCTACGAGGCGATGAAGCGGCACCCGGAGGTGCAGCCGGACCTGGTCGTCGCCCACCGCGGGTTCGGGTCGTCGATGTTCCTTCCATACCTCTACGACGCCCCGGTCATCAACTTCTTCGAGTACCTATACCGGCCGGTGGGACAGGACCTCGGCTATCGGCCAGAGCTGCCGGTCACCGAGCCGATGCTACTGCGCAGCCCGTGCCACAACGCTTCAATCCTGCTCGACTGGCTCGCCTGTACCCGCGGGTGGTGCCCCAACGAATACCAGCGCGACCTGTTCCCGCCCCCGCGTAGAACGCCTCGCGCCAATCCCGCACCAGCCCGCGGAGGTTCTGCGCGATCACGATCGGCGACGGCCGCCGCCCCTTGACCACCTTTGCCGGATCGCCAGGCTTGTCCGCGCGGACGCGGTGCTTGTCCGGCTCCTGCCAGGTGGAGTAAAGGGGTTCGAGGGCGGCGGCATTGATCGTGCCAGGCTCGCTCACCGTTTCCTGCGTCGTTTCCGGGCCTCACTTCGCTCTGGCCCCCGTTCGTCGCCGCTTTGCCTGGTTGTGCCGGGCAATCAGTCTATGGACCTGCGGCACCAGCTCCTGCGGCACGAGGACCACCGCCTGGGTGGGATCATTGAACGCCGCCTCGTCTTCAGCCACCGCCTCATCTTCCGTCTGGTTGTCGTAGTACTCGGCCAGTTCCCGAATCATCTTCCGCGTCCAGCCGCGCGGATACTTGTTGAGCGGCTGCTTCGTCCCGGCCTTGCTGTTCGCGATGGTTTTCATCGTCCGCGTCTCCGTTGACGCCGCCGCAGAGCCGCGAGCGGCTTGCCTGTGAGATCATATGCCGTCACCACGAACACGCCGTCCCCTGCCGGGTCGGGCACAACGATGACCCGGAGGTATCTTCCCGCGTCCGTCTGTCCAATGACTGCCCGCGAGTCGCGCCCCGCTCGCCGGGTCTCTAACGGGTGACTCAGGACCTGCTCGACTTCCGCCTCGCTCACGCCGTGGCCGTAGATATGTGGCAGGCCGGTGTCCTCGTCGCGATTGTATCGTATCTCCATGCCCGCCCCTCACACCTCCACCGCCACCGTGATGCTGGTGTCCGACCCGAACGTGTCCACCACCTTGACGCACGCCGTGTACTTGCCGGGCTTGGGGTAGACGTGTCCCGCGTCGCTGACGGTCTTGAGGCTGCGGTCCTTGCGGGTGCGGTAGTCCTGCCAGTCGTGGTGGAACGGCTTGCCCGGCTGCCAGTCGAAATCGACCGCCCAGAAGTCGATAAAGTCAAACCCGCTTCGGGCCGCCCGCTCCCGGATCGCCTCCAGCTCCTTGCTCGGCACCTCCGCCAGCGACGGCAGGAACTTCGTCAGCTTGATGTCCACACCCCGAGTCCCTCTCCCGGCACTCCCTTCCCCCCCTCTCCCGGTACTCCGGGGGAGGGCAGGGGTGGGGGCTCCCCCGCTGGGCATTCGATACACCGCCTCCGCCTCCACCACCGCCATCTCGAAAAACGGCACCGGCCCCTTGACGTTCTTCTCCATGATCTCGCGCGGGATAAACACCGGCTTGAGCTTGACCCCCAGCTCCTGCTCCAGCGCCGCCAGCGCCAGCTCTTTGAATAGTAATAGAGTGTATCCGTGATGATTCCGCAGCGACCCGGGTCGTTATGAGCGTTGGCGCGCGGCCAAACGACCTCGTTCTGCATATGCTCGCGGCCTAATTAAAACGTCGTCAAGGATGAGCCGCACCGATGAATTTACGCGACTGTCGACATGCACCCAGACCCTGCCGTTGGCGCTCAGCAGGTCTCGCATCAGTACGAGCCGCTCATAGATCATCTGGAGATCGGAATCAGTCCAGCGGTTTCAAGGCCCCCAGCCCCCACGCCACGAGCCCCATCCTGCCAGCACCGCCAGCCGCGCGGGGTCGTCGGCAGGGCCGGCCAGTAGCTCGTGGGCGACCGCGTCGGGCAAAAGGATCGCGCTGCACAAATCGCCGGTCAGCCCCAACCGGCCGGCCTTGGCCAGTACGATCAGCGGGGAGGCGTTCACCACCCAGGTCTCAGCCACCCTTGGCCTCCCGGACGATGTCGTCGGCGTCATATTGGAAGGGCGTGACGCCGAAGCGGCCGAGCGCGTCCAGGAATTCGCGCCGCGACAGCCCGGCGATCTCGGCGGCACGCCCCTGCGAAATCTGCCTTAATTCGTACCACTTGGCCGCCGCCGCCAAACGCAATTCGCGCGCGAAGCCCGCCGGGTCCTTTCGTAGACCCGCCAGGGCCTCTTCGGGCATCTCGATCGTCATCCGCACCATCTTGCACCTGCTTTCACCATGCAGCGGCGAAGGGTTTTGCGTCCTTAAGGTGCGGCGCGTAGAGCGCTGCACGAGTGTCGCGCTGGAACAGGAACGAGAAGACGTCGGTGTCGAGCACGACCGGCCGCATCAGCGTCGAGCCTCGCGGATCAAT
>VBJV01000156.1 GCA_005879785.1 Chloroflexota bacterium
TCTCACAGAAGGCCGGTCCTCGCGGCCAGTTGGAGGACATGTTTGCCGGCCGGCCGTGGGTCGAAGAGTGCCATCGCGTGGCCGGTGAGGAGAGCCTGCTGCTCAAGGTGCGGGCCGAGACAATGCCGGCGCTGGAGCATCTCGTCTGGGAGATCAGGGCGCTGGACACGGTCGAGCGCACCAAGACGATGATCGTGCTGGGCACGGCCTTCGAGGGCCGGCCGGTGGAGCCGGCCACGCCCGAGGCGCAGATCGACGGGTAGCGCTCCCGGGTCGTGTCCGCGAACCTCGTATCTCAGGCCATGGCCGCCAGCAGCGCCTCCGGATCGAGGCCGTAGGCGACCGACCCCGCGCGGCCGTGCATCGTGCCGGCGGCCACCATCGCATTCAGGATCGCCTCCTCGGTGGCGTCGCGCGTGGCCGAGCATGGTGACCGCGAGCGCGTGCGTTTGCTCGTCGATCACGGCCGAAAGCCCCCGGTTGCCGGTCGCGAAGCAGAACATCAGGTCGCCGCTCGAGTTCTCGCCGCTGCCTCCGCTTCGCGCGATGCCGAGCGCGGCGCGCTGGGCGAGCCGGTCGCACTGGCCGGGAAGCAGCGGCGCGTCGGTGGCGATGATCACGATGATCGATCCCGCCTCGGGGGGCATGTCCACCGAGAACAGGGGCAGCGGTATCGCGTCCAGCCGCTCGCCCACGGGGTGGCCGTTCACGCGCAACCGCTCGCGGCGGCCGTGGTTCGCCTGCACCAGCACGCCCACCGCGTGCCCGCCGGCGTCCTCGCCCAGCAACCGGGATGACGTGCCGATGCCGCCCTTGAAGCCGTGGCAGACCATGCCCGTACCCGAGCCGACGCTGCCTTCGGCCACGGCGCCGGCGGATGCCGAGGCGAGGGCGGCGTGCACGTGCTCGCTTCGCACGTGCATGCCGTTGATCTCGTTCAGGCCGCCGTCGTAGGTCTCGGCCACCACCGGCATCGACCACATCGCCGCCTCGGGCGGAGCGTGGGCAACCGCCGCCGCGACCAGGGCGTCGCGCACGACGCCCACGCTGTGGGTGTTGGTCAGCCCGATCGTGCTCGCCAGCAACCCGGACTCGCGGATCCAGTGGCTGCCGGTCAGCTCGCCGTTGCCGTTCAGGCGGTGAGTTCCGGCGAACAGCGGATCGAGCAGCGGCTCGCCCTCGTGCGGCAGGACGACCGTCACGCCCGTGCGCACGGCGTCGCCCTCGATCAGCGTGGTGTGGCCGACGCGCACGCCGGGCACGTCGGTGATCGCGTTGTGCTCACCGGGTGAGAGCGGGCCGATGGTGATGCCGAGGTCGCGGGCGCGCACCGGGCGATGCTACATCCCACAGCCTCAGGCGATCTCGATCGGCTCCTCGGTTATGCCGGACTCGCCGATCAGGTAGCCCTTCAGGTCGGCGCCGCCGCCCGCCAACGAGACGATCAGATAGACGGCGTCAGGCCAGAATGCCTGCTCGGAGTCGGTGCGCGACGGGTACGCCGGCGACGAGACGTGGGAGTGGTAGATGCCGATCAGGTCGAGCCCGGCCTCGTCGATCTCGTTCATGATCCGGATCTGATCGCGAGACTCGATCCGGTAGTAGTACGGGCTCGGCTCGTCCGGCTGGGCCGGGTAGAAGCGCTCGGCGCGGCCGTCGCGGCCGCCGATCAGGCCGCAGGCCTCGTTTGGCAGCCCGGCACGGGCGTGCGCGACGATCTGATCGCGCATCGCCGCCGGGATCACCACCAGACGCGCTCCTCCATCTCCCGCTCGAGCTGGTCGGTCGGCTTCGTGTAGAGGCCGGCGCTGAGGTACTTGGATCCACCGTCGGCGAACAGCACGACGACGTTCGAGCCCTCTTCCAGGTCGGTCGCCACGCGCCGGGCGACCGCCAGCGCCGCCCCCGCCGAGACGCCGGCGAAGATGCCTTCGAGGTCGAGCAGCTTGCGCAGAGCCAGCACCGACTCGCCGTTGGATACCAGCACCTTGCGGTCGAGCTCGCTGATATCCAGGATCGGCGGCGTGTAGCCGTCATCGAGGCTGCGCAGTCCCATCACCAGATCGCCCTGGAGCGGCTCGGCGGCGACGATCTGGACGTCCGGGTTGACCTCGCGCAGCCGGCGGGCGTGGCCCATCAGCGTGCCGCCGGTGCCCAGTCCCGCGACGAAGGCGTCGACCTGGCCATCGGGCACCTGGTCGAGGATCTCCAACGCGGTGCCGCAGTAGTGGGCGCCGGGGTTGGCCTCGTTGGCGTACTGGAACGGCATGAAGACGCTGGGGTCGCGCTCCGCCAGGTCGCGGGCCATCGCCACGGCGCCGTTCGAGCCGAGGTTGCCGGGCGAGAAGATGATCTCCGCGCCGTACATGCGCAGCAAGTCGACGCGTTCGGGCGTGGCTGACTCCGGCATCACGACCGAGACCGGATAGCCCTTGACCTTGCCGATCATGGCCAGCGAGATGCCCGTGTTGCCACTGGTCGGCTCGAGGATGCGCTGGCCCGGCAGCAGCTCGCCCGACTCCTCGGCCGCCTCCACCATCGAGAGCGCCACGCGGTCCTTCACCGATCCGGTGGGGTTCTGCTCCTCGAGCTTGGCGAAGATGCGCACGCCCGGCTTGGTGGTCATCCGCGGCAGCTCCACGAGCGGGGTGTTGCCGACCGCCGACAGGGCCGCGACGCGCTCGGTTTGGAGGCAGGTCACCGCTGTGAACCTCCTGCCATCGCCGGCAGCACGATCACGGTCGCCTCCGGCGTGACCGTCGTTTCGAGTCCCTCACCCAGACGCACGTCCTCGTTATTGACGTAGACGTTCACGAACCGGTTCAGCTCGCCGCCGTCGTCGAACAGGTGGCCCTTGATCGCGGGGAAGCGGCTGGTCAGGTCGTCGAGCAGCTCCCGCACCGTGGCGCCGGTGGCGTCCACCTCGCGAGCGCCGCCGACTGCCTGTCGAAGGATGGGGGGCATGCGGACGGTCGACATGTTAGGCAACGGCCTCCTGGATCGTGGGCACGGACTGCGTCGCGCGAGCCGGTGCGGCGCAGAACTGTTCGTAATCGATGAACTGGATCTGGTCAGGATCCTTGCTGCAGACCGGGCATTCGGGGTCGCGATGCATGCGCAGCTCCACGAACTCCATGGACAGGGCGTCGTAGCGTAGCTGGCGTCCGATCAGCGGATCGCCCACGCCCAGCAGCAGCTTGATCGCCTCCGTTGCCTGAAGGGTGCCGATTACGCCGGGCAGCACGCCCAGCACGCCACCCTCGGCGCATGACGGTGCCAGCTCGGGCGGCGGCGGCTCCGGGTACTGGCAGCGGTAGCAGGGGCCGACGCGCGGGGCGTAGACCGTGACCGAGCCCTCGAACTGGTAGATCGAGCCATGCACGACCGGGATGTCGGCGACCAGGCTGGCGTCGTTCA
>VBJV01000159.1 GCA_005879785.1 Chloroflexota bacterium
CGTAGCCCGCGTCTCGCTGGAACCTCTCGACGCCGGTGACCTCTACTGCGAGGACTGGCCCTTCACCGTTCTCCAGGACTTCCAGGTGATGCGCAGGATCACGAGCGTGATCGCAAGACCGATGATCGGATCAGCAATGGGCGCTCCAAGCGCCACGACAATGGCGGAGGCAATGACAGCAAGGCTGACGTACGCGTCTGCTCGGGCGTGGGCGCCGTCCGCGGTTAGCGCCGGGCTGTCGAGGCGTTCGCCCGCACGAGTGCGAACTCGCGCAGCGACGAAGTTGCCCGCGTAGCCGATGCCACCGGCGAGAGCGAGTATTGCCAGATGCGTGGGAGCGGCCGGATGGATGAGGCGTTGGACGGCCTCTACGCCGGCGACGCAAGCGCTTATGAAGATTGCGGCCACGACGGCAAGGCCGGCGCGTCGCTCGGCAACCTGAGAGCGAAGCGCGAACGCGATTCCCAATGGTACGGCGGTTAGGGCATCGCCGAAATTGTGGATCAGGTCGGCTAGCAGCGCAATGCTGCCGCTCGCGATAAACACGATGGTCTGGGCGACGGCCGCGACCCCAAGAACTGCGAGCGACAGCGAGACGGCACGCACGCCCTCACGGGAACGCTTGATGCTGTCGTGCACGAGCCCATGGGAATGGCCGTGCTCGTGCTGGCGGGGCTGGTCGTGGGTGTGAGGGCCCCGATGAGGGTGGGCGTGCTCCACGTCGCCAGCGTGGCGGTGGCGGTCCCCATCAAGCGGTTCATAGACCAGTGCGGCCTGCTCAGACATGGCTCTCAGGCTACTCACGACGCCGCCCCCCGAGCGGCATACTGGCGCGATGGAGACACCCGCACCTGCTGAGGCGGCATCGCCCCTGACTGCGCCCGACCGAACCCTGGCTGGGCTCGTGCGCTACTTCCTCAAGCTCGGCTCGTCAGGTTTTGGCGGGCCAATCGCGCTGGTCGGCTACATGCAGCGCGACCTCGTCGAGCAACGCCGTTGGTTCACAGAGACCGAGTACCGCCAGGGGCTCGCCCTCGCACAGACGATGCCGGGCCCCCTGGCGGCCCAGCTGGCGATGTGGTTCGGCTATCTGCAGGCCGGAACGCTAGGCGCGGCCGCGGTGGCGGTGCCGTTCGTCGCCCCGGCGTGCCTGCTGGTGACCGGGGTCGCGATCCTCTACACGAAATACCAGGGGCTCGCGGTCGTACACGAGATCTTCCTCGGCGTCGGCCCGGCGGTGCTCGCGATCATCGCGATCGCCGCTTACAAGCTCGCGCGCACGACCAACAAGACCGACCCGCTGCTGTGGGCGATCGCCGCCGCGGTCTGCGCCGTGACCGCCGTCGCCAAGACGGAGATCGTGTGGCTGTTCCTCGCTGCCGGTGCGTTCGGCACGCTCTACTACGGCGGGGGCTTGCCCCGCTGGCGCCCGTCCTCCGCCGCGAGCATCTCGCCCGCCGGTCTGATCGCCGCCGTCAAGGGCTTCGCCTGGACAGGCAGCGGTGCTGGTCTGGGGACGATGGGCCTGTTCTTCGCGAAGGCCAGCGCGTTCACGTTCGGCTCGGGCCTTGCGATCGTGCCGTTCCTGCACCAGGGGCTCGTGCACGACCACCACTGGCTCACCGAGCAGCAGTTCATCGACGCGGTCGCGATGGGCCTGATCAGCCCCGGACCCGTCGTGATCATGGCTACCTTTGCCGGCTATGTCGTCTACGGCCTCACCGGAGCGCTGGTCGCCACCGCCGCCGTCTTCCTGCCCGTCTATTTCTTCGTGATCGTCCCCGGTCCGTTCCTGCGCCGCCACGGCGAGCAGCCGCGGCTGCAGGGATTCATCAAGGGAGCAACCGCGGCAGCCGCCGGCGCGATCGCCGGCGCGGCGATCGTGATCAGTGAGCAAGTCATCACCGCCGGAGCATCGGTCGCCATCGCGCTCGTCGCGCTCGCGGCGCTGTTGCAGCGCAGAGTCAAGGTCCCCGAGCCCGCGCTGGTCGCGATTGCAGCCGGCGTCGGAATCATCGCCCTGCGCTGAGGAGCGGGCAATGAGAGCTGTCATGATCGCGACCTGCTTGGGCTTGACCCTCGCGGCTTGCGGGACGTCCACAGGGCGGGTCACCGCGGTCAGCGCAGTGACCCGTGCCCGATGGACTCCCGCGTCGCACATCCCGCGGGTGCTCGACCTGAGCGCCCCTCGCCGTGACCGGGCGCTCATCGTCGCGACCGCGGGGCGATTGGCGCTGCTGCGTCCCGGAGGGGCCGTGCGCCCGTTTGCCAGCGGCCGAGGCGGCTACTCGAGCCCGAGCGGCGAGGAGCCGTACATCGCACTGTCGTCGGGCCAGCGCGTTTCGGGCTCCAGCTGCAGGTTCGGCCGGGACACGCTCTACGTGCTGCGGCTGTCGAGGCATCCAGGCGTGACGGAAGTCGATGCGCAGGGTCGCGCGCGACTCTTCGCCAAGCTGCCAGCCCATGGACTGGAGAACGGCATTGCATTCGACGAGACCGGGCACTTCGGTCACCGACTGCTCGTCACTGCCACGGCCGGGTCGCAGACCAGCGTCTACGCAATCGATTGTCGCGGCGCGATCAAGACTGTCACACGTAACGCGCCGAAGCTCGAGGGCGGGATCGCGGTGGCCCCGGCCACGTTCGGTCGCTTCGCCGGCGATCTGATCGCGCCCGACGAGAACAGCGGACGAATCTACGCGATCGCACCCGACGGCCGCAGTCAGGTCGTCGCCGACTCAGGCCTGCCGCACGGCGGCGACGTCGGCGTCGAGAGCGCGGGATTCGTGCCGGCGCGGTTCGAATCTGGTTGGAGCGCCCTGGTAGCTGATCGCCTGACTCCAGGCAACCCGCATCCCGGCGACGACGTCATCCTGCGCATCGACGCAGGGACGCTAAGCGCAGCTGGCGTCGGCCCGGGCGACCTGCTGGTCGCAACCGAGGGTGGTGCGTACACCGACGCGATCAGGTGCGCAGGCTCTTGTGCGGTGCGCCATGTAGCGGACGGGCGGCCTGTCGCCCACCTCGAGGGCCACATCGTCTTTACACCTCCAAGTTGAGCCCGGACCAAACGGCGACGCCGCTCCGACATCCCGAACGGTCTCAAGCTGATCCTTATGCCAAGCGGGCGCCCTCCACGATCCGGTACCACCTTGGCGGTAGACCACCAGGTTCCGCTCCGGATACGACCCCGTGCTCAGCGACCGACACGCTCGCTATCGCGTGGATGCGCGCGCGTCGGCGGACGCCACTGGCGCTGCTGCCTTGGACGACCGGCGCTAGTGCCCGGCGACACTCCACTGGCTACTGCTTCGTCCCCGATTGCGAGCGCGTCCGCTGGTCGTCCGAAGCGCAACTCTCGTCTGTGGCCTGGTGAGACGCCCGCAACCAGGGTGAAGCAGGAGCCAGCGGCTTCTCGCCCGGCGCTGGAGGCGCGTGCTCGGTTACGGCACTCTCAGAGCCGGCGATCGAACGCGGCGTGCGCCTGATCGGCTCGTTCCACCACAAGCTCGGGGGCATCGGCAGCAGCAGCGCGGCACACAGGGCTTTCAGGCCAGGCCGGTTTTCTTTGCCAGTTTGCGGAATCGCGGGCTTGTACGCGCTGAGGATCGGTGGTACCCACCAGGGCGTACGGCGCTCAACGGGAGCGTGGGAAGCATGCCTGTCGCTACCAGGACCATCACCTTCCGGGACTATTGGAACGCGGTCGACGGCCAGATCAAAGCGGGCTGCAGGTTCGGGCAGGTCGAGGACTTCATCAACGCCTGCGCGATCGAGGACGAGTGCAAGGCTGCTCTTTGGCTGTGGGCGTGGCGTCGTCAGCCGCGGGATGTGCGAGGCACGTTTGCGGATGCTGAGGTCCTCGCGAAAGCCTAGCTCTACAGCCGCAGACGCGGCGATGACCGCCCCGCGCTAGCGGTTAACGGCGGCGGGATCCGGCGATCGTGGACCCAGCCCTCCGGGGCTGCTACCGGAATGGGCGCGCCATTCTCGCACCACGCTCGTTCCACGAATGGCTGTTCTCCGCTGTCTGCTGAACGGCTGCAAACTCCGTTCTTACGTCAAGTTTCCGTCGAGGGCGGGCGATACCTTTGGCCGATGCACTACTACCACCTACTCAGGCACCCAGCTGGACTGGCCCTCGTTGGCGGCCTCGCCGCTCTCGACCTCGTCTCACGCGCGTTGCTACACAGCCCCCACGGAGCGAGGATA
>VBJV01000160.1:0-295 GCA_005879785.1 Chloroflexota bacterium
CGACATCGGCCGGCGTCATGCCCACCCACAGCGGCAGCCGCACCAGCTGTCCCGCGCAGGCATCGGTGACGGTCATCGGTCCGCTCACGCGCCCGAACCGCACACCGGCGGGAGCTGAATGGAGCGGCACGTAGTGGGAGAGCGCATTGACGCCCCGTTCGTTGAGCATACGCAACGCCTCGCGCGTGTTCATCCGCTCCGGGAGCAACAGGTAGAAGAGATGCGCATTGTGTTCGCAGTCGCCCGGGATCATCGGGCGGCGGATGCCGAGCGTCTCGAGGAACGCCGACGCCTG
>VBJV01000160.1:532-3879 GCA_005879785.1 Chloroflexota bacterium
ACGTTCTTCGTCTCGTGAAAGCTGATGGCGGCGAGGTGTCCCAGGGAACCGAGCGGTCTCCCTTTGTAGCGGGAGAGAAGGGCCTGCGCCGCATCTTCGACGACGAACAGATTGTGGCGCCGCGCAACGGCGAGGATCGCGTCCATGTCGCAGCCAACGCCGGCGTAGTGCACGGCAACGATGGCGCGCGTGCGCGGCCCGATCGCGGCTTCAATCACACGTTCATCAATGTTGAGCGTGTCCGGCCGCACGTCCACGAAGACCGGCGTGGCACCGCGCAGCACGAAGGCGTTGGCCGTTGACACGAACGTGAACGACGGCATGATTACTTCGTCACCCGGGCCCACGTCGAGCAGCAGCGCGGCCATTTCAAGCGCCGCCGTCGCCGAGTGTGTCAGCAGGGCCCGCGGCGCGGACAGCTCCCGCTCGAGCCAGCGATGGCAGCGCTCTGTGAAGCGACCGTTGCCGGCAAGCTGCCCGGCGGCGACCGCTTCCTGGATGTACGTGAACTCCCTGCCGGTCAGGTGCGGGCGGTTGAACGGAATCATGGCGTTGATTCTACCGCGCGAGGACAGGCTACGGGCTCCAGGCTGCGGACTACGGGCCTGCAGCCCCTACAGGCCCGAAGCCCGTAGCCAGAAGCCCAAAGCCGTTTCTCACGGCTCGTACACCGCGAGGCCGACGCCGCTGCGCCCGTAGTCGTTGCCGTTGTAAAGCATGTATCTGCGGCCGTTCGCATCCAGGATCCAGGGGTACGCGACCGACTCACTGTCCCATCCCTCGCCCGACGGATCGAGGCCCCCGTCGCCGCAGCGCGTCCACGTCAGACCGTCACGAGAACGGGCGCAGCCGATGCGATAACGCTGTCCGCGGTACGCGTACCATATTCGGTACCCGTCCGCGTCGTGCGCCACGAAGGGACGGCTGAAGGCGTGCTCCTCCGCCGTGGCGTAATCGATCGCGGCGCCGAGCCGGCGTTCCCACCGCATGCCGTCCTCCGAGTCGGCGTATCTGATGTGGTAGCGGTGACGCGGGCCTCCAGCCGAGTGTTCCCAGGACGATCCCGACACGTACCACATCCGCCAGTGACCGTCCTCGATCAGCACGAACGGCGAGGCGGTCAAGTACGGATCATCGGCCGTACGGTCGAGGAGCGGCGCCGGCGACGCGCGCCGAAAGGTGCGTCCTCCGTCCTCGCTCACCGCGAGGCCCGCGAAGAGATAGAACGGAACGGTCACTCCGCGCGTCCACCCCGTGTAGTACAGCAGCTTGCGCTCGCCGTCGGTGACGAGGCATGAGACGGTCACGCCGCTGTCGTCGAAGGCGCCGAGCGAACCGAGATCGAGTACCGGATCGGGCTCGAGCGGCGCCAGCCGGGGTGTCGGCTCGAGTGTCAAGCGCGTGCGGCCGATGCGCGCCCGCCCCTCTGCATCGCGCGGGCTCACGTAGACCTGCCACGCGCCGGGCTCGGCCGGGTCCGCAAGCGGCAGCGCCGCGTGCGACACGGCCCATGAGGCGCCCGCCGTGTCGAGCGGCAGCCGCCCCAGCCGTCGCCAGTTCCCGCTCACGGGCTGACCTCGTCGCTCGTCTTCGCAAAGAGCTTCGCGCGCTCGGGAATATAGACCTGCTTCGGGCGCGTGCTTTTCATCACGATGGCGCCGGCGCCGATCAGCGTCTCGGGTGCGATCGTGATGGAGTTGCGGAGCGTCGCGTTCACGCCGATGAACGAGTATTCGCCGACACGCACGTGGCCGGAGACGACGACGTGCGACGCGATGAAGCAGTGATCCTCGATCGTCGAGTCGTGGCCGATGTGGTTGCCGCTCCACAGGGTGACGTTGTTGCCGATCGTGACGAACGGCTGGATCGTGTTGTCCTCGAGGATGAAACAGTTGTCGCCCGGCGGCTCCGCCAGGTACGTGCAGCGCGAGCTGATGTAGGTCTCCAGACGATAGCCGGCGCCCTTCATCTCGGCATATTTCGCGGCGCGCACGTGATTCATCCTGGAGTATGACAGCGCGACGAACATCTGGAAATCACCCGGCGGGTACCGCGCGACGACCTCGTCGGCAGCGCAGAGAGGCAGCCCGAGGAACGCCTCGTCCGCCATGTAGTCCCGGTCCACCGTGAACGCGACGACCCGGTGCGGGCTGTCGGTCGTGAAGTAATGGTGGGCGAGGCGCGCGATGTCGCCTGCGCCGAATATCACGAGTCGGGCCATGATCAGTCTGCCTGGAACCGCACCAGGATGGTGAATTCGTAAAGCGGATAGTCGTGGAGCAGCGCGATGAACCGGGAGAAGGTCCGCCGGCAACTCTCGAAGCAGGCCAGGGGGTCGGCATAGTACAAATCGGGGCGCTGGCGGTCGGCGTCGGAGTACGCGGTGAGCGCGTTGAACGCGAACCCCCGGCTGCCGAGCGACGCGAGATCCGACATCGTGTCGAGCATGTACTCGTGCCACTGCGTGGCCGGCGTGTCCATTTTGACGTTGAAGATGCCGCTGGCCACCGCGTACTCGGCACGCGGCAGTTCCGCGCGCACGCTCGTGAACCTGCAGTCAGCCAGGCCCGCGGCCTGCTCGCGCGCCGTCGCGATCATGGGGTCGCTCACATCGTAGCCGGTATACTCCCCCGTGTGGCCAATGGTCCGGAGATACCGGGCAAGGGCGCCGTACCCGCAGCCGTAGTCCACGATGGTCGCGGCGGTGTCGCCGTCCCAAAGACGTGACAGCTCGCGGAACCGGCGCTCCTGCGATTCGGCGGAGCTCCAGTCGACCCCGCGCGGCGTCGGCCCGTGCTCGCGCAGCGTGTGCCCGTAGTACTCCCGCACGCGGTTGAGGATGGCCGCGTCGCTCACGGCGTCATGTCGCTCCCCGGCCCGTACTCGGCGCGGACGACCGTGTAGGGGCGGCGCTTCGTCTCGGTGAACACCTTCGCGAGATAGATGCCGATGACACCCACGCAGAAGATGGTCAACCCGCCGAGGAACCAGATCGACACCATGATTGAGGCCCACCCTGGCACGCCGATGCGGCCGGTGACACTGCGGTACAAGAGCACCACCCCCGCGCCCGCGGACAGGAGCATCACTGTAATTCCGATCTGGAATATGTAGATCAGCGGCCGGTTGCTGAAGGAGGTCAGCGCGTTGACGAACGCGGACATGCGCTTCCGCATGCTGTAGGCGCTGCCGTTGCGGCTGCCCTTGACCACCGTCACGGGCCGCTGTTCGAAGCCGGTGATCACCCACAGGCCGGCCAGACAGAGCTCGCGATCGCGATGCCGCACCAGCGCGCGGACGTACCGGCGCGTCATCAGCCTTGCCGTGATGACGTTGCGGGGTATCGG
>VBJV01000161.1 GCA_005879785.1 Chloroflexota bacterium
CAGCTTGGCCGCGATCGAACTGATCGCCGCCCACTCCGACGGATGCTCCCCGCGGCGCTCGAGGAATGGAGTCTCCAGCTTTCCCAGGGCGGTTCACCCTCAGCCTGGCACCACTGCTGGAACCGTCCAGTCGGCGACAGCAGGTAGATGCGGCAGTTCTGCAGCTGGGTAGACGACCAGTCCAGGGTATGCGCGTTGAGCATGGCTTGAATCGCCCGCGCCAGGCTGGCGGGTCTGCCCGGCTGCGGCGCGGGCAGCGTGGCTGGACCGTTGCCGAGCCGCTTGTCGCCGTACGCGCGACGTGGGCGCTTGGGCGCAAGGTAGGCGGGCACGGCGTGCTGCACTGCTGCGGTGGCGGGTGCCGCGGCGCCCGGCACCGCCCGGCCCCGACTCCGTGTGGTCGCTGCGCGATCCTGCCGCTGATCTGCCAGCACGTCCGGTCCTCCGACCCCGTTGCCGAGGTCACTAAATGTGGAAGGCCTTGAGCACGTCTGGCTAGGTCAAGATCCCACGCATCGCGGAGGCCCACTGACGAACCCGGAGCGGTGCGGACGGACGCGGACTTGACCCCTTTCCTGAACTCGAAACCGTGGTTGTCCACAGCCTGGAGCCCAAGGTGAGGATTGAACTCACGGCCTACGCCTTACCAAGGCGTTGCTCTACCACTGAGCTACTTGGGCCCGTGATCGCCGATGGTACCAAGCGCTCCCTGCGGAATCAGCGGACGGCGACGGTGGCGAGCCACGTGGCGGCGAACACGGCGGTGGCCGCTGCCAGCAGCGGAAACGGACGCCGTTCTCGCCTGACGCTCACCACGGCGACCGCCAGCAGCAGCACCAACGCGCCGCCGATGACCCACGGTCCAAGCCTATGGACGCCGCCGGCAACAACAAGCCCGAACACCGCGAGTGCGATCAGCGTCGCCTCGCTCACGTACAGCGATGCCCGTTCGCCAAGCAATACGGGCAGACTGCGATGACGCACCCGCCGGTCACCGGCCAAATCCGGCGCGGCGTTCGCAAGGTGCAGGCCCAGAGCGACCAGGCCACTCAGCGGGAGCACCGGCCACAGCCGCGGCGTGACAGCCGCTGCAGCGGCGAATGCCGCCAGCGGGAGCAGGCCAATCCCGGCCCACCATGGCACCGGCGACAGCGGCGTTCGGCGCAGACCGAGGTTGTAGCTCATGCCGGCGGTGAGGCCGGCGGCGAAGAGCGCCAACGTCTCGAGGTTCACCGAAGCGGCGAGCGCGAGGCCCGCGACACACAGCGCTGCCGTCGCGATCGCGGCCGCCGGCCGTGGCACCACCGCGCGCGCCAGTGGTTTGTAGGGCTTGGACAGCGAGTCAGGCGCGACATCGGCGAGGTCGTTCGCAATGCCGATCGCGAACTGCACGCAGAGCATCGCCGCGGCGAGCTGTGCCACCCGCAGGGGTGAAGGCGCCGACCGTGCGGCCAGCGCGGCCACCGCCACGAAGGTGGCCGTCACCAGCAGGGACGGCCCCGGGTGCACCAGGAACAGCCAGCCTTTGGCGCTGCCGCCCGGCACGCGCTCGTCCCACCACTTCGCCGGGAGCATCCCGGCTGCGGTCAGTCCTTCTCCTCCGCTCCCAGCTCGCGTTCGGGGTCGACGGCGGCCTCGACTGCCTCGACGGCCTCGGTCGCCCAGCCGTAGCCGGCGGCCTCCTCCGCCGCGACCTCGGCGGCCTTCAACCGATCGTGGATCTCGTCCCGGACCCTGTGTCGCTGCGGCTTCGCGCCCTCGGCCGGTGCCGTCTCGTCTTCGGTCGTGTCGGTCATGCTGGCCCTCGGTACGTCCGGCAGCGAGTTCACACGCAGCGCCGGCCTGACGCATATGATGCATCCAGACTCGCGCAACGCGTGATTCCCGGATCGATCAACATTGTCAGGAACGGATGGCCAACAAGCTCACCACAAATCAGGGCACGCCCGTCCCTGACGATCAGAACTCACTAACGGCAGGAGCCCGAGGCCCTAGCTTGCTCATCGACGATCATCTGCTCGAGAAGCTCGCCCACTTCGACCGCGAACGCATCCCCGAGCGTGTCGTCAACGCGCGCGGCGCGGCTGCCTTCGGCACCTTCCGGCCCGAGCCGGGCCTGCACCAGTTCACCAAGGCCGTCGTCTTCTCGCGAGACAAGGAGACCCCGGTGGCGGCGCGCTTCTCGACGTTCACCCACTCCAGGCACTCCCCGGAGACGGTGCGTGACCCGCGCGGATTCGCGGTCAAGTTCTACACGACAGAGGGCAACTACGACCTCGTGGGGAGCAGCCTCCCCGTCTTCTTCATCCGTGACGCGATGCGGTTCCCGGATCTCGTGCACGCCCTCAAGCCCGACCCGGTCACGGGTTTGCAGGACCCCCATCGCATCTTCGACTTCCTCAGCTTCGCCCCCGAATGCACCCACATGCTCATCTGGCTGTACTCCGACCGGGGGATCCCGGCCGACTACCGCCACATGGAAGGCTACGGGGTGCACACCTTCATATGGACCAACGTCAAGGGGGACCAGCGCTACGTCCGGTATCGCTGGAAGCCGGCGGCCGGCGTGCAGTACCTGAGCGCTGAGGACGCCGAGGCGGTCCAGGCGAAGGACTTCAACCACGCGACGCGCGATCTGTCCGCGTCGCTGGCCAGGGGCGGCACCGTTGAGTTCGATCTCTACGTGCAATTGATGCAGCCAAAGGACGAGGCAAGCCTGGCGTGGGACCCGCTCGACGTCACCAAGCTGTGGCCCGAGGAGGCGTATCCCCTGCTGCGCGTGGGACATCTCACGCTCAACCGTGGTCCGGTCAACGACTTCGCCGAGAACGAGCAGCTCGCGTTTGCGCCGTCGGCCATCGTGCCCGGCATCGACCTCAGCGCCGACAAGCTCCTGCACGGGCGCTCCTTTGCGTACCCGGACACGCAGCGCCACCGCCTCGGCGCCAACTACGAGCCCAGCACTGGCGGCGACACACTGCCCACCGGCCTGCCGCTCGCCCACCCCGTAGGCGTCGACGGGCACGTCACCCGCGAGCGGATCCCCAAGAGCGACGATTTCATGCAGGCCGGCATCACGTGGCGGCGTTTCGACGAGTCGCTGCGCCTTTCGGTGATCAAGAACCTCGGCGACGAGTTGAGCCGCGTGAGCAACCAGGAGGTGGTCGACACCATCGTCGGCTTTCTGTCGCGCGCCGACGCGCTGCTCGGCGAGGGAGTGCGGCGCCGCGCCCGCGGCGACCTGCCCGATCCCGCCATCCTCATGCAACCCGCCGCGCCGACGCAGTCCCCAGCGTCCTCGGCGTGAGCGCGTCACCGAGTCGACAGCACGCCGCGAGCACTGT
>VBJV01000162.1 GCA_005879785.1 Chloroflexota bacterium
TCTCTCCTAATCGGAATCATCATCGTCGCCGTCCTGGTCGTGGCCGCAATCACCCTGTGGCTCGTCTCCCACAACCGGCGCAGCTCCAAGCTGCCAGAACACCTTCGGAACCGACTATCCGCGATTGGTGAGGGAACGCGGCCGCGGCGAAGCGGAGAAGGAGCTGAACCTGAAGCAGATACCGCCGGTAGACTCCCACCGCTACGCCGAGCAGTGGAGATTGACCCAGGCGCGCTTCGTCGACGACCCGCCCGGGGCCATCGGAGAAGCAGACATACTCATCGGCCGCGTAATGGAAGAACGCGGCTAACCGCCGGGCGACTTCGAGCAACGCTCCGCCGACATCTCGCTGGAGGCCGGCGGCTCGCTGACGAAACGATAGCCCACGCCCGGCTCCGTCAGCAGGTGCCGGGGCAGCTGCGGGTCCGCCTCGATCTTCTTTCTCAAACGCGCGACGTAAACGTGCAGGTAATGCGCTTCGGAGCCGTATTCGGGGCCCCAAACTTCGCGCAGCAGCATGCCGTCCGTCAGCACCTTGTCGGCATCGTTGGCGTCAAATGCACATCACGCCCGCCCACCTGCAGCCGGCGGCGCTCCAGGTCTACCCGAACCTCGCCGGCCTCGAACAGCGGGGCGTTGCCGGACGCCGGACGCGCCGCGTGCCGCAGGGCGACGCGAATGCGGGCCAGCAGCTCATCCACGCCGAACGGTTTCGTCAGGTAATCGTCGGCGCCCAGGTTCAGCGCCTTCACCTTCTCTTGCTCGGCGCCCCTCACCGAGAGGATGACGATCGGCGTGCTGGCCGTGGCCCGGATATCGTGCACAAGTTCCAGCCCATCCACATCCGGCAATCCCAGGTCCAGCAGGACGGTATCCGGGTGCCAGCGCCGAAACTCCTCCAGGCCACTCCTGCCCGTCCCTGCCGCCCTCACCTGGAAGCCGTGGCCGCTGAGATTCCTCTTCAGGGCGCGGCTCATGCCCGGGTCATCCTCTACCACCAGGATGCGGGCGCCGTCCGGCGTGCTCAAACGGCCCTCCTCTCAGGCGCCTCAGGCGATNNGGTCCTCGCCGCGAATGGTGCCGCCGTGAGCGACGACCATGCCCCTCGCCACGGCAAGGCCCAGGCCGGTCCCGCCCGAGCGGCCGGGCACTGACAGGCGCTGGAACGGCTCAAACAACCGCTCCATTAGCTCCTGCGGAATCCCCGGCCCCGTGTCCCTGACCTCGACTTCAACAGACCCATCCAGGCGCCGCACGGAAACGGTTACATCCGTCCCCGCCGGCGTGTGCCTAACGGCATTTTCCATCAGGTTGGTAAGCACCTGGCCGATCTCCACGTAGTCCATAAGCACGGGCGGGAGATCAGGGGGCACTTCCACGCTCATATCATGGTTGGCGGTAAGCGGCCGCAGCCGGCCGAGAACATCGTCGATCAGGGCGCCGAGGTCATACCAGGCAGCGTCCGGCTGAAGTGCCCCGGCTTCGATCCGCGACATGTCAAGGAGGTTCCCCACCAGGCGGTTCAGGTGCTGAGCCTCCTCCTCTATCGCCCGGGCGAACTCCAGCCGCTCATCTGCGCTCCAGGAGACTTCCTTTTGCAGCAGGCTGCCGGCCGAGGCGATGATTGACGAAAGAGGCGTGCGAAGCTCGTGCGAGACGGCGTTCAGCAATGCGGTCTTCAGCTCGTCTGTGCGGCGCAGGACCTCCGCCCTCGTCGCCTCCTCCCGCAGCGCCACCATCTCCGCCGCTGAACCCAGTTGAGCGGCGACCGCCGAGAGCAAGCGGTCGTCCTCCCGCCTGAGCCTCCACTCGCGCGGATGCCGGACCAGCAGCACCATGCCGATGGCCCGTCCTCCAGCACTCACCGGAACTTTGTGCACGAGGCCCCGGCGCGCCGGCCCTGCCCGCCCCTGCCTGCGCGGTTCCACCACGCGAATCCAGCGTCCCGGAGACCCCCGCTGAGTCGCGGTTGGTTCCACGCCCCTCGCCAGGATCGAGGCCGGGCCGTATCCCGCGGCGCGGGCGGTCTCCAGCGCCGCCGCGTCACCAGCCTCGGCCCGCGCTCCAATCGGCGCCTGGTCCAGCGCAATGACGGCTGCGGCCAACCCCAACTCTGCCCGCAGCCGCTCTGCCACAGCGTTCAAGGCGCCGCTCAGGTCAGGCTCGGCCATCAGCCTCGCCACGTCATAGAGCACAACCGCCTCGCGTTCACGGCGCTCCGCCTGGCGGGCGCGATCGCGCAGCGCCGCCGCCAGGCGTCCGGTAATGATGCCGGTGATCAGCAACAGGCCCAGCGCCACCCACTCCTCTTCGTGAGCCACCGTCAGCCGGTAGCGCGGCTCAAGAAAGAAGAAGTTGAATGCGAGGAAGGCGGCAAGGGATGCAGCGACGGCCGGCCCGCCGCCGAACAGCACTGCCGCCGCCAGCACGGCGAGCAGGTACAGCATCGATATGTTGGAGACGTCGGTGGCCGTTCGCACAAGCGCGATCACGCCGGTCACCACCGCTGTCAGGAACAGCGCGCCGAGGTAGCCGAACCAGACCTGCGAGCGTAAGCGCAGAAGAACCATCTTCCTTACTGTAACGCTAAGCTGGACATGGACGGGCGGTCTGAGCGCCCCGGGGCGCAATCGGCCGTACGCCGGGGGTCACCCCGCCGTTGCTCCGGGCTGCGGAGACCGCATTCTTATCCCGATCCCGCAAGCTCGTCGCGGGCGCGCTGGATGAGGCCGCGGGCCAGTTCGCCGGCCGCTTGATAGCTAAGTGAGGCGCCCGCATCACGTGCCGAGTCGAATGCTGCGCCGCCCATCACCTCGCGGATGGCGGAGATTGTTGCATCCAGCCCGGGCACGAGAGCCTCGAGTTCAATCCCCCGCGTCACGGCGCCGTAGAGTTGGACGGCGCCCTCCCGCTCACCCAGGCGCGCTAGTAACACAACCAGGTGACCAATGCTTGCGGCCAGGAGGGTATCCCCACAAATCTGCCAGTCGTTGACGATAGCGACGAAGCTTGCCAGGGCGGGATCGGGGTCCTCACTGCGAGCAAGGAGGCTGACCAACTGGCCTCGGACCGCCTGCTCAATTAGTCGATCACCGCAAGACGCGAGCATGTCGATGGCCTCGTGATAGAGTTCGATCGCCGCCGTGGTGTCGTCCTGCGCTACGATCGCGGCCTTGCCGACAAGGGCGAAGGCTATCGCCGTCGGCATGCCCGCCGCCGTGATCTGGGAGAGACTCTCCCTGATTTCGTCCGCGGGCAGTTGATGGCCGACGAATCCGGCCATCGAGATCAGGCAGGCGAGGACAAGCCGGTCGCGCCGATCGGCCGGATGTGCTGCGCCCCTGCGCAGGAGCTCAAGCGAGCCCTCGACGTCGCCCTCATACACGGCAATCTGGGCGAGATCGGCATAAGCCCAGACAATGGACTCGAACCGGTCTTCGTCCGCCGCTGCGATGGCTTCTCGCCCGAACCTCTTCGCTTCCTCCAGTTGCCCGAGTCCCCACGCGCTGTCTGCGGCCATGGCTAAGACAAGCGGCAGCTTGCGATGCCCGACCTCACGCGCCATTCCGGCGACCTCGGCGGCCCATCCGAACGTCTCGGTCCGCAGCCGGAACCGCGCGGCCGCGTGGGTGCACGCTGCGATGCGGATGGCTGGATCGGCGCGGCCTTGATCGACGGCCCAGCGAAACGCCGCCCGCACGTTCGCGATCTCGTCGTCCACGAAGCGGTAGGCCTGGAGTTCCCGCGGACCTCGAAACAGTTCGAAAGAGGCCTCGGCCTGACCCGCAAAGAAGACGGCGTGTCGATCGCGCACGGTCTCCCCTTCGCCGCTCTCGGCCAGGCGCTCTTCCGCGAACTGCCGGATGGTCTCCAGCATGCTGTATCGAAGCTCTTCGGAGGTCCGATCGACATTGATGAGCGACTTACGGACCAGCGAATCGAGCACATCGAGCATCTCGATCTCGTCGAGTTCGCCGTCCATGTCGTCCCCGCACACGGTCGTGGCGGCCGCGATCGCGAAGCCACCGGCGAACACAGACGCGCGTTGGAGGACGCGGCGCTCGACGTCGTTCAGGAGGTCGTAAGACCATTGAACAGCGTGGCGCAGAGTCTGGTGCCGCTCCATGGAACGTCGCGACCCGGTCAGCAACCGGAAACGCTCGTCGAGCCGGTCGCGGATCTGGTTCTGGCTCATGGAGCGAACGCGCGCCGCCGCAAGCTCGATCGCCAGCGGGATGCCGTCGAGACGGCGACAGATCTCGGCGACCACCTCGAGGTCTTTGCCGGGGTCGAAGTCGGGGACCACGTCCCGCGCCCGCTCGATGAAGAGCGTTGACGCCGTCGAGTCCGCGCCCAGCCCGAGTGACGGCACCGGCCACGCCGACTCGCCGGCGACGCCTAGCGCCTCCCGGCTCGTGGCCAGGATCGTGACGCCCGGACATGCTGCGATGAGCCCTTCGACCAGCGACGCGGCCTCATCGAGAACATGTTCGCAGTTGTCGAGCACCAGCAGCATTTGGCGGCCGCGCAGCGACTGGATGAGAGCGTCGCGCCAGCCGCCCGCCTGGGGTGGAACGGAGAAGACGGCCGCCACTCCCTCGGTCAACTCTGCCGCGTCGAGGATGGGCGCCAGCTCGACGAGCCAGGCGCCGTCGCGGTACTCGTCCAAGACCTCGGCTGCCGTCTGCAACGCGAGGCGGGTCTTGCCGACGCCTCCAACTCCGACGAGCGTGACCAGCCGGTGAGCCCGGAGCGCCTCGCGCACGGCGGTCACTTCCGTGTCCCGACCCACGAAGCTCGTCGCCTGGGTCGGCAGGTTACCGGGGACCCTGTCGAGCGTCTTTAGCGGCGGGAAGTCGCGGCGCAATCCGTCTGCGCAGACCTGGAAGATCTGGAGTGGCTCGGACAAGTCGCGCAGCTGGCGCGGCCCGAGGTCGATAAGTTCGAAGCCGTCAACCAGCGCGATCGTTGACGAAGCGGCTAGTATCTGGCCACCATGCCCTGCGCCCCTTACGCGGGCCGCCCTGTTCAGCGGCGGGCCGAAGTAGTCGTCGCCACGGCGTTCCGCCTCACCCGTAGCGATGCCCATGCGCACTGGCAGCTCCAATTCTCGCTGCGCGTCAATTGCGGCATCGACCGCAGCCCGCGCCGAGGCGAACGCGGCGCACACTCCGTCACCGGTGTTCTTGAACAGCCAGCCGCCGCGGGCTTCGATGGCGGCGCGTAGCACGTCATCGTGCGCGGCCAACGCCACTTGCATGGCGTCGGGCTCCTCCTCCCACCGGCGCGTTGACCCTTCGATATCAGTGAAGAGGAACGTGACAGTCCCGCTAGGTGCACTCGCCGTCATCCCACCCCTGTCTCGTTTCCAGCACCGTGCCTAGTCACTCCCGCCACCTCACTTCATAGACGCGCACCGGCTCCTCGAAGCCCTTCGCCACGAACTCGCCGCGGTCCGCGAACAGGAACCCCTTGCCGGCCACGAGCTCGCGCACGACGTTCGACACGACGATCTCACCGCCGGCGGCCGTGCCGGCGATGCGCGACGCCATCGTCACCGCTGTCCCGAACAGGTCGCCGCCCTCGGCGATTGGCTCACCAGCGTTGACGCCGATGCGCACTTGAATCGGATCTGCGGTCGACTCGTTGCGGGCTGCAAACGCGCGCTGCAGCGCGACCGCGCACTCAAGCGCCGCAGTGGCCGATCCGAAAGACGCCATGAAGGCGTCGCCGATCGTCTTGATCTCGGCGCCTCGATGCTGCTC
>VBJV01000163.1 GCA_005879785.1 Chloroflexota bacterium
CGCGCAGATCTCGTGCAGCATGATGGAGGCCTCGGTCACCCCCAGTCCCGAGCCGCCGTACTCCTCCGGGATGATCATGCCGAGCCAGCCGCCCGCCGCGAAGGCCTGGACGAACTCCCACGGGTACTCGGCTTTGCGGTCCTTCTCGAGCCAGTACTCGAGCGAGAAGCTGCGGGCAAGTGCCGCCACTTCCTTGCGGATCAGCTCCTGATGTTCGGTGAGAGCGAAGTCCATCGCGTGATGCTACCATGGCGCCCCATGGCGGTGAAGGCGCTCTACGCGCTGCAAAACGGCTTCATGGGATTCGAGCGTGCCGGGCTCTTCTACGGCGACTTCTCGTCGGAGAAGACGGCGATTCCCGTGGCCTGCTACCTGATCCGCACGGGCGACGCCACCATCCTCTTCGATACCGGGCTGTCGCCGCGTGCTGTGCCCGGTCTGCTGCGCAACGACCCGCTGGCCCGCTTCACCGACGCCGACCTGCTCGTGCACCGTCTGGACGCGATCGGTCTGAACGTCGGCGACGTCGACATGGTCGTGCTCTCGCACCTGCACTACGACCACGCCGGCGGCGCCGAGTTCTTTTCCAAGTCCGAGCTGATCGTCCAGAAGGATGAGTTCGCCTACGCGCACTATCCCGCGGCGTTCTTCGCCGGGTTCTACTACCGGAAGAACTTCGACCTGCCCGGCTATCGCTGGCGTCTGCTCGACGGGGACACGGAGCTGGCGCCCGGCGTCAGCGTGCTACGGACCGACGGGCACACGCCTGGCCACCAGTCGCTCCTCCTGGAACTGCCGGAGACCGGGCCGGTGATCCTGGCCGGAGATTCCTGCTACTGGCAGGAGCACATCGACGCCGAGCGCCCACCCGGCGTGGTCTGGAATCCGACGCTCGCCATGCACTCCATCAAGCGCCTGAAGACGCTGGCGCGGCTGACCGGTGCACGCATCTTCCCCGGCCACGACCCCGTCTTCTGGCGCGGCGTCAAGCAGCCCCCCGAATTCTATCGGTAGACCCCTCGGAGGGGGGCTTCGCCCCCCTTCCGAAACCTCCCCCCAGGATCGATTGCGCGGGCGAAGCCCGCGCTCGGACACGTTACGCCGCTTTCCTGTAGCTGGTCTTCGAGCGCCGACGGGAGGCGCGCTTGCGCGGGACTCTCACGCCTTTCTTTCGGGCCTCCGAGAGGCCGATGGCGATCGCCTGCTTGCGGCTCGTGACCTTTTTGCCGCTGGGTCCGCTCTTGAGTGTGCCGCGCTTCCTTCGGCGCATCGCCGACTTCACGGTCTTGCCGGCCCCTCTGCTGTACCTCGCCATCACTTCCTCCTTGGCGACCACCGTTGGGCCACCACCTGGCGGCGCACGCGTCGGTACACCGCTCACGTCTGGGGGAAGCAAACTCCGTGCTCACGAGATCGCTGAACCGAGGCGCCGAAGGGTCAGGAGGCGGCGAGGGCGTCGCGCATGCGGGCGAGGCCCTCGGCGAGGAGCGCGCGCGGCGAGCCGAAGTTCAGGCGCGCGAAGCCCTCCCCACCGCGCCCGAACATCTTGCCGTTGTTCAGCGCCACCCGCCCCCGCTCCAGGAAGAACGTGAACGGATCGCTGGCGGCGGGACCGGCGGCGCGGCAGTCGAGCCAGGCGAGCGAGGTGGCCTCGGGCGCCCGCACGGCGATCCCGGGGAGATGGCGCCGCGCGAACTCGACGACGAAGTCGCGGTTCGCCTGGAGATAGCGGAGCAGCGCGTCGAGCCACGGCTGGCCGTCGCGGTAGGCAGCGAGCGCGGCCGTGTAGCCGAGGATGTTGACCGAGGGGACGAGGTCGGCCCAGGCGTCGGTGAAGCGCTGCCGGAGGGCGGCGTCGGGGACGATGGCGAGCCCGCACTTGAGCCCGGGCAGGTTGAAGGTCTTGCTCGGCGCCATGAGGGTGATCGTGCGCTCCGCCACCTCCTCGTCGAGCGAGGCGATGGGCACGTGCGGATGCCCCTCGTAGGCCAGCTCGCAGTGGATCTCGTCCGCGCAGATGGCGACGCCGCGACGCAGACAGAGCTCGGCCAGGCCCGTGAGCTCGTCCCGCGTGAACACACGTCCCACGGGGTTGTGGGGACTGCAGAGCAGGAGCATGCGGGTCCGCGGCCCGATGGCCGCGGCCACAGCGTCGAGATCGATGGCGTAGCGGCCGTCGGCCGCGCGGGCCAGTGGCGCCTCGTCGAGCACGAGGCGCGCGTTGCCGGGCACCCGCAGGAGCGGCGGATACACGGGGGTCTGCAGCAGGAGGCCGTCACCCGGCGCGGCCAGGATGCGGGCGGCGACGTTGAAGCCGACGATCACGCCGGGAATGAGCACGATGGCCTCGGGGGAGACCCGCCAGCCGTAGCGTTTGACCAGGCGCTCGGCGAACGCCTCGTGCAGCGGTGAGACCTCGAGCTTGTAGCCGTACCCGAAGACGCCGTGCTCCACCCGTGCGCGCAGGGCGTCGATCACCGCCGGGGGTGAGGCGAAGTCCATGTCCGCCACCCAGAGTGGCAGCACGTCGGGACCGTAGCGCGCCCACTTCGAGCTCTCGGTGCTGCGACGGTCGATGACCCGGTCGAAGTCGAAGCTCACTGGGCGGTGATGGTGAAGGTGTGATCGGCAACGGTCGTGCGGACCTCGAGAGCGCCGTCGACCATCTTGGGGCGACGGGCGGCATGGCCGTCGATGTTGACGGAGTACTTGGTCCCCGCCTCCAGCGCGGTGACGCGGAAGGTCGTCTCCTCGCCCGCCGCGCGGCGCGTGGCCGGGGCGATGGAGACGACCAGCGTCCGCAGCGAAGGGTCGTAGTACGCCTGGCTGAGGGAGACGCGCGCGAAGTCGATGTCCTGCACGGTCGGTTGCCGGAACTTGGCGAGATTGGGTCCCACGAACATGTCGCTCCACGTGCCGGGGGAGCCCACGAAGGCAGGCATGATGAAATCGTTGTACTGCCCGCGCGGGAGCGTGTCGCGCAGACGAAAGCGGAAGTAGAACTCCCCGTGCTCGGCGTCGTGCACGGGCTGGTAGTGCTGCTCCACCCACTTCCGCAGCCGCGGGTAGGCGACGCCGTCGCCGATCTCGTGGGCGAGGGCGAGACCGATGGCGGTGGCGAACGCGTCGTCACCCGGACAGCCGGAGACCGTGGTGAAGTAGGCCCCGCCCTCCGCGTCGTCCACGAAGAAGCGCCGCTTGGCGCCCTCGTAGAGCCAGCGCCCGAGTCGACGATC
>VBJV01000165.1 GCA_005879785.1 Chloroflexota bacterium
GCGGATAGGCGCCTTCCTACTAAAGTGCATCAGGCCGGTGAGCTCGACAGAGTTCTCAACCCGAACGACACCGTTATCTACCACCTATCAATTGGCTCGCCGGTCGCCGTCCAGTTCGCGCGCGTTCGAGCCCGCCGAGTCCTTTACTTTCAAAACATTTCGCCGCCAGAATCAGCCGATCCGGGCAACGCCATTGTCGCTCACTACCTTCGCTGGGGGATGGCGGACCTGGCGTTGCTTGCACCGATTGTCGACCTTGCCATCGCCCCGTCCACGTTCAACGCGGATGTCTTGAGGCGCAGCGGCTCCCAACGCATCGCCGTGATCCCGATTCCGCTGGACCTCGCACGCTTGCGACCACGCCGGTCGATTCCGCGGTCGCCCCTCACGATGCTCTTCGTCGGGCGCTTTGCGCCTCACAAGCGTCAGGAAGAGCTCATCCGTATGCTGGCCGCTATGCGCGGAACTCGGTGCCCTGACGCGTGTCTAGTTCTTGCGAGCGGCGCGTCAGTTCCGGGGTACGTGGCTGCGCTGCGCCGCTTTGCCGCCGACCTCGACGTGGGCGACGCAGTCGAGATCCACGAAACATCTCTGTCGGACCACGCTATCGGAAACCTATACGCAGAGGCTTCGGTTTTCGTCTGCTCAAGCGATCACGAAGGCTTCTGCGTACCTCTCCTGGAGGCGATGGCGTTCTCGGTTCCTGTGCTTGCTTACGCGGCGGCCGCGGTGCCCGAGACGGTGGGAAGCGCAGGGATCCTCGTCCCGCATCGCGACCCTCTGGTGTGGGCTGAATTGGCCTTCAGGTTGGCGACCGATGATTCGCTACGAGCACGACTGAATTCTGCAGCGCGCGAGCGGCTGCTCGCGCTGGATCAGGAAGCGATTGCCGCACAACTTGATGCGGCTCTGGCAGCCTAGGATGGCTGCCTTGATTTGCCAATGAATGGGATCAGTCGAGGCGCAGTCGAAGCGGATTCGGCCAGAGCACGTTGGGATTCAGAAACGGATCCTCGATCTCGTCAGGACCACCCCAGCGCGAGACGAACACATCACGGTCGGTAACGGGGGTTCGCCGTCCGCGCGTCGCTCCCTCCCGGTGGCGCAGGCAGGCCAGGGGGGTGAACAGTATTCGGTAGCCCTTGGAGCGAGCCCGCAGGCAGTAGTCGACGTCGTTGAAGGCTTCGGCGAGTTTCTCGTCAAACCCCCCCAACTCGTCGAAAACTGCCCGTCGCGTCATGAGGCAGGCGCCGGTCACCGCCGACACCTCACGGACCACTCGCCAGCCCATGTTGACGTTGGCGGCGACGTGGAGCCGCCCGACCACGATGCCCTCGTGCTGGACGTGACCGTCCGGGTACAGGAGCCTCGCTCCTACTGCTGCAATCTCAGGTCGCTGGCTGTGCTCGAGCATTGCCTCAATCCAGTCGGGGGTGATGACCACGATGTCGTTGTTCAGCAGCAGCAGATGGTCGCCGTCGGCCGCCGCGGCGGCGCGATTGACTATGGTGGAGAAATTGAACGCGCCGGCCACCCCGACCACGTCATGGTTGGTGGCTCGAAGGTAGTTCAGGGTTCTCGGGTCACGGCTACCGTTGTCCGCTATCGTGATCGCATAACGTGGATAGGTGCTGAACTTCTCGATGCTGTCGATGCACGCCGCCAGCAGTCCAACCTGGTCTCGCGTGGGGATCACGATCCTCACCAGCGGCTGGGCGTGGATTGTGTAACGAACGTTGTAGAGGCCAGGGCTGGCGCCGAATTCGACGCGACCGCTGATGCCACGCCGGCTGAGTGCGTCCTGGACAGCCCGCCGGCCGGCCTCCCGGGCCAGGGGTTTGTAATCGCTTGACAGCGCCGCCGATCCGGGCACCATGCGCCAGGAGTACAGAACCTCGCTCACATGCTCGACTCGGGTGGCCTTCTCGGTCACCCTGAGCAGGAGGTCATGGTCTTGACTTCCATTGAAGCCTTCGCGAATCCCGCCCAGGGTATCCAGCAGAGTGCGACGCACCATGACAAGGTGGGTGATGTAGTTGCATGAAAGCAGCAGGTCAGGCGAGAGGTCCGGTTTGAAGAACGGATCACCGAAGGATCCGGCAGGCAGAAGCTTGTCCTCGTCTGAATAGACGACATCGGTCCTCGGGCTGCGCTGCAGGACCTCAACCATCTTGTGGATGGCGTGAGGCTTCAGCAGGTCGTCGTGGTCAAGGAATACAACGAACTCACCGGTCGCCAGCCGTATCGCATCGTTGGATGCGCGTGCTATGCCACCTCTGACGTCGCGGAAGATGATCTTGGTGCGCTGATCGTTCGCGGCGGCTCGGCGGAGCAAGTCTCCGATTAGCGGCTGTATTGACGCGTCGTCGGCGATGCACAGCTCCCAGTGCTCATAGTTCTGGTCGGTGACCGAAGTGATGGCGCCGTCCAGCCAGGCGGGATCCGGATCGCACACCGGCATCACCACACTGACCAGCGGGCGGAAGTTCCATGTCCGGTTGTCCTCGCCCATGCGTTGCAACCGCTCGCGATCCGGCTCATGACGCCGTCGCCATTCCTCATACTGTCCACGCCGACCGACTGGTGTGTCGTCATGGCCGGACGCAGCGCTTCTGGCGGCTCGCAAACGCCGGGAACGCTGGAGTAGCGCTGGAGGCCCTCCCTCGATCAGCGCCGCGAGGTACTGGCCAAAGTGGTGCAGCGCTCGCTGCCGCACAGTCCCGAGTGGCGCGACCCGCCGCGCGACGTTTTGGAGCCGCACGGCCATGCGCCCTGCCGCGCTGTTTCTGAACCGCTCCAGCTCGTCACGTGTGCTGCGAGCCTGGCGCTCGAGCTCTACGACCACCCGGCGACTCGCCTCCAGCTCGCCGCGCAACGCGGCTATCTCATCGTGCCCCCGCTGTTGGTCAGCGCCCAGAGCTCCCGAAGGCGTGCGCTCGTCGTCACTCATGGCCGGTGCTCGCCCCGTCGCTGCCATGACCGTACTGCGCGAAACACCCCAGACACTGTGCGACCGATACCCGGCAGTCGCAGCACAAGCTCGCGGCGGCGCGCCCGCCTGCGTTCCTGCTCGAGCATGTGGCCGAGCGCACGCTCCATCTCGGGCGCCGTTGCGCGGAGATGTTCGATGTACTCGTCTTTGACGCGCAGCTCTGCTTGCAGGTGCGACAGCTCTGTGCTCAGCTGCTCGATATGCTGGAGGGCGTCGTTGGTTCCAGACTGCATTTCGTTTTCGTAC
>VBJV01000166.1 GCA_005879785.1 Chloroflexota bacterium
GTGCGGGTGGATGTGGGCGAGCCGGCCACGGTCGGCGGCGTCTTCCAGTGCCTGCACGAGCGGCACCCGGGTGTGGTGGAGCGCGCCCTCGACGAAACGTGGACGCCGCGCGCGCACGTCAACATCTTTGTCGACGGCGAGAGCATTCGCAACGGCTCACGGCTCGGCCTGGCAACACCCGTCCAGGCCGGCACCGAGGTGTGGATTCTGCCCGCTGTCTCGGGCGGCTGAGCGGCTTCGGCGAGGGTGAGCGCAGCGAGCTTCAGTCACATCCAGGCTAGTCGCTCGAGCGCGTCGCGGTCGCACACGTGGATCTTGCCGCGCTCGAGCCGCACCGCGCCCTCCTGGCTCAGCGCCTTCAGAGCGCGCCCGACCACCTCGCGGCGCGAGCCGGCCATCGCCGCCAGCAACTCCTGGGTCAGTCGAGTCGCACGCGGCTCGCCCGCCTGGCCTTCGAGAAGAATCTTGGCCAGCCGACTGGTCACGTCGCGGAAGGCCAGGTCCTCGACCAGCGCCAGCGCCTCGCGCAGCCGCCGCGCAAAGGTGCGCGTGACCGCCAGCGCCACACCACGCCGCTCGGCGACGAACCGCAGCATGTCGCGCCGCCGCAGCAAGTACAGCGTGCAATCCTCGATGGCCTGGGCGCTGGCCGAGTTGGGTCCCTCGTCGAAGACCGCGACCTCGTTGAACATGTCGCCGGGGCGCAGCAGCCGCAGGACCTGCTCGCGTCCGCGCGGCGACGTCTTGAACAGCTTCAGTCGACCCGCCTGGACCACGTACAGCACCGACGACGCGGCGCCTTCCAGCAGCACGATCTGGCCTGCCGGGTAGCTGCGCTGGAACATCGCGCCACCCAGCGCCTCGAGATCGGTCGTCTCCAGCCCAGCGAAGAACGCCGACGGCAGCGCTCGCAGCTCGCCGGCGGATACGGCGCGTGGCTTCTCACGTGCCCTGGGGCGCTCGGGCGCGGTGAGAATCGCAGCCACAGTCCCCGGAGAGTATAGCGACGGATCTGCACGGCTCCTCGACCGGAACACGACTTCCGCGGCACCGCGTCCTGCGAGACCTTACACTCGTGTCAGTCTCGATGATGAGCGCGTCAGCGGAGCGACCCTGGCTGCACCTGTACGACGCGAGCGTGCCTGCTGATATCGAGGTACCTGACCAGCCGCTGACCGCCTTCCTGGCGGCGTCCGCCACGCGTGCGCCCGACCGCACCGCGATCCGCTTCTTCGGTCGCTCGATCACCTATCGCGAGCTCGATGCCGCGGCCAACCGCTTTGCCAATGCGCTGATCGACCTGGGCGTGAAGAAAGGCGACCGCGTCGCACTGTTCATGCCCAATTGCCCGCAGATGGTCATCGCGTACTACGGCGGGCTGCGCGCTGGGGCGGTCGTGGTGCCGTGCAGCCCGCTGTACGTCGAGTCGGAGCTGGAGCACCAACTGGCCGATTCCGATGCCAACGTCATCGTCTGCCTGTCCGCGTTGTTCGGTCGTGTGCAGGCTGTCCGGCCTCGGCTGCCGACTCTGCGCCACGTGCTGGTTACCAATATCAAGGAGTACTTCCCGGTTCGACTGCGCCTGCTGTTCACGATCGCCAAAGAGCGCAAAGGTGGCCACCGCGTCAGGCTGCCGACTGATGGCCAGACCGCGTCGCTGGCGCGGGTGGTGGCTCGCGCATCGGCTGCAGATCCGAAGGTCGCCATGAGTGGCGATGACCTGGCGCTGCTGCAGTACACCGGCGGCACGACCGGCACCGCCAAGGGCGCCATGCTCAGCCACCGCAATCTGGTGGCCAACACACTGCAGGTGCGCGCGTGGGTCAGCAACCTGGCCGCGCCCGATGGCTCGGACGTGGTGCTGGGCGTGATCCCGCTGTTCCACATCTACGCCATGACCACCGTGATGAACTTCAGCATCGCCGGTGGCGGCACGATGATCCTGCAACCGAGGTTCGTGCTCGAAGATGTGCTGAAGGCGATCCATCGCGAGAAGCCGCAGCTCTTCCCGGGCGTGCCGACGATGTACATGACGCTGAACCAGGCGCCCCACCTCGAGCGCTTCAACCTGCACTCGCTCAAAGGCGCGATCAGCGGCGCCGCGTCGCTGTCGCGCGAGGTCCAGGCGCGCTTCGAAGAACTGACTGGCTCGCAGCTGGTCGAGGGCTATGGCCTGACGGAAGCTTCGCCGGTGACCCATTGCAGTCCGCTCGAAGGCCTCCGCAAGCCGGGCTCGATCGGCATTCCGATGCCGAGTACCGACGCCGCGATCTTCGATCAGGAGACCGGCACACAGCGGCTCGGCGTCGGCGAAACGGGTGAGCTGGCGGTGCGCGGGCCGCAGGTGATGCAGGGCTACT
>VBJV01000164.1 GCA_005879785.1 Chloroflexota bacterium
GAAGCGCAGGTGCTTGAATTCCTTCATCCACTTCAGGTCGGAGTCCTTCACGGGCGCGTCGGAGATATTCACGCTCTTGACGGGCTTGCCCGGCAACTTGTTATCCACCTGGATCGTGGCCGTGAGCTTCTTGAGCGCCTTGACGGCGTCGGCCTCGTCGGCGTGGCAGGCCATCGTGAGTGCCAGCAGTCCCCCCATCGCCGCGGTGGCCGCCGCCCATCTCTGTCGTGCCACAGTGCCCCTCCTCGGTGAAGAAATCGTTGTTGTGCGCCGGGCGATCACACGCGCAACCACGGAAGTCTAGCACCGCGGCAGGGCCAGTCAACGAAGCGACGATGAGGGAGAGGGGCTGGTAGGCGACCGCGCCGCGCGGGCTAACTGCGCAGGGGAACGAGTGCCCGCAAGCGGGGGTCGCGCAGGTACAGCCCGAGCCACACTAGCACGCCCAGAAGGAGCGGGGGTAGGAACGGTTCGCCGATGCGCACGTGGGTGGCGATTGCGCCGCCGAGGTAGCCGGTCAGCAAGATCGCGCCGAGGACGGCAGTGCGTGGAATCAGGTAGATGACCGTGCAGCCGATCTCCACAATCCCCAGGGCCAGGAGTAGGCTCTCGCCCTCCCAGCCGAGGTCCTTGGATCCCTTGACGACCGCCTCTGGCTGGAGCAGCTTCATGACGCGGCTCATAAGCAGCGTCAGCGCCGGCAGGGCGCTCAGGATCCACCCGGCGACGAGCGCTGTCTTCGAGACCGGCTCTGTCTGGGTATACGAGGCCATGACCTTCTATTCCTCCTGTGCTATGACGGCGGCGACGCTGGATCATCGCGTTGTACCGTTTTCCCGGCAGCACCTCAAGGCGAGCTAGGGTCCGGTGCATTCCACGTAAGAACCAGGAGGCGCACGCGGGAGTGCTGCGTATTCGCATGTAGCGATGCCTGTTAGTCCTTGCGTTTCTCCCACACGATCACCCACTGCCCGATCAACCGTCGCGCCTGCTCGAACTTTCGAATCGTGACGCGCCTTTGGCCCCGCAATGGGTCTAGGAAAGTGACATAGTAGCCTGAGGTGCGCACGGCGACTACGGCGTGGACTTCGTTTTCCTGATCGATGGGACGGCGGTGCAAGAAGACGATGGGAAATCGGTAGGAGTCGATCAGGTCAAACAGCACGCGCCGGTCCAGCTGCTGCTCTGTCGCCCGCAGCCCGTAACGTTGAGCGAGCCAGGCACACTCCTCTGGGTCCAAGCCGCCTGGCGTCATCCCGGCTTCGTCGATCAGCTCCTGTTCGGTTCTTTCGATTCCCTGGGCCGCCAGGATCATCCGCAAACACGCGATGGCGCAGCTGTCAGACTGTTCTTGCGCGACGAAACGCGGCGTCGAGGACATCGCGTTTCTCCTTCGCCAACCGGGCACCCGCGGCCTTGACGTCGTTCCGCGGTGTGGCGCCGACGACCTCGTGAGTTGCTTCATCGATCGCGAGTACACCGACCTCGCCGACGACGCCGTATCCGGAGCTTGTAAGGAGCACCGGGACTATCCACACCGCCGTCTCGTCTCGGAGGCATAACCGGTGGGGCGTGCCCCCGGTGTAGCCCACGGCATAGTTGCGCAGGCAATAGGAATTGGCGACAATCCGCACCGCGTCTTGCGACTTCGCCTTGGCGCCGCGGCGAGATTGGGTGGTCAAGGTCGCTGCCTTTGTCTTATGCGGGGGTCGAGCGTAATTGGACACCATGGCGTTACTTTCTTGGTGAAATGCCTCGCAATGAGGCCCCCGCTCACAGCCCCGCCAGGCGGCTGTCGGCGTCGCCGAACCGCGGCAGATTGACGCCCATGCGGTCCATGATCGACAGGTACAGGCTGCACATCCTGCGGTTGGCGTCGCCGCGGCCCTTGTAGTCCAGTACGCGGCCCGTCTGGAGCGTGCCGCCCAGGCCGCCGACCAGCAGCACCGGCAGCTTGCTGTTGTCGTGCCGGCTGCCCGAGAACATGCTGGACGAGAACAGGAGACAGGAATTGTCTAGCACCGTGCCGTCGCCCTCGCACATCGCTTCCAGGCGCCCGGCGAGGTAGGCCAGCTGGCCGACGTAGTAGCGCGACACCCGCTCGTAGGCGTCGGACGTGTCGCTGTGCGAGGCGGGGTGGTGCGAGGCCGGCACGTTCAGGAACGGGTAGAACAGTCCGGAAATATCGCGGCACAGGAGCAGTGTGGCGACGCGGGTCCGGTCGGTCTGGAAACCCAGCGCCACGATGTCGCACATCAAGCGCATGTGTTCGCGGATGTCTTCGGGTAGCCCGTTGGCCGGCCGTTGCATGGTCGCCAGCGGCTGCCCCTGGGCGCGCTCGGCGGCGGTCTCGTGGGCCGCCCGCATCTGGGCCACGCGGCGCTCGACCTCGCGCACACTCGTCATGTAATCGTCGAGCCGGGCGCGGTCGGCGGTGCTGACCTGCTGGCTCAGCCCCGTGGCCTCGTCACGAACGCGGTCCAGGATGCTGCGCGTCCGCTGACTGCCGCGGTTGTCGAACAGGCTGTCGAAGGCCAGCGCCGGGTACACCTCCATCGGCACGGGCGAGGTCGCGCTCTGCCAGGATATGTAGGAGCTATAGGCCATCGAGAAATTGGTCTCGTGGTAGCCGGTGATCGGCTGCTCGCAACCCAGGACCATGCAGGGCTGCACGGTGTCCTGGCCGATGTGGCGGGCGAGGACCTGGTCCATGCTGACGCCGCCGCGCAGCTCGGCCCCGCGCTGGAGCGACGCCCCGGACAGGATGTTGCCGGTCTGACCGGGGTGGATGCCGACGCCGGTGGCGTTCTTGTTAAAGAGGCCGTCCAGGACGTTGAGCTTCGTCTTGAAGGGGGCCATCGGCTCCAGGGTGCGGCTGAGCCGCATATCATTG
>VBJV01000169.1 GCA_005879785.1 Chloroflexota bacterium
ACGCACAACAACGGTCGCAGGGCCCACAAACCAGACTACGTCTTTAGTGGCGGATACCCGCAGCGAATCCCACTGCCAGCCGTACGTTTGGGGGCGCTCAAAGATCCGCCTGAAGAAGAGCTCCAACTCAGCGTGGCCTTTAGCACTCTCTTCAGCCTCCGACCCGAACAGAACCGCATCGTGGTCGAAGAGAGAGATCGCGCCTCGGACGTCCCGCTCGCGGAGTCGAACGATGAGCGCGCCGAGGAGATCATCGACGATGGCGGAGACGCCTGCCCCGGGTTCCACGCGTGGAGCTTCTCAGATTCCGTTTGCTCCTATTCGGCCTCCGCTCGCCTAAGCCCGGGAGCACGATCGCGAATATGGCTCAGGAGTTATCGGCGGATGCTGGCCTGAGCCGCGGTGGCCGGCCGGGAAAGCGGGTGCTCGCGAATCTGGCAAGCTACCCAGCCTGTGAGAGTCCTGATCGCGGTTTTCTTCCGCCAACGGTGGCTTTTCCTAGTTGGCATCGTAACCATCGGTGTCTTTGGCCTGGCGGCAGAGCTGACATTGGCGGGGACCGACGTTGTCATCGTCGAGCGACGCCCCAGCTTCAAGCTGGAAAGCTCGCGCTCGCGAGGTCTGCACTCCCGCACCGTCGAAGTGCTCGATCAGCGTGGCGTCGCTGATCGCTTTCTCGCCGAGGGAAAGACGGCGCAGGTGCAGGCATTCGGTGGAGTCACGATGGACATCAGCGATTTCCCCACCCGCCACAACTACGGGATGGCGCTGTTGCAGAGCCATTTCGAGCGCATCATGTCGGGCTGGATCGATGAGCTGGGTGTTCCCATCCTGCGCGAGCGCGAGGTGACGGGTTTCACGCAGGACGACAGCGGCGTTGACGTCGCGTTGTCCGACGGCACATCGCTGCGGGCGAAATTTCTGGTTGGTTGCGACGGGGGCCGCAGCGTTGTGCGCAAGGCGGCCGGCATCGATTTCGCGGGCTGGGATCCAACAACGTGCTGGATCCATGCTGAGGTCGAGATGGAGGAGATGCCGGAATTCGGCCTGCGTGGCGGCGGCGGCATCGGCCCCGCCGAGGAGGGACGCGTGGGCGTCACCCTGATCGAACCCGAGGTGAGCCGCACCGATGAGCCCACTCTGGAGGATCTCCGCGAAGCGCTCATCCGCGTCGACGGGACGGACCACGGGGCGCACAGCCCGCGCTTTATCTCTCGCTTTACCGACATGACACGTCAGGCGGTGGCCTATCGCAGCGGGCGCGTGCTGGTGGCGGGAGACGCGGCACATGTGCATGCCCCGATCGGAGGCCAGGGGTTGAACATTGGCGTGCAGGATGCAGTCAACCTGGGCTGGAAACTGGCCCAGGTGGTCAGCGGAACATCACCGGTGAGCCTCCTCGACACGTATCAGGCCGAACGCCACCCGGTTGGTGCGCGGGTGCTGCGGAACACCTTGGCGCAGAGGGCGCTCGGCGCGACGGACGACCGGTCCGTTGCACTGCGCGACACGGTGATGGAGCTGCTGCGCATGGACGAGCCGCGCAAGCACATCGCCGCCACGATCGCTGGCCTCGACGTTGCGTATGACCTCGGTGAGGGACATCCGCTGTTGGGGCGCCGCATGCCCGACCTGGATCTGGCGACTGCGGATGGCACCGTGCGAGTGTTCTCGTTGTTGCACGACGCCAAGCCGGTGCTGCTCAACCTCGGTGACGCGGGCGGCCTCGACATCGCACCGTGGGCCGACAGGGTTCAGCTCGTCGATGCCTCGTATGCCGGCACCTGGGAACTTCCGGTACTCGGCGAGGTCGGTGCACCGACCGCCGTATTGGTGCGTCCCGATGGACACGTCGCCTGGGTTGGCGACGGCACTGACGCGGGACTGTGCGAGGCGCTCAGAACATGGTTCGGCAAGGAGGTGCTTTAGCGGCCGTAGCTGGCCGCGCGAGGTCACGGTTCGTCGGCCAATGCATTCGCCGCGAGGCCAGCATCGAGCCAATCCGGTGAAATCCCTGGCATCAGCAACTCGATTGACACCAGCGTCAGCATTCCGTTTTGAATCCAAGGGTCGTTGCCGAGGCGCCGCCGCAATGCCTCGAGCGACCGTGCCCTGAGGAGGAGCAGCGTTTCACGATCTCCATCCAGCGGTCCGCCGATCAACACCGCTCCATCCTCGAGTAGCTGATTCATGAAGCGCGCGTGCGCATCCCAATCGAGCTGTTCCTGAGAAGTGAGCTTCCGGTCGTAAGCTCCGCCGCGGCGATTACGCACGACGAACAGCTGCGGCGGCGCTTCGCTCGAGAGCCTGTTCACCCAATCACACCGAGCTGGACGCGATGAATTGCAGCAGTCTCCATGACGGGAGGCTACGCCTTGGCGCTGTGTATGGCACGCCACCGCTCCGCGCGCTGGGCCAAACTGGGGCAGGCACGGAGGTGGGTGCTATCGGCCCTCGACCAAAGAGCCGAATTCAGTAAGTCCGCCGCACCGAACGCGTCGGCGGTTTCATGCGCTGGGCTCGATCCCAATCGGCTATCAGCTCATCCCTGTGAAGCGTGGCCCGCTCCATGACCATATTCAGGGCCCGCGCTGGGAAGCTGCCGTGCATCAGGTGCGGGGGATCGACAAGTGCCGAGCCCGGGATTCGAACCCGGACGGAGGTCGCCCTCCAGCGGTTTTTAAGACCGCCGCGTCTGCCATTTCTCCAGCCCGGCGTCCCCGAGTGTATGCAGCATCAACCCCATATACTGTTGGCGAGCAGATGTTCGGTCGACGCTACTCCCCCGACGCGGCGTACCTGCGCAGCCAGGCCACAGTCACGCTGCCGTTCCGTCCGTCAGCCGTCGCCCGCGGGATCACGCTGCGCCTGGTCGGCGCGTCCGACGACCACCGGGAGCGCCGCCGTCTCGGTCAGCTCCTCGTCGACGAGCTCAACAGCGACGCGGGCCTCACGCGCTGCCAGCTCACCGTGGCCGACCGGCCGCAGGTGCACCACCACGACGGGCAGCGGCTGCAGAGCAAGACGTACGGCTACTACAACTGCACTTTCGCCGATGGCGCCGTCACGGGTGCGCGCATCCGCATCTATCACCGCACCGCCGTGCGTCACCAGGTGATCGCGCCGAAGGTGTTTCTCAACACGTTGCTTCACGAGTGGATGCACCACGTCGACTTCGCCGGGCTCGGCCTGTCGCGCTCACCGCATACGGCCGGCTTCTACGCTCGGCTTCGCGTCCTCGCCGAGGCACTCGACGTCGCGTTCGTTCTCCCGCCGGATCCCGACGCCGCGGTCAGTGGCTCGGGTGTGACCCTGGCCGGGCGGCGCCAGGCGTTGCACGCGGGGGACTCGCCGGATGGCCGTGCTGCCCAGCGG
>VBJV01000170.1 GCA_005879785.1 Chloroflexota bacterium
CGATCGCCTCCTGAAACCGCGGCGGCAGGCCGGACTTGGCCGTGGCATCGCCCTCGCGGGCGGTCACCATGGATGGAATCTCGCGCCAGTAGGTGATGCGGTACTCGGCCATGTGCGAGCGGATTCTAGCCCCGGTTACGATGGCCGCGTGACCGGGTTCTCGCGCCGCCTGATCGACCGCTCCGGCTACGAGGGCGAGGGTTTCGCATCGGACTATGACCGCTACCGGCCCAGCCCGCCGGAGGTGTTACTCGCGGTGCTGATGACCCACGCAGGCACCGACCACCCGCAGCTGGTGGTCGATCTGGGTTGCGGGACAGGTCTCTCGACCCGCGCTTGGGCCGGCCACGCCGAGCGCGTGATCGGCGTCGAGGCGAACGCGCGGATGGTGGCCCGGGCGCGGGCGGCCAGCGGTGCGGCGAACCTGGAGTTCATCGAGGGCTTTGCCGACGAGACGGGCATCGGCAGCGAATCGGCCGACATCGTCACCTGCGCGCAGTCGTTCCACTGGATGGAGCCGGCGCCGGTGCTGGCCGAGGCCGCCCGCCTGCTGCGCCGCGGCGGCGTGTTCGCCGCCTACGACTACGACGTCGTGCCGGTGATCCAGCCCGACGTCGATGCCGCCTTCACGGCCCACGTCGCCGCCCGCAGCGCGGCTCGCTCGCGGCTCGGCATCGAGGCGGGCGGCGCGACGTGGCCGAAGTCGAAGCACATCGACCAGATCAGGGCCAGCGGGCTGTTCCGCTTCGCCCGCGAGGTGCAGTGCCATGGCGAGGGCACGATCGACGCCCGCCGGCTGATCGGCCTGGCGCACAGCATCGGTGGTCCGCGGGCGCTGTTCGACGGCCGCGCCCCCGAGGTCGATGCAACGCTGGCCACGCTGCACGCCACCGCCGAGCGACAGCTCGGCGACCGCACGTGGCCGACCGTGACCGGCTACACCTGCCGCCTCGGCATCAAATAACCCACCGCATCGGGGCGAACCGCTCCCGGCCAAACCGTTCCACAAGAGCACGATTCCGTCACGCCCACCTCATGAGTGTTTGACTCCAATAATTCGGCGCGCGGAGGATTTGGCTCAACGACGCGGTCGAGGTGACACAAAGGCGTCACGGAAGCGCAAACTCCGCTTCATGAGTGTCTGGCACCGGCGAGTGTCCGCTAGCGGACGATGTCGGCGACCAGGGGTCGCTCGCGCAGGTAGGGCAGCGGCTGGGAGGGGTCGTCGGAGTCGATCTCGCGCGCCAGCCGGTGGCCGTCGAAGATGGCGTCGGCGATCAGCCGCGGCGCGACGCAGTCGCCGATCCGGTACAGCCCCTCGATGCCGGCCGCGGCGAGCGCGGCGGGATCGGCGGCCAGATCCCGGTACAGCGCGTCGTCGGACAGCCGCTGGGTGATCAGCACCACGCCGTCCACCTCCAGTTGCGAGCGGGAGCCGAACTCGCCCTCCAGCTCCAGGCCGCCCTTGGCGATCCGCTCCACGGCCACGCCCCGCTGAACGGCCACGCCCAGGTCGTGCAAGCGTTGTCGCACCGGACGACCCTCGAGCGTCTGGTCGCTGTAAGGCGAGACCGATTCGTGGCTGGTGACGAACGTGACCTCGAACCCCTCGCCGCGCAGCTGCTCGGCGATCGCCGTGGCGGTGAAGTAGCCCTCGTAGTCCACCACCGCCACCCGCGACCCGGGCGGGCGCTTACCTTCGACCATCACCTGCTCCGGCGTCAGAACGTGAGACAACATCGAGTCGGCGCCGGGGATCGGCCTTCGCGTGACGCCGCTCAGGCCGTCGCCGGCCCAGTGCGCGCCACTGGCGACGATCACGATCTGGGCGCCGTAGCCGATCACGTCCGCGGCCGTCATCGGGGTGCCCATGCCGAGCGACACGTTCGCCAGCCTGTCGAGCTGCACCCGCCGGTAGTCGATCACGTGGCCCCAACCGCCCAGCCCCGGCATGCGCGTGATCCAGCGCATGCAGCCGCCGATGTCGTCATCCGAGTCAACGAGGTGAACGAGCTCCATCTCGCGCTTGCCGAGTACGGTGGCGCACTCCATACCGGCTGGGCCGGCGCCCACCACCAGTACCGCTCGATCGGCGTTGGCCGCAGGCGTGAACTTTTCGGGATGCCAGCCTCGCCGGTACTCCTCGCCGGCCGTCGCATTCTGCGTGCAACCCAGGTGGCTGCCCCAGATCGAGCGCGAGTAGCAGGCGTTGCAGCCGATGCACTCGCGGATCTCGTCGTAGCGGCCCTGCTCGATCTTGCTGGGCAGGAAGGGATCCGAGATCGAGGGCCGCGCCGCACCGATCAGGTCGATCGTGCCGCCGCGCACCAGCTCGGCCATCCGGTCGGGATCGGTGAAGCGGCCCACCACCACGATCGGCTTCTCGGTCGCCTCGCGCGCCCGCCCCGACCACTTCATCTGGTAGCCCTGGTCGAAGAACCTCGACGGCCCCGAGTCGAGCCGGCCGGCGCCCCACATCGAGCCGATCACCACGTCCCACAGGTCGACCATGTGATCGGCGGCGCGGATGAACGCCAGCCCGTCGTCCATCGGCACACCGGACAGCTCGAGCGTGTCGGCGGCGATCCGAACCGCGATTGCAACGTCGTCGCCGACCGCCTCCTTGACCAGCTCGATGGCCTCCAGCCAGAAGCGGGCGCGGTTCTCGAACGAGCCGCCGTACTCGTCGCTGCGCCGGTTGTAGACCGGCGAGAGGAACTGGGTCGGCAGGTAGGTGTGCGACCCGTAGACGTAGATGATGTCGAATCCCGCGGTTCGCGCGCGCTTGGCCGCGGCCACCCACTGCGCCTGGGCGCGGCGGATGTCGTCCCGATCCATCCGTTTGGGCACCACCACGCTCTCGAGGTCGCTGCCGATCTGCGACGG
>VBJV01000050.1:0-10865 GCA_005879785.1 Chloroflexota bacterium
CGAGAAGGTCGGCTTCCGTGAAGACATCGACCAGAGAGTCAACGAAAAGATCCGCTTCGTTCAATTGACGCCAACCGGATCGGCGTGTTCGATCGCCATCGGCGAGGGCATCACGAACCAGGAACCCGGATCACTCGACGGCTTGATCTTGGTGGTGACGGATATCCAAGCGACGCACGAGCAACTTTCCCAACGTGGGGTCCAAGTCAGCGAGCCAGCGATGCAACCGTGGGGTACCGTTCACGCCGATTTTGCTGACCCAGACGGGAATCGCTGGACGCTGCAGCAGCCGGCCGTTCGGGGTCCATCCGCATGGTAAGGAAGGGATGCCGCAAGAGCGATCGCCTGCCTCTCCCGCGGCCCCGTGGTTCTGCCCGCTAGGATTCCGCTTCCAATGCCCATCAGCCTCCTCCGGCGGGAGCGACGCTTCTATGAGCTCTTCGATCGTGAGGTGAGCAACCTGGTCGCCGCATCACGCCTGCTGAGGGCGGCGTTTGACGACATTGACGCTCTGCCCCGGCAGCACCGAGAGATCAAGGACCTCGAGCATGCCGGGGATGAGCTCACCCATGAACTCGTGCAGACCTTGCACCGGACCTTCGTCACGCCGTTTGATCGAGAGGACATTTACGCACTGTCTTCTGGGCTCGACGATGTACTGGATTACATCGACGAGATCGCCGAGACCATCGTGCTCTACGGCATCAAAGAGATCTCACCAGCCGCGAAGTCGATGGCCACGCTGCTGGTTGAGGCTGTCGCACAGCTTCAAGCCGCGATCTCGAAGCTGGAGTCCAAAGCTGGCGTCGGTGAGCACGGCATCGAGGTGCATCGCATCGAGAATCTCGGTGACACCGAATCGCGGCGGGCGATCGGGGATTTGTTCAGCGGTAACCATGACCCTCTCACGGTCATCAAGTTGAAGGATTTGTATACGCTGCTGGAGGACTCCCTCGATCGCTGCGAGGATGTCGCGAACGTCATAGAGGGCATCACGATCAAGAACGCCTGATGAGCGCTACCGCGCTGCTGGTCGTCACGGTGCTGATCGCCCTTGGGTTCGACTTCACCAACGGATTTCACGACACCGCGAACGCGGTTGCGACATCCATCAGCACGCGCGCTCTCGGACCGCGGACAGCGGTGCTGCTCTCTGCTGTGCTGAATCTTGTCGGCGCGCTGGTTGCCATCGAGCTGCTGCATACCCGTGTCGCCAACACCATCGGAGGGTTGATCGCGCCTCACCATGGTGTGTCGCTGGGGATGATCATCGCAGCCCTCATCGCGGCGATCGGTTGGAACCTGATCACCTGGCGCGCCGGGCTACCGTCGAGCTCGTCGCACGCGCTGATCGGCGCACTGGTCGGTATGGGGATTGTCGCCTATGGGGTTAGTGCGGTGAAGTGGGGGTCACTGATCCCAGTGGCGATGGCCTTGATCTGCTCACCAGTGATCGGGCTTATTCTCGCGTACCTACTAACTACCCTCACGCTCGACGTCTTCCGGCACGCGCATCCCAGCCCGATAAATCGGCGCTTCAGGTTGGCCCAGATCTTCTCAGGTGCGCTTGTCTCATTCTCGCACGGCGCCAACGACGCGCAGAAAACGATGGGCGTGATCACCCTCGCGCTTGTCGCATCTGGCGTCCTTGCCCATAGCGGGAGTGGGTTCCCGTCGCCACCCTCTTGGGTTGTGGTCGCCGCGGCGACCGCGATCGGGTTCGGGACGTATGCAGGGGGCTGGCGAATCATCCGGACGGTGGGGATGCGAGTCACCAAGCTCGAGCCCGTGGACGGCTTCTGTGCTCAAACGGTCGCCGCGGCCGTGATTCAGGGGGCTACTCAGCTTGCGCTGCCCGTAAGCACGACGCACGTGGTGTCGGGCGCAGTCATGGGTGCGGGTGCAACTCGCCAGCTCGGCGCCGTGCGCTGGGGGGTCGCGCGCAACATCCTCGTTGCGTGGGTTCTGACGATCCCAGCCACCGCGGTCATCGCAGCAGTTTGCGCTCTCCTAGTTGGGGTTTTGTAGATGGAGCACGAGCTCGCATGGTTCTACGAACGGCGGAGCGTCTGTGAGGCACGACTGTCTGGTTTCACTGACTAGCGGCTCCGGGGCCGTCCTGCACGTTCGTGGTGCCTACGCATGCTGGTGTGTGCAGTCTATCCAGCGTCACTTCGCCCTCGGTTCTGGGGTCTTCCCGAAGTCACGCTTCTGGCGATAGCTGTCGATCGGTTCAGGCATCCGCTCCTCGAGCTCCTGGCAAGCGTCAGCCGCTGATGCGGATCAGGTTCTCGATGGCGTCGACGCCATCGATGCGCCTCGCCTCAGCCTCTACACGCCGGCGCATCTCCTCGTCGGCGACGTGGCCCCGCAGCACCACCTTCCCATGCTCGACGTTGATGTTGAGGTCGCCCTTGGGCAGGTTGGGGTCGCGGAACAGCTGTGAGTGGACCCGCTCACGCAGCCGCTCGTCGGTAGGCGACTGGTCTTCGACGGTACGGTGGCTCGCCTTCTGCTGCAGGCCCTCGGCCTGACTCGCCGCGTAGCGGACGCTACGCTCCCCCTTGCGCTGGATGCGCCGGGCGATCCCGCCGCCGCGCTGCACCAGCTCGCTGCGGCGGCTCCGGCCGCGGTCGGGGTCGAGCAGATACACCGCAAGGCCGCCGGCCGCCGCACCGAACACCAGGTATCTGATTCGCCTCATCCTGCAAACCTCCGCTTGATGGCTGCCACCGCGTCGCTGATCCGCGTCGTATCGAGCTCCGGATCACCCAGAAGGTCGAGCAGGCACGAGCGGTCCTCCTCGCCGACGGGCAGCTGCGTCAGCTCAGCCACGCTCCCCATCCGCCCGTGCGAGGAAAGGTGGGCTCGTCTCGTGGGCTCGGAGCCGCCGCTCGAACGCCGGGGCGCTCGCCTGCTGAGTGTGCGCTCGCTGCCGCCGCAGCGTCCGAGCCTCATGCGCCTGATGCTCCGCCTGCTGAGCGTGCGCTCGCTGCCGCCGCAGCGTCCGAGCCTCATGCGCCTGATGCTCCGCCTGCTGGCTGGGGACGGAATGACGGCTGCGCCGTGCCATGGATCCCAGCGTATGCAGGCGTACCCCGGCCTGCAAACGCAACCCAGTGGCCAGATCGCCTTCTACCCCGATCGACGTGGCCAGCCGCACCTCGACGTCATTGGCACGGCCTGCGGGTTCGTCTCGTCGATGGCGCGGTTGCGGCGCCGGGTACCGCGCGTTACGTTGGGAGGAGTCCGTGAGAACGAAACACAGGAGGAGCAGCGATGGTTCTCCGAATTCGTCCCACGCTGACTGTGTATCGAGGCGATAGATAACATCGCATCGGTGCACGGAAGGGTGGCTCAACGTTGTTGAGTCACCCTTTCTCTAATCGCTCATAGGTCGGGCTGCGGCGGCCTCCAGCGCTTCCGTGGCAGTGTGGCCGCTCGCCGCAGGTTTCGCCGCTGTCACCGTCGTCCTCTATGTCGCGGCGAGAACCGTCGGACTACCGGCCTACAAACCATCCGACTGGTCGGATCCACGGTATGGCCTAACCGCCCTGATCGTCGAAGCACTTCTGGTCGTCATGTACTTGGTGTCCCGCGTCGCCGGGACCCGAGATCGCGGACGCGCGCCGTCCAAGGCGCACTCGCCGCGGGCGGCCGCACTGTAGACGGGGGTGCCGCACTGGTCCCGTTGAGCAGCAGCGGCGGCATCGCTGCTCGAGCCCGGTCCTCCATTGGGCTGAATATCAGTACCGCTGGTCGACCACATACTCGTCCACTGGCAGGACACCGACTCGGGCATCTGGGAATCGCGCATGCGACCGAAGCGCTACTTGTACTCACAGGCGATGTGTGCTGGCTGGCTCCCGATCGTGCGCTGGCGATGGACTCCGCGCTGCGCCTGGGGGCGCAACGCCGTGAACGCACGCGGCAGACCAGGGCGTGCATCAACGCGAGGTGCCTAACCCGCGCCTTCAACAAGAGTCTCGGTTCCTTCACACAGGGATTGGACGACGAGGTGTTGGATGCCTCGGGATTGACGGTGCCGCTCACCGGCATGCTGACCGCCAAAGACCCGCGTGTCGTGGCCACGGTCGATGCGATCGAGCGGCACCTCAGTCATGAGCACCTCACGGCGGCACTCGTGACGTTCGCGCCGCTACGTGAGGGCCAAGCTTCAGCGCGACGGCGCGCCGACGCGCTCCAGCATCGTCAACGATTCGCGTGCGAAGGCGTCGAGGTCGGACGGCTGACGCGAGGTGACCAGGTTGCGGTCGACGACCACCTGCTCATCGACGACGTCGGCACCTGCGTAGCGCAAGTCAACCTGGACGGTCTTCCACGCGGTCATCCTCCTGCCCTTGACGACGCCCGCGGTCAGCCGCAACTGCGGGCCGTGGCAGACGGCGAAGACGGGTCGCTCGCGGTCGAAGAACGCCCGAGTGAACTGCACCACGCGCTCGTCGGCGCGCAGATGATCGGGCGAGTAGCCGCCGGGAACGAGCAGTGCGTCAAAATCGTCCGGGGAGACCATGTCGATGCCGCGATCCGTGCGCACCGCCTCGTCGCCGCGCTTGCCTCGGAGCTCGCGATCCGCCTCCAAACCGATGACGGCCACCTCGTGACCGGCCTTGCGCAGCGCGTCGTACGGCTCGCGAAACTCGGAGTCCTCGAAGTCGCTGTCGAGCAGGCATGCGATGCGCATCACGTTGCACCTCCATGTGCCGTTGGTTGGCTCTGCTGTCTTCCCAAGGCCGGCTCGCTGCACCCAGTCTACGGCGGCGAGACCGTCCCGGCGTGACGCCGCCCGACGACGCTGGGGCAGACCAGCTTGGCGCCGGCGAGTACGTTCCGGAGGATCGCCGGCTCGAGGCGCTGCGCGACGCGGCGGCCGGTTGCCGGGGATGCGACCTCTGGCAGCGCGCCACACGCACCGTATTCGGCGAGGGCAACCCGCAGGCGCTGATCATGCTGGTGGGCGAGCAGCCCGGTGACCGCGAGGATCTCGCCGGGCATCCGTTTGTCGGTCCAGCGGGGAGGCTGCTCGACGAGGCCCTCGAGCGGGCCGGCATCGATCGAAAGCTCGTGTACGTCACCAACGCGGTGAAGCACTTCAGCTGGACGCCGTCGCGTGGCAAGCGGCGCATCCACAAGCGCCCGACGGAGCGACAGATCGTCGCTTGCCGCCCCTGGCTCGTGGCCGAGATAGACGCCGTGCAGCCGCGTGTCGTCGTCGCCCTCGGCGCGACGGCGGCGCGTGCCCTGATCGGTCCCGACGTGCGGGTGTCCGTGGACCGCGGGCGTACGTTCCGGGGGCTCAACGGCTCGACCGTGGTTCCGACGGTTCATCCCTCGTCGATTCTCCGGCTCATCGACCAGCCCGAGTACGAGGGCCTGATGAGCGTTTTCGTCCGCGACCTGAAAGCCGCGACGCAGGCTCGGTCCGGACGACCCACATCCAGGTCCCGATAGTGACGCTGTACTCGTGCGGCTCACCGCCATTCGCGAGCCGCCGACTACAGGAGTCCGACGAGGTCGGCTACCACCTCACGAGCCGGCAGGCTGGCGATGACGTCGCCCACACCCTGACCTGCGTACATCGCCATGTCGCCCGGACTACGCTCAACGCCCCGGTACGGAGGGACCGTCGCGTGCCAGCCCGAATCACGCGCACGCTCGAGCGCTGAGCGAAGCACGCGATGCGGTGCGTCCGGCCAGCCCTCGTTGAACCATCCGGTCAGCACCGTGTCGTCACCGTCCGCCGCCAGCAGTGCCGCCACATAGTCGGGATGGGCGCCGGACTCAGGCGACGTGACAAAGCGCGTTCCCACCCGCACCGCGTCCGCACCCATGGCCATGACCTCGGCAAAACGGCGCGCTGATGCGACCCCGCCGGCGGCAACCACCGGGACGCGCACGGCGACCCGGACCTCGGCAAGAACCTCGGCCAGCAGCTGGTGGCCGCGCACGTGACCGCCCGCCTCGATCCCCTGGGCCACGATGTAGTCGCAGCCGGCCTCCTCGGCGGCGCGAGCCTCGTCGGCGGCGCCCACCTGCCATCCGGCCAGAGCCCCGCCGCGGTGCGCTGCCCGAACGAGATTCCGGTCCGGGTCTCCGTAGAAGAACTCGACGACACGGGCCGTCTTGGCAACCTCGTGGATCCCATCGGGGCCGGGAGCGAACGGCATCAGGAAGTTGACCCCGCACTCGCCAGCGCTGGCCACGCCGCTGGGGACCATCCCGAGCCCCCCGGCGGCGCTCACTGCCTCAGCGAGTTCGGCCGTTCCGACGCCGCCCATCGCCGCCAGCTGCAATGGAAGGCGGCACCCGACGAGGTCACTGAAGCGTGTGCTGGTCGTCGTAGACATCGCCTTCTAGCATGCGCTGCGAGCGCGAACGTTCCCTACACCAGCCCATGCTCCATGGCGAAGAGCGCGGCGCCGGCGCGCGTTGAGCGGCCGATCTTGTTGTAGATGTGCTGCACGTGATGTCCGACCGTCCTCTCCGCGATGTGGAGTCGGTCCGCCGTCTGCCGGTTGGTGCGGCCCAGGCACAGCTCGCGCAGGACCTGGACCTCGCGCTCGCTCAGGCCTGCCGGCAAATCGGCCCGGACCCGCGCTCGCGCGTGACCGGCGGCCTCCAGCACGCACTCGACGACGCTGCGTTCCAGCCGCCCTGCTCCGGCTTCGGCACGAAGTTGGCGCGCGGCCTCGTCGGGCGCCATCGCCGGCCGGTGGGGCCGCTCCTGCGTCATTGCCTGGTAGGCATCGGCGGCGGCCAGCAGCCGAGCCGAACCTGACAGCTGCGCGGCCGTGGAGCCGCGGTGATAACCGGAGCCGTCCTGTCGCTCGTGGTGCAGCGACACCAGCGCGCAGATGTCAACCAGCGCAGGCGTGCGCGACAGTATTCGCTCCCCGTGGTATGCGTGCAGCCGGACGCGCTCCCACTCCGGCGTGCTCAGCGGCCCTGGCTTTTCCCAGATGCCGTTGGCGATTGCGATCCTGCCGATGTCGTGCATGAGCGCAGCCCGATGCAAGGCGCTGGCGTCGTGGCTGTCCAAGCCCATCAACGCAGCCGCGCTCCCGGCAAGCGCCGCAACGCCGCGGGAGTGCCCGGACGTGAACGGCAGCTTGAGGTCGATGAAGTCAGCGAAGGCACAGGCCACGCCGTCGAGTCCCATTTCGCTTATGAGGACGTGAGGCTGAGGTTCAGCGGCCAGCACCGCGTCCCACAGCGGCCCCGGCGGCACTGCTTGGAAGATGTCGTGGCCGGCCGCCAGGAAGGCGTCGGCCACAGCCGGGTCGTAGGCAGCGCCGCGGCGCTTGCGCACGGCGGTCGTGCAGGCGTCGAGACCGCCGACACGCTCGAACACCTCGGCGTCGTGCGCCACCGCGAGGATGCGCGCCGCGAAATTCAACTCCTCGCCGCGCAACCGCTTCGGACCGCCCCTGCCGTTCCATGTCTCGAGACCGTGGGCGAGCCCGCTCAGCACTCCCGCCGGCATCTCGATGCGCTGCGCCAGACAGACGGCAGCCTCGCATTGCGTGGCGGAGACGAAGGCGAAGCGCCTGCTGCCATTGCGCACCATCGCGGCCACCAGGGCAGCACGTTTGGGCAGTGGCAGACCCCGGCCGGCGTGGTGGACGAACGCATTCATCACCTCGCTCATGGGGCTGTTGGCAAAGGTGACTGCATGAGTCCTCATCGCAATCTCGTCGCCACCGGCATACCCCGCCCACTCGTACGCATGCGATGTGCAGCCGATGTGCTGCAGCAGCGCCAGGTAATACACGTCATGAAGCGTGTCCGCGTCGGCGTTCAATCGCCGGGCAAGCTCGAGAGCGAGCAAGCAGCCCCGCATGGCTTTCTCCATCGGCTGGCCCATCCCCAGGTCGGTCGCCAGCGACAGCGCAGCCATCAGCTCGGCCAGGCGCATACGTTGCTCAGGGGCGCTCATCCCGCGAGGATAGGCGGACCGGCTTCCGGTCACGTGGTGCGCTCGCAGCCTTTCATGCGGGTTGCGAGGTGGCCACGCGGGATCCTGTTGCGACGTCGCTGCCAACCAGCTCGAGCGTCCGATGCAGCGACTGGGTGAGTTGCTTGCGGCCCATCAGCGTCATGAGCACACCCAGGAGGTGGCCCTTGAAGCCGCGAGCCTGACGGTGGTTCAGCACCTCTATGTGAGAGCCGCCTCCGGGTCGCGGTGTCGCGCGCAGCTCCCAGATCCCGCCCGGCTGAAAGACATTGGAATCCTGCACGCGGGCGCGGACGATCCCCGCCTCTGAAAGGTCATACGCCTCGCGGGCCCAGATGCCGCCCAGGACCGCGCTGCCCTCGGTGACATCCGCCGATGTGGCGGTGTGCGCGTGCACTCGGTACACCTGTGGGTCGATCGTGGTCCAGTACCTCGGCCGCATCGCCGAAAAGTCGCCGGCGGCCGCCAGGATGGTCTCGGCGGGAAGGGCGCTGTCGATGTCGAAGTGGATCTTGGCCATCTTCGTGCTGCTCCTGAGCCGGCGGGCTTGCCGGCAGTCTCGCCGAGGGCCGGTTGCCCTCGGTGAAGCCAGCCTCACGGATTCGCGCGGCGGCGCCATCGGCTGTTCACCCTATTTCGCTCAGCGGCGTGCGGTTGCCCAGGGGCGGAGCTTGGCTACCATTCCCGCCGGTGAATCGCAGGGTGGGCCCATGCTCCTGACCACAGGTGCCGGCGACGACCAGACGCCGCCGGGGGCGTACGACGCCCGCGAGCACTACACGAAGTACGAGTACCGCATTCCAATGCGCGACGGGGTGAGGCTGCTCACGTCCGTGCTCGTGCCCAAGGACGCGTCGACCACCTACCCGTTCATGATCCTGCGGAGCCCGTTTGGCGTGGCCCCCTACGGCAGCGACGAATACTCCACCGCAGCGGTTCACACGGATGTGTTCCTGAAGGCCGGCTACATCTGGGTTCGGCAGGACGTTCGTGGACGCGGCCTGTCGGAAGGCGCGTTCACCCACGTGACTCCACATCGCCCGGAGAAGCGGACCGCCTCCGATGTCGACGAGAGTACGGACACGTACGACACGGTGGAATGGCTGCTGCAGCACGTCCCCAATCACAATGGTCGCGCGGGCCTGTGGGGGATCTCGTACGCGGGGTTCTTCACCGCAGCCGGAATCATCGACACGCATCCGGCGATCAAGGCGGCGTCGCCGCAGGCGCCCGTGGCGGACCTGTTCCTCGATGACGACTGGTACCACGGCGGAGCGTTCATGCTCGCGGCGAACTTCGAGGGATCCTCGGGCTTCCCGCCGCAGGCGGGACCACCGCCCAAGGTTGCGGTGCCGTTCGAATACGGCACGAGCGACGGTTACGAGTTCTTCCTCAAGCTCGGAACGCTGGGCAACGTCACGGCTCGACTCGCAGGTCCGAACCCGATGTGGGACGAGACCATCGCGCATCCGACCTACGACGAATACTGGCAATCGCGTGCAATCTGGCGGCACCTGAAGAACATCCGCTGCGCGGTGCTGACGGTGGGCGGCTGGTTCGACGCCGAGGACTTGACCGGACCGCTGCGGGTGTATCACGCGATCGGGGAGAACAATCCTGGCATCAGCAACGGCCTGGTCATGGGACCCTGGGTGCACGGCGGCTGGGCGCGCCATGACGGCCGGCGACTCGGCAGCGTCGACTTCGCCGCTGACACAGCGAGGTATTACCGGGAGAGCATCGTGCTCCCGTTCTTCGAGTTTCATTTGAAGGACAGGGACGATCCGAAGCTGTCGGACGCGTACGTGTTCGAAACCGGCACCAACGTCTGGCGTCGGTATCCCGTGTGGCCCCCGCCGGACGCGAAGCCGCAGGTTCTGTATTTCCGAGAAGGCGGTGGCCTCGCCTTCGAGCCGCCCACAGCCGCGGATGCGAGCGATTCATACGTGAGCGATCCCGCCAAACCGGTGCCGTTCGTGGCATACACGGCGCCCACGGTGCCGGACGAATACATGGTGTCGGATCAGCGGTTCGCTGCGACCCGGCCCGATGTGCTCGTGTACGTCACGGATCCGCTCGAGGAAGATCTCGCTCTGGCCGGTCCGGTCTCAGCCAAGCTCTTCGTGTCCACGACAGGGACCGACTCCGACTGGGTGGTGAAGCTCATCGATGTCTATCCGCCGGACCGGAGCGATCCGGCGGCGGGGAGCAGCGCGGGCGCCGGGGCGGACGTCGGCCCGCCTGTGGTCAGGCTGGCGGGCTACCAGCAGCTCGTCCGCGGCTGGCCCTTTCGCGGAAAGTTCCGGAACAGCTTCGAGCAACCCGAGCCGTTTGTGCCCGGGAGCGTCGAAGCCGTGAACTTCACGATGCCTGACGTGAACCACGTGTTTCGTCGCGGCCACCGCGTCATGGTGCAGGTGCAGAGCAGCTGGTTTCCGCTCGTGGATCGCAACCCACAAACATTCGTGAACATCCCGACCGCGAAGCCGGAGGATTTCAAGCCGGCGACACAACGCGTCGTCCGCTCCCGATCTCAGCCCTCAGGCGTTGAGGTGCACGTGCTGCCGGCGACGGTGAACGGTGCCGGTACACGGAAGGCTGCTGTCGCCGGCTGAAGGTCGGTCACGCGTCGACGATCTGCACGTCGAATGGGCCGTGGAACAGGACGACGAACAGGCACGGCCCGTCCGCTGCAGCTTGATGTCTCATGGCCTCTCCAGCGGGAAAGTGCGCGTAGGCCCCAGGCCCGATGACCTGGCCGTTGGCATCGAGCTGTCCTTCGAGGACCACGATCGTGTGCGCAGCCGTATGCCGGTGCGTGCGTCCGCGCAACCCGGCCGGGTAGCGGATCAGGTAGTGCTCCTCACCCGAGCCAGGATCGTTGTAGAGG
>VBJV01000050.1:10885-37062 GCA_005879785.1 Chloroflexota bacterium
TGCCTCACCCAGCTCCAGTGAGCTCAGCCCATCGACGATGACTGCGTCGCCGTGCTGCATGCTCGTCGCCCTCGCTCCGAGCGACTCAGACGGTGCGCCGGTAACGCCACACCGCGAGTGGTGCGAAGACCACGAGGATGCCCGCACACCAGGCGAGCGCCTGGATCGCGTCAGTTCCTGTGGAACCCCCGGTCGCCTGCGCACCAAGTGTCAGATCACGCACCGCGGTGATGACCGCGGAGACGGGCTGGTGCAGCGCGAAGCCCTGCAGCCAGGTTGGCATGGAGCTCACCGGGACGAACGCCGACGACGCGAAGACGAGCGGCGCGAGCACAGGGAACGCAGCTGCCTGTGAGGTCTCCGGGTCGCCGACAGCGAGGCCCACCAGTGCGAACACCCAGGACATCGCGTACGAGAAGAGCAGCACCAGCAGGAGCCCGGCGATGACCTCCAACATGGATGTGTGCACCCGGAACCCCACAGCGACGCCTACGAGCACCATGAGCGCGATGACGAACACATTGCGCGACATATCCGCAAGGGTGCGGCCAGCGAGGACCGCGGAGCGCGACATGGGGAGCGTGCGGAAGCGCTCCAGCAACCCTGTCTTGAGGTCGGTCGCCAGGCCGATTGCGGCGGCCATCGCTCCGAAGACCACGGTCTGCACGAAGATGCCTGGCATCAGGAAGTCGACGTAGGGAACGCCACCCGGGATCTTGATCGCGCCGCCGAAAACGTAGCGGAACATCAGCACGAAGATCACCGGCTGGATGGTGGAGAAGACGAGCAGCTGGGGTACCCGCCGGTACGTGATCAGGTTGCGCCAGGCGATGGCACCGGCATCACGCACCGCGGCGACGACCGGCAGGCGGCGCTCGATGTCGGCGGATGGGATCACGATTGCTGCGCTGGTCATGGCCTGGCTCCATTGGATGCGAGCGCTGAGGGCTGATCGCTCTCGCTATGGCGTCCCGTGAGCGCGAGGAACACGTCATCGAGGCTCGGTTCGCGGACGGTGAGCGTCGTCGGTATGAGCTCCGCGGCGTCGAGAAGGCGGAGCACGTCGATGAGGACGCGAGGACCGTCATCGGACGTGATGCGCACCGTGGAGTCCTCGCGCTCCGGTGCCCGCGCGAGCAGGCCGGCGACGACCGACTGGGAGCGGGCGGCAGCCTGCTCGCTGTCGAGGCCGAGCTCTATGACGGTGCTGCCCAATTGCGCCTTGAGCTCCGCCGGGGTGCCCTCGGCGATGATCACGCCGCGGTCGACCACGGCAACGTGATGGGCCAGGCGGTCCGCCTCCTCGAGGTACTGCGTCGTCAGCACAACGCTGGTCCCTTCCGCGACGAGCTCGCGAATCGTATTCCAGAGCTCGTTGCGGCTCTGCAGGTCGAGCCCGGTCGTCGGCTCATCGAGGAAGAGGACGGGCGGCCGCGGCACGAGCGCGGCGGCGACATCGAGACGGCGGCGCATGCCCCCCGAGTAGGTGCGCACGGCGCGGTCGGGGGCGTGGCTCAGCTGGAACCGCTCCAGCAGCTCGCCGGCGCGAGGTGCGATGTGAGTCCTGGGCAGCTGGGCGAGCCGGCCGATGAGACGAAGGTTTTCGGTGCCTGTGAGGTTGGGGTCGACCGCCGCATTCTGGCCGGCGAGGCCGATGCGATACCGCACCTCTCTCGCCTGGCGCACGACGTCGAAGCCGGCAACACGAGCGCTGCCGGCGTCAGGGCGGATGAGGGTGGTGAGCACGCGTATCGCGGTGGTCTTGCCGGCGCCGTTGGGGCCAAGCAGGGCAAAAACGCTCCCCCAAGCCACGCGCAGATCGACCCCGCGCAGTGCCTCGGTATGGCCGAACCGTTTGTGCAACCCGCTCGCGTCGACAGCGGGTTCGCCTGTGCCGAGCGTCATGTCGTCTCCTCCGTGTCAACGGATTCGTCGCCCTCGAGAGCATCGTCCTCGGCCTCGGCGAGGATGCGATACAGCCCACGCCGTGCATCCGACAGGACGCGCCGGGCCTGCTGGCGCTGGGTTGCGTTGCCCGCCTGGGCCACCTGGAACACCGCGACCATCAGCTGCGCAACGGTGGCCCGGAACTCGCCGATGCCCTCGGCGCCCGCGCCGGCGATGGCGGCGCAGCGCGCGTCCAGGCTCTCGCGATTCGACTTGACGTAGCGCTTGCCCTCGGGCGTGAGCGCGAACAGCTTCGCGCCCTCGTGTGTCTCCTGGACCACCAATCCATCGGCTACGAGCTGCTCCAGGGTGGGGTAGACCGAACCTGGGCTGGGCCGCCACGCGCCGCCGCTGCGCTCCTCGAGCGCCTCCATGATCCCGTACCCGGTGCTCGGCCGTTCCGCGAGCAGGGCGAGGATGACGAGGCGAACGTCGCCGCGCCGGGCGCGTCCGCGGCGATGTCCGGCCTGACCGGGCCCGAACGGCCAGCGCGTGGGGCCGCGCGCGATCACGCGAGCAGCTGCGCCGGCGCGCGCGGCGGCCACGATCTCCTGCGCGATCTCCCGGCGATAATCCATCGACGGTAACGATATATCACTGACCGTCGCGTGTGTCACCTAGCGGGCGAGTGGCTGCTCCTTCCGGAGGGGTTTGTTTCGGTCGCCGCGGTCTGGCGTGATGGCCGCGCGTAGGCGGCGCCGAACCCCTGGCGCCAGCTGGGGTATCGCGGCGTCCAACCGAGCTCTCGCTTGACCTTCGCATTCGAGGCACCACGGGCCTGGGTACCCATCAGCACCGCGACGTCGCCGGCCACCAGCTGCGCCAGCCAGCGGGGCACGTGGCGGGGCGGCTTGGCGCCGAGCGCCTCGGCAAGCACTGGCAGCCACTCGCGCACCGGCGCCGGCTCGTCATCCACGACGTGGTAGATGCCGGCCTCGCCGCGTTCGAGCGCGATCACCGTCGCCGCGGCAGCGTCGTCGAGGTGGACGAACGAGAAGATGCCGCCACCATCGCCCACGATCGGGAACTGCCGTTTGCGCACCGGTTTGACCAGCCCGTCGTTGGCATCACCGTAGAAGCCGCCATAACGAAGGGCGATCCCGCCCGCGTTGACAACCGTGGTGTCCAGGTAGCGCATTGCCGCGTTGGTTTCTCGCGCGCTCGCTGGCGGGTCGGGGTCGAGCGGCTCGTCCTCGGTCTTGACCGGGCCGCCCACAGGCGCATAGCGGAGGCTCGCGAAACTCTGCGCAACAAAGCGGCGCACCCCAGCGTCGCGCGCCGCGGCGAGTAGCGCGTCAGTTCCCTCGACGCGAAGCCGGTTGGTCGCCGCAAAGGTGCGGTCGAGACTCCTGCCGAAGCGCGCGCCGGCAAGGGCGGTCGCCTGGTGCACGATCGCCTCGGGCTTGGCTTCGACGACCGCTCCGCGCACAGCGGCAGCGTCGAGCAAGTCCAGCTCGATCGCTTCTGCGCCGAGTGCTCGAATGCGCTCACTGTGGCCTGGTGACCGGAACGTGCCGATCACCTCGTGCCCGCTGGCGATCAGCTGTGGAACGAGGCGGGTACCGATCGCACCGCTCGCTCCTGCGACGAAAACTCGCATGGCGTGCTCCTTCTCGTTCAGAAGGTCAATGCTCTGTGCGTCGTGTATCAGGCTTGAGGATAGTTGCGCTCTCCCGGCCGGGGCAAGGTCGTCTCCAGGATCGCCTTGAGCCGCCCGAGGTCCTGCCGGTTGGCCCTCCGCATTGCGCTCGTCATCATCGGCGCAAGGACTCCGGAGAAGCCTGAGGGACGGCCCCGATTCCTGAGCGTCATCCTCGCGCCACCGGCGCCGTTGTCCTCCCATGTGTAGGTCGTCTCCATCGGAAACGGCCCGTCAGCGGTGCTCTGCACAAAGCGCTCGCCCGGCGAGTATTCCTTGACCTCGTACGTGTAAGCGAGCTGCCGGCCGAGAAACCGGGCCACGAAGGCGATGCGCGAACCGACCGCGAGCGGCTTGGGCGATTTCCATTCGACCGCCTTGATGTTCTTGTACCAGGACGTCGCGTTGTCAGGGTCCGATGCGTACGCCGCCACTTCGGCCCGTGGCCGGTCGATTTCGATATCCGTTTGAACGTCAACGATCATGTGAGCCGCTCCCGATTGATCATGCGCCGCCGTAGGCTACACTCCAAGCAATTCAGGAGACACCACCGCAGCAGAGGCAACCTCCCGACGTTCGGCCGCAGCTGGCGAACGACCGCACGCTGCTGGCCTGGATCCGATCGGTCGTAGCTCTCGCCGGTCTGGGATTCGTGGTGGCACGGTTCGGGGTCGGCCCGTCACAAGGCGGCGGCGCAGGCAATCCAGGCGCATCGCGCAACATCGGCCTTGCGCTCGTCGGGATTGCGTTGGGCGCGTTGCTGCTCGGCGTGCTCCAGTACCTCGAGGTATTGCGGCTGCTCAAGCGCGACGGCGCCGTGCTCACCGTGCCGCGCTGGCCGGCGATCATCGCCGCGGTGCTCAGCTTTCTGGGAGTTGTGCTGCTCGGCGTGTACCTGGCGACGCTGCAGGCCTGAGCGGCGCGGCGGCGGCGGCGGCTGCGCTCAGTGGCAGCCGAGCGCAGTGATCTGCGCGACGGTCGTGTACGACGTCCGCGGGTAGTACGGCCCCATGTCGGAGGCCTCGTGGCCGAGGCGCACGTTCTGTATGGCCTGGAGAAAGGTCGAAGCTGGAAGCATGTTGCGCACGATGAGCAGCGTGTCCGACAGGGGGCCCCAGTCCAGCCAGTTGAGCCCGCAGCTCGTCGTGGCGTTTGCCGGCCTGTTCTGCACGTTCGACACAACGATCGTGTAGTTGCCGTATGAGTCGGTGACGATGTCGTCGTCGGTGAGGCACTCGAAGTAACGTTCGCTCAGACCGTCGTTGGAGCACAGCGACCAGTACCGCAGCTGGCCGGTACCCATCACCTTCTGCCCCTGGAACGTGTGCGGGAATGTGGGCAGGCGTCCGTGAATGATCGCGAGCGGGCCGAACCCGGTGCTGAGGTTGGCAAAAATGTAGTTGTTGTCGGGATTCTCGAGGAAACCACCAGCCCCCGTGGACGACGTGACCGGCGCAAGGCCGTCGCCGATGGCGTCGCCGGTGATCTGGTTCTCGGTGACTCCGGTGCTCAGCGACTCGGGTGCGTTGTAGAACTTGTGCCACGTCGGCGGCGTAGTGCCGGGAAAGCCGATGATCTCCGGATACCCGATGCTGGTATTGGCGATGAGCTGGTTGAACGGCACCGGCGCCGGCGGCTGCTGCGGGCACGTCTGCAGGGCCTGCGATCCGACGCCCGGAATGTTGACGGTCACCGCGGGCAGCGGTTCTCCGCCCTGTATGTCACCGGCCACTGCGTACTGTCTATCGACACGGTAGACGCGATAGACGACCAAGAAGCTGGTGCGGTTCGTATGCGAGCCGTCCTGGCTGGTCGTGTACAGGTAGTTGTTCTGGTGCTGCGTGGTGGTCGCCGGTGGGCGCTGGCCGAAGACCGCATGCACGGTGTAGGAGCGGTTGACCGCGGTGCGCAGCGCATGCGGGAAGAACGGGTTTGTGCTGCCCGGGTCCGCGAGGATGTGCTGGTCGTTGAGCCCGTCGACGGCTCGGAAGACGCCGTCATAGCTGGTGAACGATATGTAGCGGCTGTGCGGGTACTTGCCGTGGATGGTGAGTGTCTCGCCCGGGACCGCCGGGAGCTCGGTGATCCAGTAGTTGGCCGCCTGGTCCGGGTAGAAGAAATTGACCACATTGGGATCGAGCCGCAGGGCCCATGCGCAGCCGGCCATCGTGGAGGCCGCCGCCCGGCTGGCAGGCGGCGCCACGAGGGGTCCCGTCACGAGGAGTGCGAAACCCGCAATTGCCAGCCCGGTAGCCTGAAGCCGCCTGGTCATCCCGCTCGATAATCTAGACCCTTGGCCGCCCACCCTGCCGATCCTCGGGTTGACGATTACATCAAGTCGCTGCCGGCGTGGCAGCAGGCGATCTGCCGGCGGGTGCGCACGCTCGTGCACGAGGCCGATCCGCAGGTGACCGAGACGATCAAACGCACGAGGCAGCCCTACTTCACGCTCGACGGCAACATCTGCGCGCTGTTGGCCGCCAGGGACCACGTCAACGTGTTCATCTACGATCCGATCGCGCCCGATCCGAAGCGGATCATCAACCAGGGACATGGCAACCTGACAGCGCGGGCGATTCAGGTCAGGCAGGGCGAGAGCATCGACGAGCGCGCGCTGCTGAACCTCTTCAAAGCAGTGATCGCCAACAACCGAGCAGGCGGCTGGCGCAAGCTGCAGAAGAGTCGGTAAAGCCGCCGGCGGGAGCAGCCTGACCCGCCTACGCGTGGGCGTTGCGTTGCACCCAGGTGGCGAGCTGCGTGCGCGTGTGCAGTCCCAGCTTGCCAAGCGCGCGATCGACATGCGTTTCCACGGTGCGAACCGACAGAAAGAGCTTCTCGGCCATCTCACGATTGGTGAGACCCTGCGCGACGAGCGCAGCGATCTCGGTCTCGCGACGGGTGAGGCTCTCCACCGCGCCCGACGGGTGGCGCGGCGCCGGTGCGATCGGCGCTGACGTTGCAGCGTGCTCGCTGCCCGCCTCTAGCTCGGAGAGCAGCGCCTGTGTCGCCTCTATGTCAGGCACGACCCCGAGATCGCTGAAGGTTCGCATGGCTGCACGCGCCTCGACGAGCGCGGAGGCGCTCTCGCCGGCTCGACCGAGCGCGCGCGCCAGCTCCAGGCGAATCCGAGCGTTGAGCAGCGGACGCCGGCGGTGGATCAGCAGTGTGAGTGCCGTCTCCAGCTCGTCGATCGCCAGCGCCAGGTCGCCGCCGTGCATGGCCAGGCGTGCCGATGCGAGTCGCGCCGTCGCCCGGATGTCGTTGCTGCCGCACGACTCCTCGAGGGCCAGCAGCTTGCCGACCGCGCGCGTCGCGGAAGGCACGTCACCGCGCCTGAGCTCCAGCTCCACGAGCAACGCGAGCGCCGGAGCGCGGCGGATGCAATCGTTGCCGAGCCCGCGCGTGAACGAACGCAGCAGGCCGGAAGCCCGCTCGAGGTCGCCGGTGGCGATGTTCAGCGCTGCGAGCGCGTGTGCGGCCTCGAAATCCTCGTCGAAACCCTGGAGCAGGCCTGCAGCCTCCTCATAGCGTCCCTGCCTGATGCGCAGCTCCGCGAGCAAGGCAGTTGACGACGCCTGGTGATAGCGCGTCGTCATCTGTGCCAGCCGCGCTTTCTCCAGGTGTGCCTCCGCCTGCTGCCAGTTGCCGCGCAGCGCCTCGACGGCGCCGTACGCGACGACGCAGTGGGTCACGGTGATGCCGATCACGCTGAGCGAAGGGTCGCCTTCGATCGTCCGGCCCCACGCCTCGGCCCGCCCGCTGTCACCACACCGCTCGCATGCGGTCATCGCCGCGCAGATGGTCAGCCCGCGTGTCTCGGGGTCGCTGACCTCTCCGGCGGCGAGGCCCGCCATCACCTCGTCGAGCAGTGCGAAGCCCTCATCGACCTTGCCGAGGCATACGAGGCCGAGGCCCTTGTCCGCGAGAGCACGCAGCTCGAGATCGTGATCGCCGAACTCGAGTGCGATACCCAGCGCGAGCTCGGCCTGCTGCACAAGCTCTTCCGGATCGTGCACATCGCAGCCGACCATAGCCAGGGCGTGGTAACCGCGCTCCACGCAGGGACCGGCGGCCTCGAGCTGCCGCCACCCGCGCTGCTGCCATCCTCGTGCCGCCGGCCAGTCGCCGGCAGACTCGCAGGCAAGCACCAGCCGCGTCGAGATTCTGGCCGCGCCGGCATGGTCACCCGCCTCCGCGAAGGCGTGGTACGCGCGCTCGAAGATGCGCATTGCCTGAGCGCGTTCGTCCGGCGCGCCGGCGCCGGTCGCGGACCGATACGTGGCGATCCCCAGCTGCAACAGGGCCTCTCCGGAGGGGGAGGGGCTGGCTGCGACCAATGCAGCGCAGATCCGGCGCGCCCGTTCCCAATCGCCATCGCGAATAGCAGCGTCGGCGTCGGCCGGCGTCGGCGGCGCGCCGTCGGCTGCTGTCGTCACCAGATCCTCTTGCATTGCAGAGCGGGGACCCCTTCGCGAAGTACGTAGTCGATTTACGTAGTCCTTCGGACGCCGTGATCCACCGGCTGCGCCTAGCGTTCGAGCGGCCGGCTATCGCCGGCGCTCAGCGCATCAGTGGAGATCGCTCGATGGAGAAGTACCTCATCGCCAAGGATACGTGGGTGCTGTCGCAGGTCTTTCCTGTACCCCTGGCCACCAACATCAATGCCAATTCTATGATCATCGCCGGCAAGGAGCCGGTGATCGTCGATACCGGACCGTCGGTGACACGTGACGACTGGCTGCGCACGGCGTGGTCGATAGTCGATCCTGGCGCGGTGCGGTGGGTGTTCCTCTCGCACGATGATGGCGACCACATCGGCAACCTGCTCCCGGTTCTCGAGGCATGCCCGAACGCAAAAGTGCTCACAGGGTCGTTCGCCATGGGACGCATGCGGCTGGACCACGGCATCGAGCTTCCGCCCCTGCGGGTGCGCTGGGTCAACGACGGCGACAGCTTCGAGGCCGGCGATCGGGCCCTGCTGGCCGTTCGTCCACCTGTGTTCGACGCACCCACCACGCGCGGTCTCTTCGATGCCAGCACCGGCGTGTACTGGGCCGGTGATGCTTTCGGGTGCATGGTGCCGCGTCACCTGGACGACATTGCCGGCGTGCCGGAGGACGAACGCTGGGACGCGTTCTACAAGGTCAACCGCATGATCTCGCCCTGGCACCGCTGGCTTGATTCCGGCCGGTACAACGCGCACATCGACTCACTGCAGGCGCTCGGCATCGAGGCCATCGCCACGTGCCACGGTCCGGCAATCCGCAGCTCACTGGTGGATGAGGTATTGACGCGCATCCGCGAGCTGCCGTCGCTGCCGGCCCTGGACGAGCCCGGGCAAGGGGATCTCGATCAGCTCATCGAGATGGTCATGGGCCAGCACGCTGCCGCAGCCAACGGCGCTGAGCCTGCTGCGCGCGGTGCTGCTGAACCAGCCGCAGCCTGAGGCGGTCATGAGCGCCGTGGATGTCGCCGGTCGGCACAGCAGGGTGGAGCTGTTCAGCGACGCAGTGTTCGCGGTGGCCATCACCCTGCTGGTGCTCGACCTGCGGGTGCCGGATGTTGCCGGTTCGTTGACCGCAGCGCTGGCTGATCGCTGGCCGGCCTTCGCCGCGTTCGCCATCAGCTTCGTGACCGTCGGCTGCATCTGGGTCAACCATTCCAAGGTATTCGCCTCGGTTCAGCGCGTCGACACCGTCCTGCTCTTTCTCAACCTCGCCCTGCTCATGTGTGTCGTCCTGGTCCCCTTCGGCACCTCCCTCATGGCCTCGTACGTGACCAAGGCGGACACACAGTCGCACATCGCTGCGGCGATCTTCAGCGCCATCATGTTCTTGATGGGTGTCGTCTTCAATGTCCTCTACCGGCGCGCAACGCCGGCCGGAGCCACAGCGGCGCACCGCGGATCGAAGAAGGTGTCGACGCTGAGCTTCGCTGTCGGGCCGGCAGCCAACGGCCTCGGTATCGGCCTCGCCTTCATCAACCCTGTCGCGGTGCTGATTCTCTTCGCCGGCGTCGCCGTGTATTACCTCGCGCAGGAGCTGATCAGCACCTGATGTGACGCCGGCCACTCAGTTGATCGGTTTCTCCATCGCCGCGCACGAGACAGCCACACCGTCCGGCATGGTGACGTCCTCGTGCTCCCCGACACGGAACCCGTAGTGCTGGTACAAAGGGACGCCGGGAAGTGTCGCCATGAGCGCCAGGGTGCGAAATCCCTTCGCCCTGGCAGCTGCCTCGCAGGCCGCGAGAATGGCAGTCCCGAGACCTCGGCGCGTCCAGTCTGCGCGTACGAACATGGCGCGAACCCTCGCGGGCTCCGTTGCGGGATCGAGCAGACGCACATCGCCGCTCGTCGCACCGGAGCCGGTGTACAGCTTGTCGCGCAGGCTCCATCCGCCGCATGCCACCAGTTCGCCCTCCACCTCGGCCACGTAATAGGTGCGGTCCTCGATGAGCATGCGGTCGACCGAGGCGATGTGCTCGGCGCTGGATTCGGTCTGCGCAGCGTCGTAGAAGGCGGGGAACAGCGCCCGCGTTGACGCCTTCATCAGCGCGTCGATCGCCGCCTCGTCGTCGAGCGTCGCCAGGCGAAGCGCGGGAGGCGCCGGCAGTGCCGTCACGCAGCGAATTCTGGCACCTCCGATGAGTACAAGCCGCTACCGTCGTCTCACCATCAGGAACGCACGCCAGGAGGCCGAAACATGGAGACCACATACTCTGCTGACGGCACCCGCATCGCCTATGACCGGACGGGCAGCGGCCCATCGCTCGTGCTCATCACCGGGGCGTTCGGGGATCGCAACACGACCAAAGCCCTCTCGGCGCTGCTCGCCGCGCACTTGTCGGTGCTCGAATACGACCGCCGTGGCCGGGGGAACAGCGGCGACGTGCAGCCATACGCCCCGGAGCGGGAGATCGAGGACCTCGCTGCCGTTATCGCCGCCGGTGGGGGCGAGGCAGGGGTCTTCGGGCATTCGTCGGGTGGGGCGCTCGGTCTCGAGGCCGCATCGCGCGGGCTTCCGATCGCGGGCGTCGTGGCCTACGAGCCGCCCTACACCACGGCGGACGATGGCGAGCCCAGCGACGTCCCGCAGCGGGTTGCCGCTCACATCGCCGCGGGTCGCCGCCGGGAAGCCATCGAGACGTTCCTCACCGACGCCGTCGGTGTGCCCCCCGCGATGTTCCCCACGATCGAGAACAGTCCCGACTTCCCCGGCATGCTTGCGATCGCCCACACGCTTCCGTATGACCTCACCATCTGTGGTGACGGTCGTGTGCCGGCCGGCCGCCTCGCGAGAATCGCCGTGCCGACGCTCCTTGTCGACGGTGCGAACAGCCCGCCATGGGCGGCGCGTGTGGCGGATGCGGTTGCAGCCGCCATCCCGGGAGCCTCGCGACGGACTCTGCAGGGTCAGGACCACGGCGCTGCGCCTGAAGTGATCGCGCCGGTGATCGTGGAATTCCTGGCGAAGGTCGAGGTACGTGCGCCGCGAGCACAATAGCCGCCGATGCACGACTACGTGATCGTCGGCGCCGGTTCTGCAGGGTGCGTGCTGGGCGCGCGACTCTCGGAGGATCCGGCCAACCGCGTGCTGCTCCTCGAAGCGGGGCCGCGCGACCGCAAGCTCGAGATCCACGTGCCCGCGGCCTTCACGAAGCTGTTAAAGGGGCCGCTCGACTGGAATTACGAGACGGAGCCGCAGCCTGAGCTTGCTGGCCGGCGCCTTTACTGGCCGCGCGGGAAGGTACTTGGCGGCAGCAGTTCGATCAACGCGATGATGTACCTGCGCGGCACGCCCGCCGACTACGACTGGTGGGCGGAGCTCGGCAACCCGGGCTGGAGCTGGCACGACGTTCTTCCGTACTTCCGGCGCATGGAGAACGACGGCACCGGCGGCTCGGAGTGGACCGGGGGCGAGGGTCCGTTGCATGTGGGAGCGCTTCCGGACACGAACCCGCTGACCAGCGCGTTTCTCGACGCCGCGCAGGCGTTCGGGCTGCATCGCGTGGAGCGGCTGAACCACGGCGACCAGGAGGGCCTGGGGAACACGCCGGTCACGCAGTACCGGGGCCGGCGCTGGAGCGCGGCCGACGCGTACCTCAAGCCGGCGCTCCGGCGCGCCAACCTCGAGGTGCGCACCGATGCGACGGCGACGCGCATCGTGCTCGAGAACGGTCGCGCCACCGGCGTCGAGTTCCGCCACAACGGGCGTACAGACACCGCCGCTGCAGCGCGCGAGGTCATCGTCAGCTCTGGATCGATCAACACGCCGCAGCTGCTGATGCTCAGCGGTATCGGACCAGGCGCGCATCTGCGCGACCTCGGCGTGGACGTCGCAGTCGACAGCCCGCAGGTGGGGGAGAACCTCCAGGACCACCTCATGGTCGCGGTCGTGGTGGGGACGACCTCCAAGCTCTCGCTGGTCGCGGCCGAGTCCCTGCGCCACACGGCACGCTGGCTGCTGCGTCACCGCGGCATGCTGACCAGCAATGTCGGTGAGGCCGCCGCTTTCGTGCGCACTCGTGATGACCTCGCAGCGCCGGACATCGAGCTGATATTCGCGCCGGTGCCGTTCATCGACCACGGTCTGGTCAAACCTGCCGGGCACGGCATGACGCTGGGTCCGGTGCTGCTCCAGCCGCGCAGCAGCGGCCGTGTTTCGCTTGCGTCGCGCGATCCCGCGGCCAAGCCGTGCATCGAACCGCGCTACCTCAGCGACCCCGAGGGGCGCGACCTGGCGACCATGGTGGCGGGCGTGAAGCTGACGCGTGGCATCTTGGCGCGTCCCGAGCTGTCGGTTCACGGCACCGAGCCGGTGGAACCCGGGCCGGGCGTGGAGACCGACGAGCAGCTCACCGGCTTCATCCGCGAGCAGGCGGAGACCCTGTATCACCCTGTGGGCACGTGCAGGATGGGCCCGGATCCCGAGGCGGTGGTGGACCCACAACTGCGCGTGCGCGGCGTCGACGGGCTGCGCGTCATCGATTGCTCGATCATGCCCACGATCATCCGCGGGCACACCAACGCGGTGGCGATGATGATCGCCGAACGTGCTGCAGACTTCATCCGCGCGGATGCGAGATCACGCGCGACGACACCCGCGTAGCTGACGATCTGCAGGTAAGCCTCCGCGCGCAGTGCACGTGTAGCGGAGCTGTCACAGTGGGGCTGGACCCGCCCGTGCCCGCGTATGAACGTCCAGTTCGGCCATGGTGACCAGCACTGTCCATACCGTTGCATTCGAGCGTCTCGGCTTCCGCCGGCTGCTCGGCATCAATGCGTTCTGGTTCGGAGGCGGGGCGCACTGGCAGCCGATCAGCATCTCGCTGCTGCCCGTCGGCGCGATCCTGGTTGCCGGGAACGCACCCGAGCTGGTGGTCGGGCGTGCCACAGCGGCGGGCGGCATCTTCGCGATGCTCGTGCCGATCCTCGCCGGTTACCTGAGCGACCGAACGGCGTCACGGTGGGGGAGACGGCGGCCCTGGATGGTGGCGGGCACGGCCTTCAACGTCATCGGGCTGGCCCTGCTCGCCTTCGCGGGGAGCCCGGTCATGGTCATCCTCGCGTATGTTTTTGTCCAGATCAGCAACAACGCGGCCGGTGCCGCCTATGCCGGTGTGATTCCGGATGTCGTCCCCGAGGGGCAGCGGGGTCGCGCGTCCGGTCTGCTCGGCACCATGAACCAGGTCGGCACGGTGGTCGGAGTGGGCCTGGTGGGCGTGGTGCTCAAGCAGCTGGGCAGCACGCGCAGCGGGCTGCTCGCGGGATACGCCGTGATCGCTGTGATCCTCCTGGCGTCGCTGGCGGTGACCGTGCGCACCGTGCATGAAGCGCCCATCAACAGGGTGCCTCGGCCGATCGGTCGGCCCAGGCCGGACATTCCGGCTGGCGCGGTTGTCGCCGCCGCCGCGTTCGCGCTGTGCCTGACGTCGGTGCTCGCCGTGCTCATCCTGCCACTGGGATCGCGCGGCTGGATCGCCGGCGCGACCGCGGCGATCGGCGGCATCGTCACGCTGACCGCCGGGTTGCGCGTGCCTGCGCTGCGGACCTTCTTCGCCCCGTTTCGCAGCCACGACTTCTTCTGGGTCTTCCTGACCCGGTTCTTCACCACGCTCGGCATCTGGTCGGTGCTGCCCTTCATCGCCTTCTACTTCAAAGACGTGATGAAGGCGACGAACCCTGGCGCATCGAGCGCTCTCTGGCTGCTTGCCGTGATCGCCGGCGCCATTCTGCCGTCCGTGATCGGGGGCTACCTCTCCGATCGTCTTGGCCGGCGCAAGTTCTTCGTGTACCTGTCGAGCGGCATCCAGGCCGCCGTGGTCTCGGTGCTCGTATTCGGCCTGATCACGTCACTGCCATTGATGTATGCCCTGGGCATTGCATACGGGGTCGGATACGGGATGTATTACGCCGTCGACTGGGCGCTCGCATGCGACGTCCTGCCCGACAGGGAGACGTCGGCGGGCAAGGACATGGGCCTCTGGCACACGTCGTTCACGCTGCCCCAGGCGCTCGCGCCGGCGGTGCTGGCCGGGCTGCTCTTCTACTTCAACCATGCCGGCCACAGCGTGCTCGGCATCGCCACTGGCCACAACCTTGGATTCCGCTTTGTGTTCGGTGGCGCCGCGCTGTGGTTCATCCTCGGCACGGTGATGGTGCACCGCATCCGTGGTGTGCGCTGAGAGTGGGGAGGTCCGACGCGAACGCCACGGCCGCCGAGCTGTCCACGCCGGCCGCCGATCTGCTCCCGGTGCAGCGCAAAGCCACGTTCACGTACCGCCTCATGCGCAGCGTGCTGCTCCCCGTGTTTCATGCGCTGTTCGTCTTCCAGGTGAAGGGCCGGCGCAACGTGCCCAAGGGCCAGGCCTTCGTGCTCATCGCCAACCATCTCAACTGGCTCGACTCCTTCGTGATCACAGCCTCCTTCCCGCCGCAGCCACGCTTGCATTTCCTCGGCGACCCGTACCTGTTGCAGACCCGCCGCTTCCAGTGGCGGTTCATCCGAAGCATCGGCGGCTACATCCCGGTGAACAACCGGCAGGGCAGCGGGCCGGCGCTGTATCAGCACGTCGACAAGTGCCTGCAGCGCGGCGGGCGAGTGGCACTGTATCCGGAGGGACACTACGGCAGTGCCGAGGGTGAGCTCGGAGAGTTCAAGAAGGGCTTCGCTCATTTCGCGCTGAAGAACGGCGTGCCCGTGCTCCCGGTCGGCCTGTCGGGCACCAAGGACCTCTGGCTGCGCAAGAAGATTCTCGTCTTCGTCGGTGAGCCGATCGACCCCACGGGAATGACAGTGGAACAGCTCGTTGTCGAAGGTCGCGAACGCCTGGCGGCGCTACTGCCCGCGTACAGAGATCCGCGCGGTCCACGGCTGCTGCGCAGGAGGTTGACCACGCTCTTCTAGCCCTGGCGAAGCGCGACCTGATCAGTCCGGCGTCGAAACGGGCAACTCGCGCCCGCAGGCGGCACAACGCAGCCTGCCCGCGCCTTTGACGGCAGCGCCACATCGGCACACCCAGGCCACCTGCCGGGCCGGGACGCCGAGCACCAGGGCGTGCTCGGGCACGTCGTGGGTGACCACGGCGCCGGCCCCCACCATGGACCACGCGCCGATGCGCACACCCGCGACCACGGTCGCGTTGGCGCCGATGGACGCACCGTTCTCGACAAAAGTGGCGGTAACGCCCCAGTCGTGCGCAGACTTCAGGGCGCCGTCGGGAGTCACCGCTCCGATGAAGACGCCGTCTCCCACGGTCAGCCCCTGGTACAGCTGCGCGGCGTTCTGCACCTTGCAGCGGTCACCGATGACGACGCCCACGTCGACGGTCACCCCCGCACCGATGACGCAGTCCGAGCCGATGCGAGCGCCCTGGCGCACATGCGCCAACGCCCAGATCCGAGTGCCCGCTCCGATCTGCACGCCGTCCTCCACCTCGGCAGCCGGATGCACGAACGATGTCTGTACGCCACTCATCTCCGCGCACACTACACGTGCGATGGAGATGCGACGTGTCTCGTATCGGTTCTGGATCGCCCGTCAGGTCGAGCTGGCGATGGTCTGGGGTCCCGCGCTGATCGCCGGCATCGCGGTGGCGGTGGCTGCTCGCTTCGCGGCGGCGGCGGTGCTGCCCTTCGCGGTGGTTGCCGCTGCCTGCGCCAGCTGGCTGGTGGAGCGCGGCCGGTACCGCTCATGGGGCTACGCAGAGCGGGACGAGGACCTCGTGGTGAAGCGCGGGCTTCTCTTCCGGCGCGTCTCGGTCGTGCCCTACGGACGCATGCAGTTCATCGACGTGACCGCGGGGCCGATCGACCGCCTCTTCGGCCTGGCAACCGTGCAGCTGCATACCGCCGCCGCCGCCACGGATGCGCGCATCCCCGGGCTGCTTCGCGCCGACGCCGACCAGCTGCGCGACCGTCTCGCCGCTGTGGGCGAGGCGCGCGCCACCGGCTTGTGAGCGAGGTCGTCCCCGGCGACCATTGGCGCCGGCTGCATCCGCTTTCGCCCCTGGTGCGCTTCGGCCGCGTCGTGGTGGGGCTGCTGGTGCTGTCGGTGCCGTCGCTGCAGGCCACGCACCCGCACGATCGCAGCTGGCTGAACCCCTCGCTGATCAGCTATGCGGTGCTCCTTGTCGCGGGCGGCCTTGCCGGCGTGGTCTCGTGGGCGGTGACCCGCTGGCGCATCGATGGCGGCGACCTTCGTATCGAGACGGGCCTGATCCGGCGGCAGTCGTTCCGGATTCCCCTGGCGCGAATCCAGGCCGTCGACATCGTCGCCCCGCTCGCCGCGCGCGTGCTCGGCCTGGCCGAGGTGCGGGTCGTGTCCGCGGGGCGTGGCACCGAGCGCGGCCGCCTCGCCTACCTCACCGCCGGCGAGGCGCCCCAGGTTCGGGCGCGGCTGCTGGCGCTCGCGCACGGCCTCGCAGGGGAGACGCCGGAGCCACCCGCCGTCGCCCTGGTTCACGTTGCCAACAGCCTGCTCATCCCGGCGCTCTCGCTCCGGGCGGCCGTCGCGGCACCGCTTGGCATCGCGCTCGCCGCGATCGTGCTGCTGGTGGTCTCTCCCGAGGCCGGAGCCGCATTTGTCAGCGGCAGCTTCGGGGCGCTGGTGCTCGGCATCATCAGCGTCGGTCGCACCTTCAACGAGGATTTCGACTTCGCCGTGAGCGAAGCGGGCGACGGCGTCCGCCTCGATCGCGGTCTCCTGCAGCGCCGCCACGAGACCATCCCGTACGGGCGCATCCAGGCGGTGCGACTGGTGGAGCCGCTCTTGTGGCGCCCGTTCGGCTGGGTGCGGCTCGAGGTCGACGTGGCGCGCCAGCACATGTCGCGCGAGTCAGACCCCTCGGCGCAGCAGGTGGCTCGCACCCTGCTGCCGGTGGCGAGCCGCGAGCAGGCCATGTGGCTGCTCGGCCGCGTGATGCCCAACGCCGGCGTGCAGCCGCCGCCCGAAGCGCGTCCACCACGACGCGCATGGGTCCGCGCGCCGCTCTCGTATCACTTCCTGGCTGCCTGGTACGGGCACAAGTACGCATATGCGCGCACCGGCCGAGTGCAGGCCGCGACCATCGTGGTGCCGCTGCTGAAGGTGCAGAGCGTCCGCCTCGAGTCCGGCCCGCTGCTGCGGGCACTGCGCCTGGCGACGGTGCACGTCGATACCGCCGGGCGGCGCTGGCAGGCGTCAGCGAGCTGCCGTGACCAGGAGGAAGCCGACCAGATGCTGTGGGCGGTCAGCGAACGCGCCCGCCTCGCTCGCCGCCGGACCGCCGCGTAACATCAGGCTCGATGGCCGTCCTGGATCCCTGCGAGAGTTGCGGCGAATCGACGCCGATCTTCCGCCTGTCGGCGGTCATCCTGGACGGTCGCATCGCCCGTGTCTGCCCGCGCTGCGCCGCGACCGCGAAGGAGCGCATCGAGCTTCCATACGCGCCGCGACCGGACCAGGGCGCGATCCAGCCGAGCACCTCACGCGACGTCTGGTAGCCGCGGTGTCGCTGGCCGAGCGGCTCGACGAGTGCATCTCGAGCGCTCGGTCGCTGCTCTGCGTGGGGCTCGATCCCGCGGGCTTCCCGGACGCGGCGGCCGCCGAGCGTTTCTGCCTCGAGACTCTTGACGCGACGCTCGAGAGCGTCGCAGCCGTCAAACCCAACCTCGCCTTCTTCGAGCAGCTCGGCTCCGCCGGCTACGCCGTCCTCGAGCGGCTGCGCGCGCGCGTTCCCGCGGACCGCCTGCTGATCCTCGACGGCAAGCGCGGCGACATCGGGAACACATCGGTGGCGTATGCGAACGCTCTCTTCGGGGTGCTCGGCGCGGATGCGGTGACGGTGAACCCGCTCCTCGGTGGCGCGGAGCAGCAACGCCGGGGCAGCCGATCTCCTGGACAGCCGCCTCGAGGACGGCACACCGCTGCACCGGCGCATCGTCGAGCTCGGGCTGGCCTGGGATCCCGGGGACCAGGTCGGCTTCGTGGTCGGGGCCACCGACGCCGCGGCCGTGGCCTCCGTCCGAGCCGCCGCGCCGCACGCGCCGCTACTCGTGCCCGGCGCGGGTGCGCAGGGGGGCGCGCTCGAAGATGCCGTGGTCGCGGGCCTCGACGGCGAGCGGCGCGGGCTGCTGATCAACGTGAGCCGCGGCATCGCCGCGGCGGCCGAGGGTCCCGGCCGGGCGGCTGCGGACCTGCGCAGCCGCATCGAAGCGGCTCGCGGCGCTGTCAGCCTGGCATGACCGCGCCGCTCGCACTCATTCGCAATCCGGGCCAGGAGCGGCACTTTGCCGCGCAGCACCCCGAGCGGCCCGAGCGCGTGGAGGCGATTCTGCGGCGCATCGCCGCCGAATGCGCCGCTTCTGGTGCACGACGTCGCAGAGGTGCGCCGGGTGGAGGCCACGGCAGCCGCAGGGGGCGGCTGGTTCGACGCGGACACCTACAGCACCGTCGACTCGTTCGATGTCGCGCTGGACGCCGCCGCCTGTGCTGTCACCGCCGCCGCCGCCGTCACCACGGGCGAGGCACAGGCCGTGTTCGCCGTCGTGCGCCCACCCGGTCACCACGCGACTGCATCGGAACCGATGGGATTCTGCCTGTTCAACAACGCCGCGATCACGGTGCGTCGCGCGCAGCGCTCCGGCGCGAGGCGAGTAGCGGTCATCGACATCGACGTCCACCACGGCAACGGGACGCAGGACATCTTCGCGGCCGACCCCGACGTGCTCTACACATCGCTGCACCAGTACCCGTGGTACCCGGGCACCGGGCACAGCCGGGAGCGCGGCGATCCCGGCGCCGAAGGCAGCGTCGTCAACGTACCGGTGGTGGCGGGAACGAACGGAGAGCGATGGCTCGACCTGTTCGATGAGCACGTCGGACCTGCCGTCGACGCGGTCGTCAGCGCCGGGTTCGACGCTCACCGTGACGATCCGCTCGCCGAGCTGGGCCTCACGGAGACGACGTATGCGGCGGTGGCGACGCGCGTACGAGAGCTGGCGGCCGCCCACTGCCAGGGTCGCACCGTGTGGTTGCTGGAGGGTGGCTACAACCTTCGCGCGCTGTCGGAATCGGTGGCTGCGTGCCTGCTCGTGCTGAACGGCGCGGCGACCGAGCAGCGCGCTGCGGTATGACGTGAGCGGTAGCCGCCTGCGCCGGATTGCAAGCGCTGCTGTGGTCGGCGCGTGCGCCGCCGTGCTCGTTTGCGCTTGCGGGCCGGGCACCGGTGGCCCGAGCACGGCGGCCACTCGCACCCCCGGCCACGGCACGCCCAGCCCGGCGGCCAGTCCGACGCCGCAGCTCGTCGGCACGACGCGCACGGTGCTGAGCCCCCTGGGCCTGTTCATGCACTCCGAACCGACGCTGGTGAGCACGAATCACATCGGCAACCTGCAGCAGGGCGCGACCGTCACCGTGCTCGACTACCGACCTGACAGCGGCGGCTGGTTCAAGGTGATGGGCCAATCCACCAGCGGCTGTATCGTGGCCGACCCCACGCTCACCGCGATGGGCAGCTTCACGCCATACGACGCCACATCGTTCAGCGTGCTCGTGCCCGAGAACTGGACATTCGCGCAGGAGAGCACGGACGTGGTCTTCCGGCCGCAGAGCGGCACGCTGAGCATCGTCGTGCGCTCGGCGGCCACACTTTCCGCGCTCGGCGCCGCCGGCCTGCCGGGTTACACGAACACCTTCACGCAGGAGGAGGTCGTCTGCGGCTACACGGGCAACTTGCTCGAGTACGCGAGTGGCGGAGCACCGGCGGCAACGCCTTCGCCAGCCGGTTCATCGGCGACGCACCTTGCGATGTACGCGGACATCCGCCTCAAGTTCGACACAACGCATGCAATGCTCATCGGCTTCAACTACGACAACGCCTCGCAGATCGGCGACTTCGAGAACTTCTACAACTCGATCTCGTTTCCCTTCCCGCTGTGCCAGGCCACGGCGACGCCGGCGCCGACATGACACCGCCCTGGCGCTGATGCGCTCCCACGACCTCCACGTCGACACGGGTTCGCGCGAGGTGACCGACATCACGGCAGCGGCGGAGGAGTTCGTCTCAGGGGCGGGCGACGGGCTCCTCAGCGTGTTCGCACCGCATGCCACCGCGGGCGTCGCACTGATGGAGACGGGCAGCGGCAGCGAGGCGGACCTGGTGCGTGCGCTGGACCGGCTGCTACCTCGCGACGACAGCTACACGCATCGCCACGGATCACCTGGGCACGGGGCCGATCATCTGCTCCCCGTGCTGGTGTCGCCGTCGCTGACGGTTCCGGTGCGCAGCGGGCAGATGCAGCTGGGCACCTGGCAGCGTCTGGTGCTGGTCGACCTCAACCGCGACAACCCGCGGCGCACCGTCAGGCTGAGCTTCGTCGAGGGCTGAGCCAGGCGCTCGGCGCCACCTAGGCGCTCTGCGTGACACCCGGAACGGAGTTGCTGTCGACGATCGCGCTGTGCGTGATCGACATGCCACCTGCGGTCACCAGCAGCATGGTCACCCAGGCCGCGCCGATCCGCAGCCGCGTGCTCGGCGGCACCGCGGCGGGCTCCAGGCCGCGCCGCGCGTTCCGAAAGCGCTGCACTGTGGTGATCAGCCCGAGGATGAAGATGATGAGCGCGAAGGGGTTGCCGAGGAACAGCACCACCGCTCCCATGATCACCAGTCCCACCACGTTCATCCACGGCGAGATCGCATTGGCCACGCGGCCGCCGTCGAGCGGGCTCATGGGAATGAGGTTGAACAGGTTGATGAAGCAGCCGAAATACGCCAGCGCGAGCAGCAGATAGTGCAGCGTTCCTGGCGCAACTGCCTCCGCCCAGAGGAAGCACGCGAAGGCCGCAGCCGTGCCGAACACCGGGCCTCCGATGGCAATGACCGCCTCCTGGCGGGCATCGCGCGGTGCCTGCTGCATTCTCGTGAAAGCGCCGAACGGACCCAGGAACACGGGAAGCGACATGGGCACGCCCTCGAGGCGTGACACGATGACGTGCCCCATCTCGTGCACGAGGATGAGCAGCACGACGCCGATCGCAAAGACAGGCCCGAAGAAAACCATGTAGAAGAAGGGCGCGATCACCATGGAGATCAGCGTCGGGCCCAGCTTGCCGACCTTGAGCAGCACGAGGCCGTACTTGAAGAACGCCGCAGCGCCGGCGGCAATCGCCCCGGCTATGCCACCGCCGCTGCGTCGCAGACCCTGGGTACGCGGCGGGGGCGGCCACTGCGCGTCGTGCTGATACGTCGGGCGCGGTTGCGGTGGCACGGGCAGCCACTGCGGCTGCGGGCCGCCGGGCTGCCACGTGTAGACGGGCGGCTCGCCACTCGGGGTCGTCGACTCGGAATCGGGCATGGTCGCTCTCGATCATGTCACGCGAAAGCCCATCGACAGGCGCCCGCGGCCGCGGGCTACCGGATCGCGACGAGCACCCGGTTCACCAGTCGCTGCCACACCGTGCCCACCTCGGCGAAGCCGGCGGCGATGAGTGCGGCGCGATGGAACTCGTACGTGTGCGCCTCGTTCTCGTGGGGGTGCTCGTGGCCGCGCCGGCGGCGGAGGTCCATGGCTTCGGCCAGCGCCGGCTCCTGGTCTGCCGCGGCCCACCACGCCTCCCAGTCCTCAGCGCCAGGCTGTGTCGGCGGCCAGTCCGGCTGGATCCGCTGCGCAACCTCCCCGATGCGCCGCTGGTCATGGTCGAAGTCGAGGCGGTCACCGTTCAACAGCACGCCGCCCGGCCTCAGAACGGCAGCAAGCTGTGCGTAGAAGCCAACCAGCGCGCTGAGGCCGAGCCAGTGCAGCGCGGTGGTCGACACCGCGGCGTCGAGCGGGGGCACCAGTGGCAGCTCCGCTGTCCAGCCGCCGCGCAGGTCGGCGTCCAGGAAATGCAACTGCGGTCTCGTTGCCAGCGCGCCGCGGCCGATGGCGAGCAGGACGGGATCGGCGTCGATGGCCACGATCTCCGCGTCCGGAAGCCGTCGCAGCACCCGTTCGCTCAGCGAGCCGGGTCCGCTACCGAGGTCGAGCACGCGCGGAGACGGCCCGACGAACGCAGCCAGGGCCTCGACGATCGCGCCGAAGCGATCCTCGCGGTCGGGGATGTGCAGCTGCTGCTGCGCGTCCCAGCGCTGCAACCAGCCCACCCAGAGCTCGGCGTCCAAGCGGCTGAGCCTACTATGCGACGGCTATGGGCGACTCCTTCTTTCAGAGCGTGTACCTGGAAGGGACTCCGCCGTGGGACATCGGCCGGCCGCAACCCGACCTCGCCCGCCTCGTCGACGCCGGTGCGATCACCGGCGAGGTGCTCGACGCCGGGTGCGGAACCGGCGAGAACGCGCTGTACGCCGCGTCCTTGGGGCTCGAGGTGACCGGCATCGATGCGGCGCCCGCGGCCATCGAGGTGGCTCGCCGCAAGGCGGATTCACGCGGTATCGCGGTCACGTTTGCCGTCGGCGACGTGCTCGACCTCGGTGCGTATGCCGGCGGATTCGACAGCATCATCGATTGCGGATGCTTCCACGTGTTCGACGACACCGACCGCGAGCGCTACGTGCGCGCCGCGCACCTTGCACTGCGAGCGCACGGCCGCCTGTTCCTCATGTGCTTCAGCGACCAGGTCCCCGGCGATTCAGGACCGCGGCGCGTGAGTCAGGCCGAGCTGCGTGACGCGTTCCGCGACGGCTGGCGCTTTGACGCCATCACCGACGCCCGATTCGAGGTGACGCGCGAGGAGGGTTCGGTCCATGCCTGGCTCGCTTTCCTGACCCGTTTGTGAGCTAAGGTGCCGGACCACATGGCTGAGAACTCGCTGCACGGCGCCCGCCTAGGCATCGTGGGCACCGGCGTGATGGCCGAGGCGATGCTCGCCGGACTGCTCGGCGAGCAGCTGCTCGAAGCCGCGCACGTGACGTGCAGCCATCCGCGCGAGGGACGGCGCGCCGCGCTCGACCAGACCTACGGGGTCGGCACCACCGAGAGCAATGCGGAGGCGGCGCGCGGCGCCGACATCGTGCTCCTGGCGGTCAAGCCGCAGATGCTGGCCGAGGTGATGCCGGAGCTGCGCGGGAAGCTCAAGCCCGAGCAGCTGGTGATCAGCATCATCGCCGGAGCCAGCACCAGCGCGCTGGGTGCGGGTCTGGACCACCCGGCACTGGTTCGCTGCATGCCCAACACACCCGCGCAGATCGGCCAGGGCGTGACCGTCTGGTTCGCCACGCCGAGCGTGGACGCGCAGGGCAAGGCGCGCACGCGCACGATGCTATCGGCGCTCGGCCGCGAGTTCGAGGTGCACAGCGAGCGCCAGGTGGCCATGGCCACCGCGGTGAGCGGCACCGGACCGACCTACATCTTCCTGTTCATCGAGGCGCTCACCGACGCCGCAGTGCACCTGGGCTTTCCGCGCCACGTGGCTCGCGAGCTGGTGCTCGACACCATGCAGGGTTCGGCGGCATTCGCGTTGCGCAGCGGCCGCCATGTTGCCGAGCTGCGTGACATGGTCACCTCACCCGGCGGCACCTCGGCAGAAGCGCTGTACCAGCTGGAGCGGGGGAGGCTGCGCACCGTGGTGAGCGACGCGGTCTGGGCGGCATTCGAGCGCACGCTCCGCCTGGAGTCGACGCTGGAGAATCCCGGCAAGCCAGACGAGGGCCGCCGCATACTCCGCTAGGCGATGGCCAAAACGCACCTGATCGGGCTCCTCCTCGGCGTGGAGGAGGACTGGCCGGCCGCGTTCGAAGCGCTGCTCAGCCGCAGCAACCTGGCCGTGCAGCTGGGCGGCGAGACGCACACCTTCAGCACCGAGCGCGTGACCATCGAGCCCTTCAACCTGCGCGCCGTCCCGCGCTACTCGCTGGTCATCGACCGGCTCGGCTGGTGGTACGAGCTGCCCCGCGAGTGGCTCAAGAAGGTGGCGCTCATGGACCGCGTGCACCTGCTCAACAACCCGTTCACGTTCCAGGCCATGGAGAAGCACGCCGCGTACTGCGCCATGATCCGGCTGGGGCTGCGCGTTCCCGAGACGTGGATGGTGCCCCACAAGAAGCCGCCGGACAATCCGCGATTCCCCATCACCGCGCAGCGGTACCTGCGCTGGTTCGATCTCGCCGAGGTGGCGCGCAACGTCGGCATGCCGCTGTACATGAAGCCGTTCGACGGCGGCGCATGGGTGGGGGTGAGTCGCATCGAGGACGTCGACACCCTGCACCGCGCCTACGACGAGTCCCAGGAGCGCTTGATGCACCTGCAGGCCGCCGTGGAGGGGTACGACGTCTTCGCCCGCAGCCTCGGCATCGGAGCCGAGACGGTGGTGCTGCATTTCCACCCCGAGCGACCCATGCACGAGCGCTACTCGGTGGACCACGATTTCCTCAGCGCGGACGTGAACGAAGAGGTGCTCAACATCATCCGGACGGTGAACGCCTTCTTCCGCTGGGAGATGAACAGCTGCGAGACGCTGGTGCGCGACGGCGTCGTCTACCCGATCGACTATGCGAACGCCACCCCGGACCTGGCCCTGACGAGCCTGCACTACTACTTCCCGTGGGCCATCCGCGCGCTCTTGAAGTGGGTGGTGTACTGCTGCGTCACGCGGCGGCGTCCGACGGTCGACCTGGACACGCAGCGATACTTCGCGGTGGGAGACCGCGACGACCTGACCTACGCGGAAAAGCTGCGCGAGTACCGCAAGCTCGCCGACGCCCAGCTCGAAGTCGACCGGTACCGGGAGTTCTGCGCCGAGCACCTGGCGCACGTCGACGAGGTGACCGTGGCGTGGGTCGAGAGCGAGGACTTCGACCGCATCCTCGTCGACACGGTGCGGGGCACCTTCCCGGAACACGAGCATGAACAGTTCATCGCGCACTTCCGCGGCCTGCTCCAGCTCTGGGCGCGTGACCAGGGGGCGGCGGCGCCGACGTACCCTTAGGCTGAGCATGCCGATCGAATTCGCTTCAAGCCCGCGGCCGACCATCGGGGTCGAGGTCGAGCTCGAGCTCGTCGACCGCGAGTCGCGTCAACTGGTGAGCGGCGCGTACGAGATCCTGCGCGAGATGGGGGAGGGGCATCCGGACGGCAAGCACCCCAAGGCCAAGCACGAGCTCTTGCAGTCGACCGTCGAGCTGATCACGGGCATCTGCAACACAGTCGCCGAGGCAAAGGCCGACCTGCAGGATTCGCTGGACGAGCTGCGCATGCTTACGCAGCCGCGGGGGCTACTGGTCATGTGCTCGGGCACGCATCCCTTCACCGACCCGGTCACGCAGGAGGTGACCCCCGACCCGCGCTATCAACGTCTGGTGGAGGAGATGCAATGGCCGGCGCGCCAGATGCAGATCTTCGGGATCCACGTGCACGTCGGCGTGCGCAGCGGCGAGAAGGCGATGGCCATGGTCAACGCGCTCTCCGGGTACATCCCCGAGTTCCTCGCGCTGTCGGCGTCGAGCCCGTACTGGATGGGACACGACACCGGTCTGGCGTCATGTCGCAGCAAGGTTTTCGAGGGCCTGCCCACCGCCGGCCCACCCTGGCAGCTGGCCAGCTGGAGCGGGTTCGGCACGGTCGAGCTGCGCATCTGCGACGGCGTTCCCACCCTGCAGGAGGTTGCTGTGATGGCGGCGCTGAGCCAGTGCCTGGTGCAGCGCTTCGACGCGCTGCTCGACCGCGGCTACACACTGCCGATGCCGCGCGCCTGGATCGTGCGGGAGAACAAGTGGCGCGCGGCACGGCACGGTCTCGAGGCCTGGATCATCGTCGACGATCGCGGCACCACACGACCTCTGCGCGACACCATCGCCGAGCTGATCGAGGAGCTCATGCCGATCGCCAAGCGCCTCGGCTGCGCCGCCGAGCTGCAGGGCGCCTTCAGCATCATGGAGCGTGGGCCGAGCTACATCCGCCAGCGCGAGGTGGTCGCCGCCGGCGGGTCGCTGGTTGACGTGGTCGACAGCCTGGTGCGTGAGCTGGAGGCGGATCAGCCGGAGCCGCGCCCGCAAGAAGAGACCGAGGTTACGGCCCGGCGCAGTCAAACCAAAGTCAGCTGATGCGCTGCGGTCCGCGGCTAGCTAGGCAATGGCACTGCGACGGCGAGCAACACCCCATGAGTGCCAGCAGCTA
>VBJV01000171.1 GCA_005879785.1 Chloroflexota bacterium
GAAGTACGCTCGTTCGGCGGTCATTTTCTCGCAGGGGGACCCCGCCGCCGACGTCTTCTATATCCAGCAGGGAAGTGTGAAGCTCTCGGTGCTGTCGCGAACCGGCAAAGAGGCGGTGGTCGCGATTCTGGGCCCCGGTGACTTCTTCGGCGAGGGATGTCTTGCGGGTCAGCCGCGGCGGATGGCCACGGCCTCGGCGCTCGGCGCGAGCACGGTGCTCGTCGTCGAGAAGCCCCAGATGCTCGAGATGCTGCACACGCAGCCGACGCTCGCTGCCCGGTTCCTCTCGCACATGCTGACGCGGAATATCCGCATCGAGGAAGACCTCGTCGACCAGCTTTTCAATTCCAGCGAGAAGCGGCTGGCGCGCGCGCTCCTTCTTCTGGCGCGCTACGGCAAGGAGGACCAGCCGCTCCGTGTGACGCTGTCACAGGAGACGCTCGCCGAGATGGTGGGCACGACCCGCTCGCGCGTCAACTTCTTCATGAACAAGTTCCGCGACCTCGGGTTCATCGAATACAACGGCGGATTGAAAGTCAACAGCTCGCTGCTGAGCGTCGTGCTCCACGACTGAGTCCTCATTGTTTGTCCTTGTTCGGCCGCCGGATCGCACGTACACTGCACCTGCATTGCTTTCCTGATCGCTGATCTTCCCGCACGTCCTTCCCGCGGTCAGCCTCATCAAAGCCCCTTAGAAAGCCGGGCTTCCATGTCAACGCCTTACACGCGGTGGGTACTGTCCGCCTGCTGGATTGCGATCGTCGGGTTCGCGCGAGGCGCATTTCGCAGCCGTCGAAGATCTGATCCAGAAGGGCGGCCTCGATCCGGTTGTTCATGTTCAGGAGGTGCAACCGGAACCAATCGGACAGAGCCGATTCCTCGTGGAGCCGGCGGCGCATCTCGGCAGTCTTCACCATCATGATCCTGCTGGCGGTGATCGTCTCGGCGGTCGTCGTGCGGCGGCGCTGTCCGGCCAATGCGCCTTCGCCGAAGAACGCGCCGGCGCCGAGGATGCCAATGACCGCTTGACGACCTGCGTGCGAGGTCACCGTCAACTTGACGCGGCCCTTCTCGATGTACATCACAACAGCGCAGGGATCGCCCTGCGCGAAGATGGTCGTGAAAGGCTGGTAGCGCACGCTCTCGGTGCCTGCTTGCCGCGATGCGAGCAGCCTGCCTATGTTCCGCGCGGGCGCTCGTGTGTGGCTCGTGCTCATCTGGAATGCCTGCTTGCAGGGGCGTGCCAACTCGAGTGAGCTGGAGGACACGCTAGAGCTGCCAGCGGCACTGCGGCGGCGCGAGCGTTTTGCCGTTGGCTCGCATGACGTGGCCTCCGGCCACTTCCATCTGCGCCATCGTGGCGGGCCTGTGTTGACCTGCCATACGGGGGACACTGCCGGCGAGCAACTGCTGCGCGCGGAGCGCGGAGACGACCACGAACTCGTACGAGTTCAGATGCACTGGACGGATTACCATTGGCGCCCCTGATTCCATTCCGCGAATCGCGAAGCGGGGCGCGTCATCGCCGCGCCTCACGGATGCTCTCGCTGGTCGTTTGCGCCGGATCGTTCCACAAGAGGAGGATGGCGAGAGGAGGTAGCAAGCCGAATGAAGCCAGAGCGATCCCGCCTGACCACGACAGATTCGAGACGATCGCGATCACGACCGCTGTGAGCACCCACAGAGTCGCGACCGTCATTTTGATGTACTGGAGTTCCATGCTTGTAAGCATACGGCCGATGTCATCAGGCAGTCTGTTCAAAAGTGCACGGCTCGATTGCCCGGCCGCCTCACTGCGAGACGGGCGGCGCGTCGAGAAACCGGCGCAGCTCCGGATTGGCCGGGAATTCCTCAACGAGCTTCGCGGCGGTGGCCAGCGCGCCAGCGATGTTCCGCTCACGGACCTGCATGTCCCAGAGCGCGAAACCGGCCTCGGCGCGCACGAACCTGTCGGCGTCCGCGGTCGCGGCCTCGCGGACGGCCCGCAGGCCGCGCTTCTTGTTGCCGCCCCCGAGGAGCCAGCGCGTGCCACGTGGCATCTTCGTGTCGACGATGTAGTCGATCCATGCCCGCGCCACCTTCGCGCGGACGTTGTGGGGATTCTGCAGCAGCACTTTGTCGAGCGAGCGTCGCGCTTCCCAGTATTCGTCCCAGCCCATCTTGCGGCCGAGCGTGCCGAGCTGGAGCCAGACGTAGTTCAGATCCAGCTTGCCCAGGAAGAACAGCGTCGCCTCGTCCTGCGGATGCACCTTGAGGCGCGCGCGCGCGATCTGCTGCCCGCGCCGCGTCTCGGCCACGAAGGTGGCCAGGAGCTCCGCGCACGGCTCGCACCGCGTGAACGTCTCCTCCTTGTCGGGCGAGTCGCCCAGGGCGCGCCGAAGCTGGAAGAGCAGCGCCGACGTTCGCAGCTCGCAGGCAGCCAGGGCGTCCACGTCTGGCGTGCACAGGTCGGTGGTCACCGATGCCGCGTCGGCGTAGCGGCCGTTGTAAAACATCCTCTGCGCAGCCTCGAGGTCCGGTGATTCCGCCTCGGCCGCCGTGACATACAGGGAAACCGACGCCGCAGCCGCCGCGATCGTGACCATTGTTCGCCGCATCGGACACCCCTTCTGCCAGTGTTCGTCTCCAATTCCAGTCGCGGTCACGGCAACCGCTCGAACGCGACGGTCCGGGCCAGGAGGTTGGGCATCGCCGTGCGCCCCGCCGCCACCCAGGCATCGGTGTGGCGGTCCATGAAGGCGGCGCCCGTCCACCAGTCCCGCTCAGTGTGGGCACGCTCCGGCAGCGCGAATCCCAGCAGTGCCTCCATCTGCTCGAACGTCAGGACGACAGTCGACGCGTAGCGCCGGTCCAGGTAGGTGCACAGCGACTGGTACTCGGCCGGAGCAGCCTTCGGTTGGTGCAACGGGACTACGGAGGTGTGGGGTTCGGGAGCAGCCGTCGCCTTGCGCCACTGTATCGACACCCACTCGAGTAGTGCACCTAGGGTCATTTTTGGTCGCTCCACACTACCACCGGCGGCTGGGCACCCGCTGTTCCCAACTGCACAGCGGCCAGAACCGTAATTGGCCCGATTACCGGGCGCGCGGCCGGCGGCGGGCGTTCGGCCGGGCTGTCTGTTCGGTTGTGCACAGCCGACATCCGCAGGTGTGTGGCACACTCACATCTGAATGCGCATCCGCGTCGGCTACGAGCTGGTGTACGACTGTCCGCAACCGACTCCGATGGTGTTGATGTTGACCATCCATCACACCCGTGCCCACGACATCGTCGTGCCGGACCGGATGATCGCGGAGCCGTTTGTCCCGATGACGCCGTACAGAGATGCGTTCGGGAACTGGTGCAGCCGCATTGTCGCGCCGCAGGGGCGGCTGCGGCTGTCAGCCACGGCACTGCTGAACGACAGCGGTGAGCCCGATGCGATCGCGGACACGGAGTGGCAGCAAGCGGTGGAAGACCTGCCAGAGGAGGCGCTCGCCTTCCTCCTGGGAAGCCGTTACTGCGAGACCGATCGGCTGACCGGCATCGCCTGGGATCTGTTCGGGAAGACACCGACCGGTGCACGCCGCGTCCAGGCCATCTGCGACTACGTGCACCGCCATATCACCTTCGGCTACCAGGATGCCCGATCCACCAGAACCGCATGGGAGGCTCTCCAAGAAGGGAAGGGAGTCTGCCGCGACTTCGTCCGCCCAGACTCTGAACCCGGCAAGCGTGTTGGGACCGAACGTGTTGCTGATCGGCACGTCGGTGGCATCACGCCCACGACCGATGAGCACGCGGCCGATCCGCGGCGTGTTGTTCCGCGCGTCGAAGGTGTACCAGCGCCCGCCAATGTAGGCCTCGAACCACGCGGCAAAGTCCATCGGAGCGGACGAGGGCGGAATGCCGATATCGCCGAGATAGCCCGTGCAGTAGCGAGCCGGGATGTTCAGGCAGCGGCAGAATCCGATCGCCAG
>VBJV01000172.1 GCA_005879785.1 Chloroflexota bacterium
TGCCCGAGAACAGTTGCACGACCTGCGGCACGACCCCCAGCACACGGCACCGCTCCGATTCATCGAGCCCTGTCGGATCGCAGCCGGCGACGAGAATGCTCCCGCTCCATGGGCGGTAGAGGCCGGCCACGAGGTGCAGCGCGCTCGTCTTGCCGGCCCCCGTGCGTCCCACCAGGGCCACGTGTTCCCCGCGCCGCACCTCGAGCGAAATGCCATGCAACACCCGCTGCCCGTCCGTGTAGCCGAACTCGACGTGACTCAGCACGATTGGCGGCTGCCCGACCCCGTCAACGCCGTCCGCTCTCACAGGCAGCGTTCCGTCGGGCGACAGAGCAAGCGTAGCAAAGATGCGTTCAGCGCCGGCCATGGCCCCTTGCACGGTCTGCCATTCCTCGCCGAGGGCAGTGATGGGGTGGAAGAAGCGTTGCATCAGAATGAGGAACGCCGTCAGGGTCCCCAGAGAGATACCGAAGGCCGCCAGGGCCTCCTGCGTGCCGGCCCACAACAGAGCGGCGACCGCGAGCGCCGACAAGATGGCGGTCATGGGGGTATACACAGCCGAGAAGAAAGACGAACGGTTGGAGGCGGCCAAGCCGCGGCGCAGGATCTGACGGAATCCGGCCACAAACTCCGGCTCGCGCCCGAACGCCCGGATCACCTCGGTGCCGCGCAGGTTTTCCTGGAGGCGCGCGTTGATCGCTCCCACGGCCCGGCGGTTCTCCCGCTCGGCCTGTCGCACCCGCACCTGCAGGAACCGTGTGAGTAGCGCCAGCGGCGGCACGATCAGAGCGGCCACGAGGCTGAGCGGAAGGCTGAGGGCGACCATGGCCACGGTGATCGTCCCCAGCCGCACGAGGTTGGCCAACAGCAGCGCGACGTTCGAGGAAAAGACGGTGTCGAGGGTGTCGATATCGGCGGTGCAACGGCTGATGATGTCGCCGATGGGTGCTCGATCGAAGTAGCTCGTGGGCAGTCGTTGCAAGTGCGCAAACAGCCGCACGCGAAGAGCGCTCAGTACGCCCTGCGCGATCGTGGCCGCGACATAGTTGTACACAAAGGTCATCATCTGCACTGCGCCGGCGGCGCCCAGGTAGAGGACGGCAAGGAACAGCAATCCCCCCGGCTGCCCAACCGTCAGGTGGGCGTCGACGATCGTACGGATGATGAGGGGCGGCACTAGCTCGAAGCTGGCCGCGGCCAGCACTGACACCGCCACGAGCGTGACTCGGACCCGCCACGGCCGCAGCAGCCCGAGCAGGTTTCGCAGCAGCAACCGGCCCGGGTCCTCGGCGCCGTTCCGCATGAGCACGAGACTGTTCACCGGAGCGCTCCGTCCACCGTGGTCATCTCGGCCGCACGCTGGGCGCGGTAGATTCGCGCATACAGGCCCTCGGCCGCCGCCAGCTCGGCATGCGTTCCGGTTTCCTCGATCCTGCCCTCCCGCAGCACCACGACCGCATCCGCATACGGGAACGCCGCGAGGCGGTGCGAGCACAGCACGATGGTGACCCGCTGTGCGGGAGGTGCGTCGGGCCCGAACGTTTGCCGGAGCGACGCCACGATGCACGCCTCCGTGTTGACGTCGACGGCGGAGAACGGGTCGTCCAGCACGAGCAGTCCAGGATAGCCGGGCGCGGCACCCGCGATGGCGCGCGCCAGACCTACCCGCTGGCGCTGGCCACCCGAGACGCGGATGCCCAGCTCGCCGATTTCGGTATCGAGCCCACGCGGGAAGGCGCGCACATCCTCCTCCAGGGCGGCGAGCCGCACGGCCCGCATCAGGAAGGCGTCGTCAGCGGGCCCACCGCCTGGTGCGAGCGCGACGTTTTCACGGACCGAGCCCGAGAACAGGAACGCGTCCTGAGGCAGGTAGCCCATCAGGCCCGTTCGTTCGAGAGGGGTCACTTCGCCCAGTGGACGGCCATTGATGAGTACGGTGCCGGACTCTACTGGATAGATGCCGAGAATCGCCCGCGTCAGCGCGCTCTTGCCCGATCCCACCGGGCCCGTGACGCCGATGAACGCGCCGGGGGGAACGTCGAGGTCCAGCCCGCGCAGCGCCGGCGCCGCGGCGCCGGGATATCGAAAGGTTAACTCCCGCAGCGACAGCGCGACGGGCCCCGCAGTCCGGGTTACTGTGCGGACAAGTGCCCGCGTGACGCCGGCCAGATGTCCGGGATGGAACGAGGCGAGGCGAGGCTCGCCCTCGACCGCCAGGGCGGGTGCGAGGAGCGGTCGCAGCCGCGCATACGCAGCCGCGCCACTCTGGAGGGAGTTGACGAGCTGGGGGATACGATGCCCGCGGTTGACGAACCGCAGGAAGAGCTCGAGGTAGGCGACGAACGTGCCCACCGTCATCGCGCCGGCAATGACTCGCTCGCTTCCCTGCCAGACGATCAGCAGCACCCCGGCCGTCATGAGCGTGGTGTAGACCGGCTGGAGACCACCCTTGAGCCGCATCACGCTCAGATTGTCGTCGGCAAACCGCCAGGACAGGGCCGCCACACGGTCCACCGAGGCGCTGGCGCGCCCGAATAGGCGGAGCACCCGGATGCCGGCCAGGTGCTCCTGAATCGCCGACGTGAGATCGGCGTTGGCTTCCCGCGCCCGGGTCGTGCGACTCGCGACCCACCGGCCCGTGGCATGCGCGAGGATCATCGCGAGCGGCACGGGCAGCAGCGCGAGCAGAGTCAGGCCGGGGTCGAAGACGAGCATGGCCACGGCAAAGGACAGCGAGAACAGCACCGTGTCCCAGGTCTCGATGGTGAACTCCCGGACGCCGACGCCCAGCACCTCGACGTCGCCGCCGATGCGGGCCATCAGGTCTCCGAGCGGCGTCCGTTGCAGGTCTGCCATTGGCCACGCCAGCACGCCGCGGAACGCGTCTGCTCGAACGTTCGCGCGGATCCGCGCGTTGGCGGTCATGAGCCACCAGCGTTTGCCGATGCGAGGCATCTCGGTCAGGAGCGTGCCGCCGACGAATGCCAGCGCGGCCCAGCCGACGTCCGCGGCGGTGGCCTCGCCCCGCTCCAGGGCCAGCGCCCGGTCGATCGCGCGCCCGAGCAGGATCGCAGGCAGGACGACGGCGGTGTTCATGACGATGCCGGCCGCGGACCCCAGCACGAGCTGGCCCGCCACCTGCCGGAAGTACGGCCGCATCTCCCAGAGGAAGGCAAACAATGGGGCAGTCCTATCGCGCTGGACCGTACTCATCGTTCTCGAGCCAATGCCCGCGCGACGCTTTCGGCGATCCGGGCCGGACGCTCGCCAATTCCTCGCACGAGATCGGGATCGCCTCGAGGGTCGACTTCGACCAC
>VBJV01000167.1 GCA_005879785.1 Chloroflexota bacterium
AGAATGCTGCAGTTCTGGCAAATCTGGTGCGTGGTCTCGACGTCGAGCGCGATCTCGAGCGCCCAGCCTGCGTTCTTTTGCGGGTATGAGCCCTGCACCCCATTTTGGTTCACCTTGCGAAAGCAGCCGTTCGCCGCGGTGCAGGCGGGCAACCCGTAAGTCGAGCTGTAGACGCCGAGATCCTTCTCGGCCGTTGGATCGTCGTAGGCGTCCACGATCGCAATCGTCTGCGCTCGGGACGCGCTTGAAGGCAGGTTGTACGCGCCGTGAAACTGCGCCGGGCCGTATCCGACCGGTGCGGAGGTAGCAAGCGGACTGCCGGTTCTATCGGTTACGACATGAGCGTGGCACTGCGCGGCACCCACGAGCGATCCAGGGCAAACGGGACGCTGGCTTTGCCCGCTTGCCGCGGCAAGGCCCGGGGCGACAGCGAAGAGCGCTGCGGCGGCGGCGAAAGCCGCGAGCTGACGGAGTCCTTTCCTGAACAGCAAGAGCATCGGGAGAGCTACTCGCGCCACGCTTTCGACGGATATTCCTCCCGTCTTCTTACCTAAGCTATCCGGCCGCTGCTGCTCAGCGCGACGAGCAGCGGCCAAGCGCGGCTTTCGAGCGGGCCCCCTTATGATCGGGTTTATGCACCCTACCGGCTTGCTGTCGGCCGCAATTTGGTGCTTGGTTGGTACGAGGACGGATGGCTGACGAGATGGGTTCGGCGCCGCCTGACGAGGACGGTTCCGCGCACGAGCTTGTCACCGTCGTCGGCAGGCGGTTGTACCGCGCCTCGCTGGTCGCGTTCATCGTAGGGGCACTGGTGACGTACAGCGCGGTCGGCTTCGTGCTCGCAACGCTCGTCGGTCAGAGCGAGTCGAACCGGCTCGGGCTGATCAACGGCCCTATCGTTGGCCTGCTGGCGCTCAGCTCAATGTTTATCGGACCCCGCATCGTCGGTGAGCCCCTCTTGCGTCCGATCGAGCTCTGGCTAGCCGCCAACAGACCGCCAGATCGATCCCAGGTTGAGGCTGCCCTCCGCCTTCCGCTACGGCTCGCCAGCCGCGTTGCGCTGCTTTGGGCGCTTGCCACGATCGGCTTCGTCGCCCTCAACCTCGCCCTCACCTCGCCCGCAGGGGCCTTGAGCATCGGCGTGACGATGGTGCTCGGCGGTCTCACCACCTCGGCGCTCATGTACCTACTCGCCGAGCGCGCCGCCCGGCCGCTGACGATCGCCGCGCTGGCGGCCGAGCCTGTCAGCGATCCCGTCGTTCCGGGCGTCCGCGCTCGCCTCCTGTCCGCATGGGCGCTTGGGACCGGCATGCCTTTGGTCGCGGTACTGGCGATCGGCATTGTCGGCGTCGCCAAGCGGGGCGTGGATCCCGCCTTAGTCGGCGAAGCGGTTGTCTTCCTCGGCGCGACCGCGGTGTGCGCCGGGCTCCTGGTGCTGCTGTTCACCGCGAAGTCGATCGCCGAGCCCATCGCTGCCGTTCGCCGCGGGCTCGAGGGCGTGGAGGCCGGTGACTACTTGACCCGCGTCCGGGTAGACGACGCCAGCGAGGTTGGGCTCCTGGAGGCCGGCTTCAACCGGATGGCCGAGGGCCTTCACGACCGGGAGCGCCTGCGCGACCTGTTCGGCCGCCACGTTGGCCGTGACGTCGCCGCTGCCGCGCTCGGCAGCGGCATCAAGCTCGGCGGCGAAGAGCGCGAGGTGGCGGCGCTGTTCGTCGATGTGACCGGCTCGATGGCGCTAGCAGCGCGCTTGCCGCCACGCGAGGTTGTCTTGCTTCTGAATCGCTTCTTCGCGATCGTCGTCGGTGTGGTCGAGGCGCACGGTGGCCTCGTCAACAAGTTCGAGGGCGATGCGGCACTGTGCGTCTTCGGCGCTCCGGTGCCCCGTCCAAACCCGGCGACGGATGCCCTTCGTGCTGCGCCCGAGCTCGCCCGGCGGCTGCGGTCGGACGTGTCCGAGCTCGACTTCGGGATCGGTATCTCGGTCGGCGTTGCCGTCGCCGGCAACATCGGGGCCGAGGAGCGGTTCGAGTACACGGTGATCGGCGATCCCGTGAATGAGGCAGCGCGTCTCTGCGATCTCGCCAAGCTCCGCCCAGAGCGGGTGATCGCGGCAGCCCAGGTGCTCGAGGCAGCTGGAGGACGCGAGGCGTCGGCGTGGCGGCTCGGTGACGCGGTGACCCTGCGCGGACGCGACGAGGAGACCCGGCTCGCGCTGCCTATCGACGCGACGCCCATCAGCATCTAGACCCTCGTTCGCTGTCGCATCGCGCGAGAACCAGCAGCCACTAACCGCCATACGACGTAATCGCCGAACTCGAGATAGTCCTCGACCTCGACCCGCCAGTCCTCCCAGGCGCTCAGCCAGCATTGCCCGGCTCCACTGGTTTCTAGCTAGGCCTCCCGCTGGCACGGGCGTCTGCCTGCTGCTGCATCGCGCGATAGGGAACAGCGAACTTGCACTGCTACCCCCGTTCGGACGCTATGGACCGCGCTCGATCCGCGAGCAGCCTCGCCACCAGATCGGGGCGGCTCCAGTTCGGACAGTGGCCCGTGGGGAGCTCGACTATCTCGCTTGTCCGCTCGAGAAAGCCCGGTGCCACCGCCTCTGGCATCGGGTCCTCGCTCCCTCGCACATAGACGGACGGCAGCTGTGTCCAGGCCGCAGCGCTCACCGGCTGATCGGCGCCCGAGAGGCTCATCGGGCGCAGCCGGCGAAGCCCGTCCTCGGCGCGCTCGGGCTCGCAATCGTTGAAGAGCGCGCGGCGAGCCGCCTCGCGGTCGAGGAAGGCGAGGCCGTCCTCGCGAAAGGTCACTCCCTCCTCCTCGGCGCCGGTGTCTTGCGCCGCCGCAGCGCTCATCAGGCTGACCATGCTGTCGCCCGTTCCCGGGACGGCCGCGGTCAAGTACACGAGCTCGCGCACTGCGGGATGCGGACCGGACGCGGCCTCCGTGATGACCGCCCCTCCGTAGGAGTGCCCGCAGAGCAGGACCGGGGGCTCGAGCCGGTCCAGGAGCTCGCGCACCGCTCGCGCGTCCGCATAGAAGTCCGCCCCGGCGCTTTGCTCTTCGATCGTGGGCAGCTCGACCGTCACGGCCTCGATTCCCCCTGCCTCGAGCAGGGCCGCCACGTCCGCCCACATCCAGGCTCCAGTGAAACCGCCGGGCACCAGCACGATCCGTGGGTCACGTACTGCCACGTGCATCATTCTCACAGCTCGCTTTTAAGGCGGGTGCTCGCGGCGCTCGGTGCATCGCGCGGACTGGAGCCGTCCCGTGTGGGAGCGACGAAGAGTACTCTCGGGTTGCGCGGGTAGGCTCCTGAGGGTTCGGAGATTGGAGGGTCTGATGAGAGTTTCAAGGTCGGTCTCCAAGCGTTATCGAGCCTCCACGCGAGGAGTCGTGGGGCTATCGCTGTCGCTAGTCGCGGTGCTCCTGTTGTTCACCGGTCCACCCGCCCTGGCGAAGAGGGACACGACCCCGCCGACGTTCGCCGGCCTCAAGTCGGCGACCACCTGCATACCCGGTCCGATAGGCGGGGGAAGGACGACCAGCTATCACTTGCGCTGGGACCCAGCAACCGACAACAGGACTCCCTCTAGCCAAATCGTCTATGACGTCTATCAGGCGACTGCGCCCGGCGGTGAGGACTTCTCCGTGCCGACCTACACGACTCCTGCCGGCGCCACTTCCTTCGACACGCCGCCGCTCCCCGTCGAGCAGACGTTCTACTTCGTCGTACGCGCCAGAGACAGAGCGGGCAACAGTGACTCCAATAAGGTCGAGCGACAAGGTCAGAATCTCTGCGTCTAAGGGTGAGTCAAGTCGCCGGTTTCCCAAGCTCCTAATTCAATTCCGGCAACGGCTTTCGTGCCAGCGCTCGAGTTCCCCGTCGCGGAACGGGCAAGGTGCCACGAGGTCTGCGGTACCTACTTAGCTGCTGTCGCTTAGCGCGACAAGCGACAGCGCAGCTAGAAATCGCGACAACGCCGTGCTTCGGGCTCCCGCGGACCCCAGCTGACGGCTAATTTGGCTTAAGGCCAACCTGCCCCCGCTGCTGGCGCTTCGGCGATCAGCACCTGGCCCGTTCGCGCCCCGCCGGCCATCTGATCGGTTCCGTGCCACTCCTGCGCGACGACGAACGGCCACGATCAACGTCGAGTTGTCGGGAGTGGCGGCCATGCCGTTGGGGAACGCGATCCCATCCGCGACGAGCCGCGCTGCGCCGCAGGGCGTGAGCAACGCGATGGTCCCCGGCCTGAATTCGCCGCCTGGAAAATCGAAGCCCTGGTTGTTGATGTACGCGTTGCCTCGACCGTCGACGACTATCTCGTTCCAGGGAGCGGACCAGGGAGCTGCTCCGGGCGACGGAGATCCCTTTCGTCGAGCGCCCCGGCCTGACCATAAAGGGCAAGACGAAGCCGGTTGGGATCTATGCGCCGGTGATGGCCTCGCCGTCCTCCCCGGCGCTGGCCCCGAGGACTGCATCCGCGACCCCGGAGGTCCAACCGTGATGGATGGCTCGACGCTGCTAACGAAGCGAACGCGCGCCACCCCGGGCTGCCGCTTCCGCGACAGTAGCGAGCAACCTCCGCCCGGAGCCCGAGACGCCTCCTCCGGACGAAGAGCAGCAGCGACGGCGCGGGCTGACCTCACGTCTCCTCCCGTGTGAACGCGGGAGAGCAGATCATATGCGCGACCAATACGACGCCTTGCCCACGCATTCATTGTTTGGACCTATTCCGGTGGGGATGTCAGGGCGTGATTAGGTCACCCCGGTTCGGGATGCTTCGGTCGTGCGCTGATGCGAGTCGCCTTTCGCTTATCGCGCAAAGGGGAAGCGCGATGCCCGGGGACCAGGGCTCCTGCAATGCATGGGAAGCAGTACCTGCTGTCTGCCCCCTGGAGCGCCGCGGCGAAGGAACCTGGCACCGCGGCGCTTGACGCATCAGATCGGCGACCCCAGCCAGGGCATCTAGGATTGCGACCGTGCCGTTCACGCTCAGGAACCTCAAGGGGGCCTGGAGGACGTCGGGTCCAGGTTCGACGGCGCGCCGGACCTGGAGTTCCGCTTGGCGACCGAGGCGCTCGAGCTCGAGCAATCCGGCCTGAGCTACCAGCGCGTCCCGCCCACGAATCGATAGAGCGCCGGATGCGCCGAGAGCCGGTGGTCAGTTTGCGGGTGTGTCGCCTGGACTAGGGTGCTGTCGCCACTTGCAAATCGCAACCACCTTGGGAGGACGCCGATGCCGGACACCACCTGCCACATGTCGATCTCGCTCGACGGTTTCGTCGCTGGGCCCGACCAGAGCCGCGAGGATCCACTGGGCAAACGCGGGCGCGAGCTCCACAGTTGGCATCTCGGCGACGAGCGCGCCAACGACGCCGACGCGACGGCGACCGGCTGGCTCATGCGCCCACGCGGCGCCTACGTCATGGGGCGGAACATGTTCGGGCCGATCCGCGGCGAGTGGGATGAGGACTGGCGCGGCTGGTGGGGCCCCGAGCCGCCTTACCACGCGCCGGTGTTTGTGCTCACCCATCACGCCCACGAGCCGATCGAGATGGAAGGCGGGACCGCCTTCCACTTCGTCACCGACGGCTTCGACGCCGCTTACGCACAAGCGCGTGAGACGGCCGGCGAGGGCGGCGTAGACATCGCGGGTGGCGCCTCGACCGTGCGCCAGGCCCTCATTGCCGGGGTCGTCGACGAGCTCACGCTCGATGTCGCGCCGGTCCTGCTCGGCTCCGGCGAGCGGATCTTCGACGGCGTCGAGTCGTTCGGGTTTGAGCCCGTCGAGGTCTTGCATTCGCCGCTAGCCACACACATCCGCTACCGCCGGGCGGGATGAGCCGATGAGTGGATAGAGCCCGCGATGACGAGGGCCGCTGGCGCCTGCCAGGCGATCCCGTGCCGCTGCTCTACGCGCTCAGCGCGACGAGTGTCACGGCGACTCCGTTTCGGGCGGGGAAGAGAACATGCGATTAATTTCGTCCGCGCTGCACACGGCCCGCTTCAGATGAACGGCTAGGGCGAGGGGCGAATCGGGACGCGGTCATCCCTCGAAATTTCGTAGCCAGTTACAGACCGCGCGCGTGGAAAGGCGTCATGACACGCCGCCTATTGACCGCCACCCAGACCGCCACCAGCTGTCCGCCCTGGGCATGCGCCTGGAGCTCGGGCCTGCCGCCCTACGGCCTGGGCTGCTCGGCTATGGTCCGGCGGGATGAACCACCTGCGGCCACCGGTATTCGGAACAGGGGAGCGCGTCGAAGGCAATGTGGCCTGGGTGCGAGACGAAGACGGCGTGGTGCGACCCGGTCCCAACGACCTAGAGCACAAGGTCGAGGACTTGGTGAAGCTCGTGTTGGCCGACGACGGCTCCGTGCTCCGCGTGTTGGACACCTGAACCGTGCCGTTCACTCTCAGGAACCTCAAGGCGGACCTGGAGGACGTCGGCTCCAACTTCGACGGCGCGCCAGACCTGGAGTTCCGCTTGGCGACCGATGCGCTCGAACTAGAGAAGTCCGGCTTGAGCTACCAGAGCGTCCCACCCGACTATCGCTTCCCGTACGGCCACACGCACAAGGAGCAGGAGGAGGTGTACGTGGTCGTGCGCGGGAGCGGGCGGATGAAGCTCGACGACGAGGTCGTCGAGGTCAAGGAGTGGGACGTGGTGCGCGTCCCGCCCGGCACGTGGCGAGGCTACGAGGGCGGGCCGGAGGGCCTCGAGAT
>VBJV01000168.1:0-200 GCA_005879785.1 Chloroflexota bacterium
TACGCGTTTGTGTCGGTGGTTGCAACGATCGTGCTCAGAGCCGCCCACTGCGCAGGATCGAGATCACCAGCACCAACCCCAGACCGGTTGCGCCCAGGTACCCGAACCACGTCAGCAGGTGCACGCCCAGCAGGTGCGGACCCCCGTCGGCGCCGGCGCCGACCAGCGCGGATCCGATCATCAGGCCCCCCATCACGATC
>VBJV01000168.1:249-3537 GCA_005879785.1 Chloroflexota bacterium
CGCCGTCACGCAGTTGCTCGAGCGTGTCGTGCACCTGATAGGGCAGCTCCATCAGTAGCCCGCCGTAGTTGGCCACCTCCTCCCTGCCCCGGTCGAGCAGCGCGCCCGGTGAGAGCTGCTGCGCCATCAGCTCGGCCGCGTACGGCTCGGCCACCTCGAACACGTTGAAGTCGGGGTACAGCTCCGCCCCCACGGAGCCGAGCGTCGCCAGCGTCTTGTCGAGCAGCGCGAAGCGGGTGGGCAGCCGCAGGTGCATGCGCGCGATCAGCCCGAAGGCCTCGCGGATCATCTCCAAGGGGTCGATCTCGCCCAGTGCGGCGCCATGGTAGCGGTAGTAGATCTCGCGCAGCTCGAGCCGGAACTCGTCCTCCTGCTCACGGTTGAAGCGGACGCCGAGGTCGTGCAGGCGCCGCGGCAGCTGGTCGACGTTCTCGTTCACGGCGTCGATCAGCAGCCGCGTCAGGTGGCGCATGTCCTGCGGCGACAGTGCTCCGGTGATGCCGAAGTCGACCAGGCCCAGACGGCCGTCGTCGAGCACGAACACGTTGGCGGGATGTGGATCGGCATGGAAGTTGCCGTGGCGGAAGATCATCTCGAGCCAGGTCTCGGCCAGCAGGTGCGCCAGCCGCCGCCGCTCCGACTGCTCCAGCGCGGTCAGGTCGAGGTCGCCCAGCTTCGTGCCCTCGACCCGCTCCAGGGTCAGCACGCGCTCGCTGGAATACGTCCAGTACACCTTCGGGATCACGACCGAGGCGTGGTCGGCGAAGTTGCGACGGAACATCTCGGCGTTTCGGGCCTCGATCCGGTAGTCCAGCTCGCGCCGGATCGAGCGCTCGAACTCGTTCACCAGCTCGACCGTGTCCACGAAGTCGAGCCGCTCGACGCGGCTGCTCACGATCCGCGCCACCTGGTGCAGCAGGGCGATGTCGGCATCGATCTGGCGGGGCGCATTGGGGCGCTGCACCTTGACCGCCACCGAGCGGCCGGTGTGCAGCTCGGCGAGGTGCACCTGGCCGATCGACGCTGCGGCCACGGGCACCGGGTCGAACCACGAGAACAGGCGGTCGATGTCGGCCTTCAACTCGCGCTGGATCACCTGTTCGACCTCGGCGAACGGGAACGGCTTGACCGCGTCCTGGAGTTGCCGCAGCTCCACCGCGATCTCCTCCGGGATCACGTCGGCGCGCAGCGAGAGCAGCTGGCCGAACTTGACGAACGTCGGCCCCAGCTCGTCCGCCATCTCGCGCAGGTGGCGGCCGCGAGCCTCCATGGAGACGTCGTCGGCCAGGTCGCCCAGACTGCGACGGCCACGCCGCTCGAAGGCGTAGCCAAAGCCGTGCCGTGCCGCGACATGCGCGATCTCTCGCACACGCGCGATCTGACGGCGTCGTGAGGGACGAACCGGCATGGCTCGATGGTACAGCCGGAACCCTCGTGCCGGGATGGTGCACGGCCGATAGTGAGGCATGGCCTCGCACGACGTGATCACCCTGCGGGGGCGCCGCCTGGTCGCGGGCGGTGTCGACGATCCCTCCCGGCCCCGGGTCGCGCCGGCGCGACAGCTCGCCGCAACGGCACTCATGCTGGCAGCCGGGGCGCTGGCGCTCTCGCTGGCGGCTGCGCCCCTGGTGGTGCACGGGCGGATGCTGACCTGGCCGCTGCTCGCGGCCTGCGCCGGCGCCGCGTCGGGGTACCGTTTCCAGCGCGCGCGGGAACGTGCGGCGGAGGGCGTGACGCATCCTCCTCTGCCGCCGTCGGCGATCGTCGGGCACCCGGCCCGGCCGGTACTGGCCGCATTCGGCAGGATCGGGTTCGCCGCCGTCTCGTTCGCGGTCGTGATCGCCGCGGCCGGCCACGGCTCGTCTCCGGCGCGAGCGCTCGCCGTGAGTCTCGCTCCGGCGCTGTTCGGCTGCTCCCTGGGCGGCATCGTGCTGGCGTGGGTGTGTGTGATTCGCGAGGAGCGGGCGCGGGGCGAGCGCATCTATCAGTCTGTCGCCTCGTTCGCAGGCACAAAGACGGGTTCGCCGTCGCTCTATGTCGTCACGGGTAGCGATGGTTGAGATTTCGCAGCAGCGCTGGATGGCGATGCGCGACCAGCGACGGCTTCGTTGGCGGGTCACGATCGGACCGGCCGCTGCGGCCCTGCTTATCGCGGCGCTGTGGCGGCACGACAGCAGCCCGCTGCTGCTCTCGGTGGCAGCGTTTTCCATCGGAGCGCTGCTGGCGGTCGTCGAGCTGACGGCGCTCGCTCACCGCTACGGCGGTTTCGATCCGGCCGCGGTGCACACCGGCGAGGAGCTCGAGATCGCGGTCTCCCGGCCGGACGTTCGATCGTGCCTGCTGCCGATCGGCGTCGCGCTGTTTGTTGCCGTCGCATTCCTGGTTGCGGCGCATGCCAACCCGGCGCCCGGCAAGCCGATCTTCGCCCTGATCGTGTTCTCGATGGTGTGCAGCTGGGCCGTGGGTTTCGACACGGCGGGGACGGCGTTGACCGGCCGTTGGGAGCGGGCGATCGGCCTTCGCATCTACCGGCCGCAGTGCCGCACGTACTGGCGGCGGGTGCCGTCGGTGCACGTCGCCGTGCCGCACGGCTCGCCGGCGGCCGCCGGACGCCTGCCGCTGCCGCTCCTGCTGGCGACGGCCGCCGCGTTCACGCTGCTCGTCTCCGCCGCAGACGTGCACGAGGTGTGGCAGCGCGAGGCGCCGTGGACGGCGGCGCTTCCGACGGTGCGAGGCGAGGCAGCCGCGAGCCACATCGATCCGGCGCTGGGATCGGTCGCCTCGAAGCTGGTCGGCCGGACGGTTGAGGTGCGCTGCTGGTCACGGTCCGACTGGGCCCGGATCCGGCGCGCGCGAGGCGACTCGGCGATCGGCTTCGCCGAGATGCGGGGATCGCGTATCGATCTGGCGCCGCTTGTGTGCCGCCCGCTGATGGCACTCGAGTACCACCACGACCAGCCGCTCCTGGGCTCGGAACGGGCCTGGTCGCTGAGTTTCGCGGTGGTCGCGCTCGGCCACGAGGCAGGCCACCTCGCCCTCGGTCGGGACGAGTCCCGCGCCGAATGCTTCGGGCTGCGCTCGGCCGATCGGACGGCGACGATGCTGGGCGCAGATGCCACGTATGCCTGGCAGCTGCAGAGCACCTACCGGCGCCTCATCTATCCCCGGCGCGACGCCATCTACCGCGCCGGCGGCTGCCCGGTCTAGGAACTGGTTTCAGAATGACCGGCTGTTGCGGCTGGTTCGCGGCGGCGGTGGCGGCGTCCCACGCCGCGGGCGGTGAGTTCT
>VBJV01000051.1 GCA_005879785.1 Chloroflexota bacterium
CAACGAGATCCGGGAGTTGGAGCGGCTGGGAGTGGCTGTCTCGATCCTCGCCCTGGTGCGCAGCGGCGAGTCGCTGGTGCAGGCGGAGGTTGCCGACGTGCGCGCGCCGGTGCGCTACCTGGAAGCCTCGCCTGTGCGCCGAGCGACGTCCCACCTCCACGTGCTCTCTCGCTCGCCCTGGCGCTACGCGCGCACCCTCGCCTACGCGCACCGGCGCCGCCAGCTGTTCGGTGGGTACACGGAGAGCGGGCCCTCCGCGGCCTTCGGCGCCGCGGTGCGCGCGGCCGACGAGCTGGCGCGGCAGGGGCGCGACATCGCCTTTTCGCACATCCACGCTCACTTCGCGCACGACCCTGCGCTCGTGGCACTCCTCGTGCACCGGCTCACCGGCCTCCCCTTCAGCTTCACGGCGCACGCGCGTGACCTCTATCAGATCCCGGATCGCGCGCTGGTCGCCCGCGCTCGCGAGGCGGTGGCGGTGATCACATGCTGCCGCGCCAACCACGACCACATCAGCCGCGTCGTCGCTCACGCCGCACCGGTCGAGCTCATCTATCACGGCGTCGACCGGCGCCGGTTCGCGCCTGCGGGCGGGGGGATGCGCCCCGGCGCACCGCTGATCCTCTCGGTGGGCAGGCTCGTCGAGAAGAAGGGCTTCGACGATCTCTTGGAGGCGTGCGCGGTGCTCGCCGGCAACGGCAAGCGGTTTCGCTGTGCGATCTACGGCGACGGACCTGATCGCGGCCGGCTCGAGTCGCTGCGCGACCGGCTGGGCCTCGGCGAGGCGGTGAGCTTCGAGGGGGCGCGCACCCACGCCGAACTGGTGCCCGCATTCCAGCGCGCCGACATCTTCGCGCTCACTCCCAGGGTCACGGAGGACGGCGATCGCGACGGCGTCCCCAACGTGCTCCTCGAGGCTATGGCATGTGCGAAACCAGTGGTGTCGACGCCGGTCGGCGGCATCGCCGAGGTGGTGCGCGACGGCGTCAGCGGATTGCTCATCGGGGGGCGCGACACCGCCGCGATCGCCGCGGGCATCGGCGCGCTGCTCGATGATGCGGCGCTGCGACAAAGGCTCGGCGCCGGTGCAGCGCAGACGGCCGCCGACTTCGACGGACGCAACGCAGCGAGGCGGCTTGCAGCGCTCTTCAGAGGCGCGGAGTCCCAGCGATGATCGGGGCCGTCGCAGGCGAGGCGCTCGACCCGCTGACCTGCGACTCGCTGCTCCAGCGCTTCCCACACCTGACCAGCGCGATGGACCCGGACGGCATGGCCGCAGCGTTGCAGGAGACGTTGTTCGCGGAGAGTGGCGCGCGCGTCGTCGCGTGCGGGCGGCCGCGAGCAGAGGTCGGAGAGGACAACTGCTGGCTGCAGTACCCGCTCCGACTCGGCGCACCCGCTGGGGCGGAGCGCGAGATACTTGCGCTCGGCGTGATGCTCTCGAGCGCCGCGGACGCTGAGGCGTATGAGCGGCGAGTGCTTGCACCGCAGGCGGACCCACGCGCGCCACGGAGCACAGGCGTGCTGCCCGAGCTGACGATGGCCGTCAGCGTGTTCCCGGTCAACGGCGCGCTGCCGACGCTCGCGCGCGCCGCCGATCCGGCACATGCCTCGGACGCGCTCACCGGCATCCTGGGCGAGCGAGTGACGGTGCGCGACGTCGCCCTCATCGAGCTCCGCCGGACGCGCGGATGCGTGCTCCGCTACCGTCTGGACTCGGCGCAGCACCCGGTGGTGTACGGCAAGGTCGGACGCACGGCTGTGGGCGCCGCCGTCGAGCAGGCGCTGCGCGCTCTCACCGCGCGCATGTCGGGCGACGAGATCTACTTCCCGCTCGCGCTCGGATACTCCGACGACCTGATGCTGTACGCGGTGAGCGCCGTGCCCGGCAATCCGCCTGACCTGTCGGCGCCCTCGGGTCGCGAGCGGGCAGTCGACGGCGCTGCGCGCGTGGCCGTGGCGCTGCATGGATCGGGGGTCAGGGCGGGGCCATTCAGATTCCTCCACGACGAGCTGTCACGAGCAGCTGACGCGACCCGGCTCGTCGCGCGCGACGACGCACACCTCGCTGCTCGTCTGACCGGCATCCTCGAGCGCATCGCGATGACGGAATCTCGAGTGCCGGCCGGCGAGCCCGGGCTCGCGCACGGCAGCCTCGCTCCGTCGCAGCTCATGCTCGACGGCTCGCGCGTCGGCGTGCTCGACTTCGATCGAGTCTGCCAGGCAGAGCCCAGCTTGGACCTCGGGCGGTTTGTCGCGCCGCTCCGCGTGAAGCTCGCCAAGCTCGACGCCGTCGCCGTCGACGAGCTCGCGCAGAGCTTGCTGCTTCGCTACCGAGACGGCCGTGGCAGGGTGGATGAAGCCCGGCCCCTGCTGTACGAGTGCGCCGCCCTGGTGCGCATGGCCGCGCGCAGCTGGCTGCAGCTCAAGCCGTCGCGGCTGCGCACTGTATTGACGATCCTCGAGGAGCGGTCCAGGGCGCTCGGCGTCATGGCATGAGCAGCGGTGCGGCGCTTCGCATTTGCTTCATCCTCGAGGCGGAGTACAGACGCAGCAGGCTGCCGATGGCGGTGATCGATCGGCTCCGGCAGCTCGGACACGAGTGCGCCGTCGTGGAGCCCGCTGCAGCGCCGGCGGGGCTGGAGGCGCTGCTGGACAGGCGATGTGCCGCCTTCGTGCTGCGCACCGTGTCCCGCGGCCCGGGCCTCAGCCTCCTGCAGGCCGCTGCTGCCTCCGGCTTCACGACGATCAACGACGCGACCGCGGTGCAGCGCGTGCGCGACAAGCTGGTCATGGCGTCCATCGCGCGCGCGCACGCGATTCCCGCGCCGCCCACCTACCTGGCGAGCTCCGCACAGCAGCTCGAAGCGCTGCCGCACGAGCTCTTCCCCGTCGTCGTCAAGCCGAGCTCGGGTGGGTTCGGCGACGACGTCCGCCTCGTGCGCACTCCTGCGGAGCTCGTCGCGGCCGTGTCGGACGGGCTGGCGAGTCAAAGGCTCATCGCCCAGCCGTGGGTATCCAACCGCGGTCACGACCTCAAGCTGTACAACACCGGGCAGCGCATTCACGCGGTGCGACGCCGCTCATCGCTGCTCGGCGGTGCCGACGGCGACCGCGAAGCCGCCGCGGTGACGCCCGAGGCGCGCGAGCTCGCGCTCCGCGTGGGTCGTGCGTTCCGGCTGGACCTCTACGGCGTTGACGTCGTCGAGAGCCCCAACGGTTTGGTCGTCGTCGACGTCAACGACTTCCCGAGCTACGGCACGATCGAATCGGCTCCCGACGAGCTGGCGTCCACCATCAGCGGGATCGTGCGCGGCGAGGCGCGGCCGGAACCCGCATGATCGACGCGCCCCCTCCAGTCGAACACCCCGACCCGCTCGCCAGCCCGCGGCTTTTGCGCCGGTTTCCCAACCTGCGCGAGGCCATGGACCCCGGCATCATGCGGGAGCGCCTGCAGGCCGGTCTCTTCGACAGCGGCGGTGCGGTAGTCGAAGCGTGCGAGCGCCCCCGGGCGGAGCTCTCGGGGCCGTCGTGCGCGCTCCAGTATCCGCTGCACCTCGGCGCTCCAGGCGGCACGCCGCGGACGCCGCTCGCGCTGGCGACGATGTTCACGAGCCGTGCCGCGGCGGCAGAGTGGGAGAGCGCCGTGCTCTGCCCGCTCGCCGAGCGGATGCGCGGGCCCGCGCCGTCCGGACGGCTCACCGGCGTCATCGACGACCTTTGCCTCGCGGTGAGCGTGTTCCCCGTGAGCGGCGCGCTGCCGTCCCTCGTGCGCGCGTTCGATGCCGCCCACATGGGCGCAGTGCTCCGCGCGGTGGTGCCCGATGCGACAATCCTCGGAATCGAGCTCGTCGTGTTCCGGCGGACTCGCGGGTGCGTGCTGCGGTACCGGCTCCGGTCCGAATCGCACGCGGTGGTGTACGGCAAGGTCGGCTACAGCGCGACCGCTGCAGTGGCGGTGAGCGCTGCACTCAAGGAGCTCGCCGCGCGCAAACCCGCCGATGCGCACGATCCGATCCGATTCCCGCGCGTCATCGGTCACGTTCCCGAGCTCGTGCTGACGCTCGTCGATGAGATGCCAGGCACGCGCGCCGCCCTCGACGCTGAAGCTCAGGTCACGATGCTCGTAGATGCCGCGGCGAGGGTCGCGGCACGGGTGCACGCCTCGCGCGTCGCAGCGGGTGATCCGCGCACAGCGGCGGACGAGATCCAGCGCGCCTGCGCGTCCGTAGAGCTCGTGCGACCGTACGCACCCAAGCTGGCCGAGTGGTTGACGCATTGGACGGACTCACTGCGAGCGGCTGCTGCCTCCACACGTCCTGAATCAGTCGTGCTCTCGCACGGCGATCTCACGCCCTCGCAACTGCTGTTCGACGGGGACGGGGTCACGGTCCTCGACTTCGACAAGATGTGCCGGGCGGAGCCGGCACTCGATCTCGGCCGCTTCGTCGCCTACCTCGGGTTCCACCTGGCCAAGCGCTCCCATGGTGGCGCGGACGTCTTCGCCGAGCGCTTCGTGGAGCGGTATCGGGCGGCTGGCGGGCCGGCCGTACATGCGCAGCGCGTCGCTCTCTACGAAGTGGCGACGCTGGTGCGGATGGCAGCGCGAAGCTGGCTGCAGCTGAAGCCGGAGCGGCTTCGCTTCGTGTCCGAGGTGCTGGCGGCGCGAAACGGCGCGTCCCACCCGTGAGTCTCGCACTGTCAACAATTTAGGTCCTCTCTGAAACCAGCGGGGGCTGAGGAAGCGCGTGCTGCGACGCTACTGCATAGAGCTGCCATTGGTCGGGAAGACCCGCCAGCGCATGGAGTCCTCGGTCAGCAGTCGTGACACCGGACCCGCCCAATAGATCCCTGACGGTCCGCGAAATAAGCACCTCGCCTGGAGAGGCAAGGCGACAGATTCGTGCGGCAATGTGGACTGCGAGGCCTCCGATATCTTCGCCGCGGAGCTCGACCTCACCCGTGTGCAGTCCGCAGCGGATGTCCAATCCCAGGGTGCGAACGGCCTCACGGACGGCGGTGGCGCACGCGATTGCTCGCGCTGGACTGTCGAACGTCGCCAGGACACCGTCACCCATGGTCTTGATCTCGCGACCGTGGTGACGTGCCAGCTCGTGTCGCACCATTGCGTCGTGCAAGTCGAGCCTGTCCCTCCAGCTTCGATCGCCGATGCTCAAAACATGGGCCGTTGAATCGACGATATCCGTGAAGAGCACGGTAGCCAGAAGCCGTTCAGCGGCCGCCTCCGGAGCCGCGGCCGCGCCACTGCGATCGAAGGGAGCCGGGACCACGCCGACTTCATTCATGCGTCGCGCGTAGGCCGCGTACGCTCGCCGTGCCTCCCCATGGCGTCGTATTCTCACCAGCGTCGCCATGAGTAAGAGCCAGGCCTCCTCGTCGTGGGGGTCGCGCTCCAGCACGCGGCGAAGATGACGGCATGCACCCTCGTCATCGGCTTGCCGTGCTGCCCGTCTCGCCAGCGTGCGCGACGCGTCGCAGGCGGCGATCCGCGCCTGTTCACGGCAATCCGCCGACCATGGCTCATATGCGTCCTCATCAAGGAAATCGCCCGCGTAAAGGTCTTCAACGCTTTGCAGGAGAGGAAGCGCCCGCCCCCAGTCCTGCTCGTAGATATACCGCAGGCCCTCGCGAGCGATCTTGAGTAGCTGGGCGACGTCGAGGTCGACGTGGTCGATGGTGAGGGCGAGAGCGTTGGCATCGCTGGTCACGTAGTGATTCGTCGGGTACCGGCGCGTTGGATCGAGCACGGAGCGCGCGCTGTTCACCAGGTCCGTGATCCGTGCTGCGATGTGGCGCTCGTCTTCCTCGGGCCACAGCACCTCGGCAATCGTCGTGTTGCTCACTGGACGTCCTTGACCTGCCGATAGCAGCTTGAGCAAGGTCACTGCCTCGCGCGATGGCCATTCGGCGAGCGCAACGGTCCTGCCGTCACGCGTAACGCGGAAGCTTCCGAGCGTATTGATCTGGACTCCCAGCCCAGGCTCGACGATGGCAGCCAAGAGACCGGCTGCTGCCGGTTGCAATCGAACTCCATGCTGCACCAGCGTATCCTTCGCGACGCTCGCCTCTGCCGTCCAACGAGGGTCCGGATGAAGAACGGTGCGAGCAAGGCGGGCGCGGGCCTCACCGAGCGGGTTGTTGATAGTGACCCAGATCGCGATCGCCTCAGAGAGGTAGGTCCCCGCCGCCTCTGGGTTGCATGCCGCCGACAACTCAAGAGCTTCGGCGCGTCCAGCCTGATCCGTGGTCTCGAGTGCCGCCGCCTCGGCTGTTGCAGCAAAATGGCGAGCTGCCTCCAAGTCTTGCTGCATGTACGCAACCCAGCCGGCAGCGGCGGCCGCTACCGGCCGGAAACGCGCGTCGGCGACCCTCGTCGCCTCATCGGCAAGCTCTCGAGCCTGGCCGGGGTCTTCGGCAGCAATCACGAGGGCGAGTCCCGAGAGTACGGGTGCGAGTCCATGCACGTCGCCAGAGCGCTGGGCCAACGCGCGTGCTTCAAGGTATGCGGCACGCGCTCCGGTCAGATCTCCGCGCTCCCGACACAAGTCTCCAAGAAGCGTCAACGGACGGTACACATAGAGAGACCTCACAGCTGAATACGTCTCGCGGGAGTGCTGGATGTTTGCCAGCGACTCATCGAGGCGTCCGAGCCGGAGCATTGCCTCGGCACGATTGGCCTCTGCGAGCGCTGCCAGGGAGGGGATGCCCACGCCAATCCGCAGCGCGGCGTCAGCGTGGGCGATCGCCTCACCATAACGTGCTTCTTCGAGGTGCCTTGAGCTGAGATTAGCCTCGATGCGGGTGACCAGCAGGGTGTCACGCGCCTTCGTGGCGTAAGCGAGCGCCCTCTCATATTCTCGAAGGTTGGCCTCGCGGTTTCCCTCAGAAGCGGCGATCAGTGCCTGAGCAACGTGCGACGCGGCCGATGCCGAGGCGCTTCCAACGGCTGTGGCTTTGGCGAGTGCCTCGCGGGCGAGGTCTTTTGCACGCGCCATGTCACCACGCGCCCACTGAACCGATGCCATCCACGCGAGGACCAGTGCATGGTCAGCAAGGTCGCCGGCGGTGGCAGTGCTCTCGAGAACAGCCGCGGAATCGGCCAGTTGGCCGCGCAGGTACAGCAGCGAGCCCCATCGCCACGTGAGGTGAGCAGGTAGAACATGCCCTGTCGCAGCCCGCTGGTACGCCTGTATGGCTCCATCCCAGTCGCCGCTGAACTGCAGCGCCTCACCCAAGGTCGCTTCGAGCAACGGATTGCCGCCGACACCAACGTCGATCAGCGCGGATGCTGTCGCCGCCGCACCTTCGCTTCCTGTCATCTCACGGCCGCGACGGAGGACCAGGCCACGAACTGCGTTGGTCCGCGAAACCGATGGTGGTTCATCGAGGTGCACCGCGAGCGCGTCGAGGGGCCTTCCTGCTGTCTCAAGAGAGGAAGCCGCCAGACGGCGTACCCGTGCAGCATCTCTTCTGCCGATAGAGCGGTTCATCACCTGTTGAAACGCCTCGAGAGCGACGAAGCGTCCACTCTGCGGTGGTTCTTCATGGAGCAGCCCTCGCCGCGCGAGGTCGGCGAGGCGATGTTCTGAATCAGCGATTCCCAGCGCTTTTGAGATGCCGGCCTCAGTGGCCCCGAGGATTGCCGCGCTGCGCAGCAGGACCATGCTTTCAGGCGCCTCAGCCGCGAATACTTCCTCCGAGAGATATTCGAAGAGTGGCCGACCCGGCTGCGTTATCGAGCTCAGAAGAGCGTCATGCTCGTCGGAACGCACGCGGGCGAGCGAATCGGCAACCAGGCGCACCGCAGCCGGGCGACCTTGCGTGAGGTCGAAGACACGTGCAGTCAGCGAGCCGTCAACGTCGCCGACGTGACTGCGCAGGAGGTGCTCGACATCCTGGCGCTCAAAGGCGAGGGTCGCCACGTCGATCTCGGACAGCTCGCCGCGAGCGCGGAGACGCTGGGTTGGAATCGGGGGTTGCGTGCGAGACCCGATGAGTACGCGGAGTCCCGCGGGGGCCTGTCGCACGAGTGCGTCGAGAAGATCCCATGCCGTGTCCTGCTGAGCCAATTCGGACGCGTCATCGACGATGAGGCTGATATGACCCGGCTCCCGCCCCAGCACATCATTGAGCAGGTCCACGAGTGCCCATGCCGCCTCGTGCGGGCCGATCTCGGGCGACCAACTTGCAACCACGGGGCGCAGTTCCACTTCAATGCCGGGCGAGAGCGCGTCGAGCGCTCGCAGCAACGCCCGTGCCAGGCCGCCGAAGCCGCGATCTCTGGGAAGCACGGTGATCCATGCGGTGCGGTTGGCCGCTGCCCATTGCGTGAGCACGGTCGTTTTCCCGTACCCTGGCCCTGCAACTACGAGAACAAGTCGACTGCCGGCTGTGGCATCGAGTGTCGCGAGCACCCGCGGTCGCTGGATCGTCCCGCGAGACGGCAATTGAGCCTCGACTGTGGTCACTGTGTCACCCGGCATGCCTCCCTGAAATCGACACCGCACGCGCCCGGCCCGGAGCGTCAGCTGCAGCGAGCGTATCGCGCCGGCGGTGTCACGTACACAGGGAACCGCCAAGAAACTCGAGCATGGGACGCTCCAAACTGGCCACGTCTGAGACTAGTAGGCTCTTCCACGCGCAGAACGACTCGAGTTCCTACCCCGGAGCTCCACGTATGCTCCAACTCATCGCCGTTCAGACAGGCGCACTGCCCGGAAGCGAAAAGGTTCGATTGGAGAGCCAACGTCCCAGGCGACGATGCGCTCGCCGACTTCCCTCGGTAAGAGGTAGTCGACCCCCTGGTAGGTGATCCGCCAGCGATCGTCCTTAGGCGGAGAGCCCACCCAAAGCCGGTTGTCGATGCGACGATCGTCCCAGGCTCGCGTCCAGGTGTACTGCCGCCGCTCCAGCAAACCAAGCTGGCGGCGGGTCGCCACGGCGACCATGCACCACGTCGGCAGACAGCGCCTGCCCTTATCGACATCCGCCTGAGTTACGTCGATATCGAGCACGTCGACGCCTTCGACGTTCAGCCACGCGGGAGCTTTCGTAGTTCCCGCAGAAGCTGAGCGCGGCTCCAGCGGGGCAGTGATCGGCTCCATCTGATGATTCTCAACGCTAGTGCTCATCGCTTATCCATCCTCGCTAAGGCCTACGCGTCAGGCGACCGGATTGTCCAACGATACTCGCGGGTGCATGGCTGCGACTGCAGGTTGTCAGGCGCTTTCCACGACGTAGAACGCGTTGCCGTCCGGGTCGCGGAAACCGAACATCGGTGGCACGGGTCCGCCGAACCGCATGATCTCTGGATCGACATCGACGCCCCGAGCGCGCAGCTCTGCATGGTCGGCCTCGGCGTCGGGGGTGAGGAACCGGATTCGCGTGTCCACGCCAGGTGTCAACCCGTGGCCCGGCGGCAGGATCGAGATCGTCGTCTCGGCGCCGGCAGGCGCGACTTCCACCCACCGGTCGCCGGCGCCGAACGGAATGTCGCGCCGCTTCTCGAAGCCGAGTTTGTCGACGAAGAACTCGAGCGAGCGATCCTGATCACTGACCGGAATCCCCGCGTTCCCCAGGTGGGTGATGCGTGTCGCTGTGTTCTGGGTCATGTCGCCTCCTCGCGTCTGGCCGTCTTTCGGGTGCTGCATCGCATAAGACCGTCGTGACCGCGGGAGATCATCGGGGAAATATGATAGCGTGACTATCCACAAGGGCTATATAGGAGGTGTTGTAATGGCCACCGTCCGACAGAAGGCCGCTGCCAAGAGAAACATCGCCAAGGCCCGCTCCGTGCAGAGCGCGCGAGCGCGAGGACGAAGCATCCCGAAGCGGAGCGAGGGGCTGAGCACCGCTCAGGAAAACCGCATGCCTGAGCAGGAGTTCGCATTTCCCGAGCAGCGCAAGGAGCCGATCAACGACGCCCGCCACGTGCGCAATGCGATCGCACGGTTTGACCAGGTGGAGGGCGTGTCGGACGCCGAGCGGGACCGCGCCTGGCGGCGCATAGAGGCGGCGGCGCGTCGATTCGGCGTCGACGTTTCAGAGACGTCGTGGCGTGAGCTGTTCGAGGGCGGCAAAGCTCGAAAGCGCTGACCTCGCGAAAGACGCGCTCCGCCGTGCGCTGGGCCGGCCGCTACTGGCTGCTCTTGCTTGCAGCGGCCGGCCTCGTCGCATTGGTGGTGGCGGTCAATCCGCCGCGGCTTGTGGCGGTCCTCAGCCGCATGCGCTGGCAGCTCGCGCTGCTCATGGTCCCGGTCACGCTGGTGGTCTACATCTGTCAGGGCACCGCCTGGTGGGTGGCACTGCGCCGCACCGGAGTGCGCATATCGCTCTTCCGCTGCCTGACGCTCGAGTTCGCCGGGCAGGTTTTCGTCTACCTACCGCTTGGAGATCTGGCTCGCGTCGCCCTGATGCACAGGGCAAGACCGCGCGAGCGAGTCGGTGCACTCACTGGAACCGTCGTCTTTCAAGAGCTGACGTACATGATGCTCGTCGGCTTCGGTGTGCTACCCAGGGTGGCGTCACGATTGGACGTCACGCTGCTGGTGCTGCTCATGACGGCGCTGCACGTCGGCGTCGTCACGACCATCGTGTGGAAGCCGGCATACGACCGAGGCCGCCGTCTCGCCGAGCGCTTCAAACCACTGCAGCGCTTCGACCGCGCGCTTCGCGAGCTGCGCCCAGCGTTCCTGGAGCTGTTGGGCTGGCGCTCGGCGCTGCCGATCATCGCGTTGCAATCAGCCGCAGCGCTGCTGTCGTTCGTCCTCTTCCACATGGCACTCCTGGCCCTCGGCCTCACCCATATCAGCTTCGTGACGAGCACGTTCATCCTGGGCCTCAGCTACATCCTGGCTGGGATGAGCTTCGTTCCCGGAGGACTCGGCGCCTTCGAAGGACTGCTGACGATTCTCATGGTGGGCAATGGCGTGCCGGCGGCTGCAGGTGCTGCGGCCGGACTGGTGTATCGGAGCTTCACGGATCTGCTGACGGCGCTGATCGGCGCGCCGTTCGCGTTGGTGGCGAGTCGCAGAAACAGAGGAGATGCGCGGAAGGCGCAAGGTCCTCGTGCAAGAGCGGATGAGCTTCGACGGGATCGTGCAGGCGCCCGTGCGCGCAGCTGAGGCGCAGATGGCGTCGCGTGAGTGTGTGTTTTCGCGCCGACTCAAGCGATCGGAGCCCTTGGTTGCTGCCGGCAGGACAGCTTCCGTAAGATCCCGCCGACTGATCCGATCTTTTTTCGAGGGAGCGAGCATGTTGCGACGCATTCGACGGATGACACTTGGGCTGGCGGGCGCGGGAATCCTTGCGGCGGGTTTGGTCGCAACAGGCGGGGGACACGCGGCTGCCTATGGCAAGGCCAACTGGCAGGCGACTTTCTCCGGCACCGGCACGGTCCCCGGCGGGGGCGGCGGTTTCGGCTTCTGGGGCTGGTGCGCGTTCGCCGGCGGCGTGACGTCGGGCGACGACG
>VBJV01000060.1:0-20164 GCA_005879785.1 Chloroflexota bacterium
ACCGATGTCTGGGGTGTGGCGCTGGACAACGAGGGCCGTTTCCAGATCGTCTGGCCGCAGACCAATCCCAACTCATTGAATCAGTGCTCGCTGTGCGTTCGCACGTGGGTGACGTCGCAAACCGACGGGCCGACCATCAACGCGACCTCAGCGGTCACTCCCGAGGCGCCGTTCACACCGGCCGTCCTGGTCCTGGGCGGGGCGGGCCTGGTGTTGTTTGCCGTGCGCAAGCGCACTGCGCGGGTGATCTCACGGCGCGCATAACCGATCGGTAGCCGCAAACGCCGCGGAGGCCGGCGCGTAGCTCGGTTGGCTTCGCTCGGGCTGCCACTGGTCTTTATAATGACCACATGTCCATAAAAGTCACCGCCACGGAAGCCAAAGCCCGGATCCTCAGTCTGCTCGATCAGGTATCGGACGGCGAAATCATCGAAATCACCAAGCACGGCCGCACGGTTGCGCGCTTGGTCCCAGCGCGTGGCCCGCGATCCCTCGAGGGAGCGCTCTCAGGGGTAGCGATCAGCGCGGCGAGCGATGAGGAGTTGTTCACCACGGCTGCTCCGTGGAAGAGCCGGTGACCGTTCTGCTCGACACCCACGCCGTCCACTGGTGGTCGGCTGAACCGGAGCGACTCAGCGCCAACGCTCGGCGTGCGGTGCGCGAGGCGGACGAGCTGGCGGTTGCGGACGTCTCATGGTTCGAGCTTGCGTGGCTGGCAGCGAACGGCAGGATCGTCGTGAGTGTTCCGATCACCTCGTGGCTGCACGAGCTTGCCGGTCATGTCAGAAGCGTTGGTATCTCAGCAGCGATTGCAGGCACTGCCATGTCGCTGCCGCCCTCGTTCCCCGGAGACCCGGCTGACCGACTCATTTATGCAACTGCCGTCGAAAACGGTTGGCGATTGGTGACCAAGGACAGCCGTTTGCGCAAGCACCCCCACCCGCGACCGCTGACACTCTGGTAGCGAATGTGCGCGCGCCGAGGCGGAATAGATACTCAGCGCCGCCGCGCAGCGCTTGACAGACGTTGGAGCGAGAGTGCGGGAGGCATTAGACGCTCGCGCTGCCCTCTCCTCGCGTAGCGAGATGTGCTACGATCCGCTACATGTCTCGGACGATCCCTCAACGGGACCTCCGCAATCGGAACGCCGAGGTCGTCGAAGCGGTGGCGCGCGGCGAGGACTTCATCGTCACTCGGAACGGAACGCCGGTGGCCGAGCTGCGCCCGGTGACCGCTGGCAAACGTCGCTTCGTCAGCAAGACTGATCTGATCGCGGTCGCGGCCACAGGACCGCACCTGGACGCCGCCCGGTTCAGGGCGGACCTCGAGAAGGTTACCGGCGAGCGACTCACGAGGTGAGCTCGGGATTGATCGACACGTCGGTGGTCGTTGACTGGGACGATGGTGCTGTCCAAGCAGCGCTGCCGGACGAAGTTGCGATCTCGACCTTCTCTCTCGCTGAGCTGGCAGCTGGGCCTCACCTGGCGAGCAACGCGTCGGAGCGCGCTCGCCGCCAGGCCCGACTACAGCAGGCGGAAGGGCTTTTCGAGCCGCTTGATTTCGATCGAGCTGCAGCACGCAGTTTCGGTCTGATCGTTGCGACCATCGTCGCTGCGCGCCGGAGTCACCGTATCCGGATCGCGGACTTGCTCATCGCCGCGGTCGCCCATGCGAACGGCCTGGATTTGTACACGCGGAACCCACGTGATCTCGCCGGGCTCGATGCGCTGCTCGTTGTCAACAGCGTCTGATAGGCCCGCTGACAAAATAGCAGCATTGCTGTCATACTGCAGGCAATGAGCACGGCAATCACCGTTCGTGACGTCCCCGACGAGACCAAAGACGAGCTCGCTGCACGCGCAGCGCGCTCCGGTCGCTCCCTGCAGGAGTACTTACGGATGCGACTAATCGAGCTCGCCACCAAACCGGACGCGGGCGAACTTGTCGCTCGCATCCGTGAGCGCAAGTCAACGACCCGCAGCCACATCAGCATAGAAAGAATCCTCGAGTACCGCGACCGTGACCGCCGATGACTGTGGTCGTCGACGCGTCGGTCGTTGTGGCGGCGCTTGTTGACGCTGGATCGGCCGGAACGTGGGCCGAGGACCTGCTGCAGTCCGAGCCCCTCGCGGCACCACATCTAATGCCGGTCGAGGCGGCCAACATTGTGCGGCGGGCCGCCATCGCTGGCGACATCTCGACCGATGTGGCAGCGCTCGCCCACATGGACCTCGTCACGCTGCCAGTCGAGCTCTTTCCATACGAGCCCTTTGCGCCTCGCGTGTGGGAGCTGCACAGGAATCTCACTGCCTATGAGGCCTGGTACGTCTCTCTCGCAGAGGCCTTGGGAGCCTCGCTGGCCACATTGGACGGCAGGCTGCGTCGTTCGTCGGGGCCGCGCTGCAGGTTCCTCGCGCCCGCTAACCGACCCAGCAGAAGGCCAAAGGCGCAATAAGCGAAGAGTTCGAGTACCAGGATTTGGTGGAGCGGAGGGTGGAGCGGAGGGGATTCGAACCCCTGACCTCTGCCGTGCGAGGGCAGCGCTCTCCCAGCTGAGCTACCGCCCCAAGTGATGCACCGGGGCGCGGGCCAGTATATGCCCGCGTCTACGCGGGCTCGGCGGGCGCAGAGGCGCCGTGCTCGGCGAAGAACGTCTTCACAGCCTCCGCCAGCGTCGGCAGGTTGAACGGCTTGGGCAGCAGGCCGTCGGCGCCGGCCGCTTTGGCGGCCTCGGCCTCTTCGCTCAGCGCGCTGAACATGAGAACCGGGGTCGCGGCCGTGGACGCGTTCGCGCGAATGCGGCGGCACGCCTCGATGCCGTCGATGCCCGGCATCATGATCACCGCAGCTTCACCGTCGGCGACGGTGGCCATCTCGTAGCCCTCGAGATCGAGGTAGCGGGACACCACCTGCAGGACGCGCGGATCATCATCGGCGAGCAGGATGCGCGGGCGTGCCATCGCGCCCAATAGTAGAAGAGGTTCCGCGCCGCTGGGTGGAGTCGCGCATTCCACTACACTCGGCGCGCAGCCATGGCCAGCGCCCCCGCGTCCCTCGTGCTCTTCGGCGTAGCCGTCGGCGCGTACTCGCTTGCGCTCGTCGGCTTTGTCCTGTATCTGGGCTTGCGCCGGCGGTTCCTCGCGGACATCGCGCTCGGCCTGGTCTTGCTGGGCTGGCCGCTGCATGGCGCCTCGATCCTCACCCGAGCGCTCGAGGCTGGCCACTGGCCGCTGGGGAACATGTACGAGTACTCGACCGGAATTGCCTTCATCGTAGTCACCGTGTGCGCGATCTTGATGGTGCGCACGCGCATGCGCCTGATCGGTTTGCCGGCGATGATCCTGGCCGTGGCGCTGCTCGGCGTGGCCTACATGCTCTATGTTCCACCCGGGCAGTTGATCCCGGCGCTGCACAGCTACTGGCTCACCATCCACGTGACCGCGATGGCGTCGTCATCCGGGATCCTCAGCTTCTCCTTCTTCTTCGGCATGGCCTACCTGGCGCGCCGCTGGGCGGACCAGCGAGTGCTCGCCGTCACCGGCATGCCCGCGCCCGCGAGGGTTGGCGCTGGCGGCACCGCGGCTCTCACGATGGGTGGTGGCGGTGGCGCCGGTTTCGGCGCGACCCCGCTCACGGCTCTGGCCGCGCGAATGCAGCGCGTTCTCCCCAGCGCGCGCTCGCTCGACCTATGGAGCTATCGATTCGTGATGATCGGCTTCCCCATCTGGTCGTTCGGGGTCATCTGCGGCGCCATCTGGGGCGAGCACGCCTGGGGCCGCTACTGGGGATGGGACCCGAAGGAGACGTTCGCCTTCATCACATGGGTGGTCTTTGCCATCTACCTGCACGCCCGCGTCACATACGGGTGGAAGGAGAAGCGCGCCGCGATCATCACGGCGTTCGGCTTCGCCGCGATCCTGTTCACGCTGTACGCGGTCAACCTATGGATCGCCGGTCTGCACTCCTACGCGCGCGCGTAGCGGGAGAGCGCCGTACGGCTTCCCATCGCGGTTAGCCGCGGCGCTGCCACCTCGTCTTCTTCAGCATCTTCTTGTGCTTGTGCTTGCGCATCTTCTTGCGCCGCTTCTTGATGACCGAACCCAACGTGATCTCCTGACGCCACACCCGGCGATGAAACGCGCCCGCCGAGCGGGGTCGCACCAGGGCAAGCTTGCCGTGGCGCCCGGACTATAGCGTTTGGCCCGCTTTCGGCGTCGCCGCTGCAGCGATCCGGCCTCAGCAGCTCAGGGCGCCGGCAAGCCTGCGTAGACCTCGCGAAGCCGCGCCGCGGTGGTGTCGAGGTGCTCGGGCAGCACCTTGACGTCGCCGATCACCGGCATGAAGTTGGTGTCCCCGCCCCAGCGCGGCACCACGTGCAGGTGCAAATGGTCGACGCTTGCACCTGCCGGGCCGCCGAGATTGAGCCCGATGTTGAAGCCGCCCGGTTGGCTGGCCTCGCGGAGCGCTGTCAGCGCTCGTTGAGTGGTGACGAACAGCGCCTTGCCTTCATCGGCGCTCATCTCGGCCAGATCGGCGAGGTGCCGCCGCGGCGCGATCATCAGGTGGCCGGGACTGTACGGATATCGGTTGAGCAGCACGATGGTGCGCTCGGCGAGCTCGACGACGTATCGGGTCGCCTCCGGGTCAGCTCCGTCGATTGCCGCGCAGATGAAGCAGCCGTCGGGCGTCCGCTCGGCACCGGAGACGTACGCCATGCGCCACGGAGCCCAGAGCTGTTTCACGCTCGGGACGTTAGCGGATCAGCCCGCGCTCACCTCCAGGCGCACGGTGGTGCCCCGGCCCCCCGCGGAGTCGATCGTCAGCCGCGCGCCGGCTCTGCCGACTCGATCCTCCAGCAACGACAGCCCGACGTGTCCCTGTTGCCGCCGGCGTTGCAGCTGGTCCCGGTCGAAGCCCTTGCCGTCGTCGACAACCTCGAGGACCACCGCGCCGGCGTGTTGCACGAGGTTGATCGTCAGCGTTGATGCGCGCGCGTGCTTGATCACGTTGCGGATTGCTTCCTGCGCTGCGCGATAGATGAGCGCGTTTACGTCGGGGCTGAGTGATGGAACGTTCCCGGCATGCACGCGCACCATGAGTCCCGAGTCTCGAGCGGTGGCCGCCAGACGGTCGATCGCGGCGGCCAGGCCGACGTGCGCGAGGTCAGCCGGAGCGACTTCCAGGATGAGGCTGCGCAGCTCGCGGATGGCGGTGCGCGAACGATCGCCAGCCTCATCGAGGCTGGCCACCAACGCAGCACTGTCGGGGGCGGCACGCGAAGGATCGCGCAAGGCCTCGGCGGTGACGCCGAGGGACAGACTGAGCGCGGTGAGGTATTGCACGGGGCCGTCGTGCAGGTCCGCGGCAATCCGGCGTCGCTCCAACTCTGAGCTGTCGATAGCGCGCTCCAGCAAGGCCGCACGTTCGCGGCCGCTTCGTTCCAGACGCCGTGCCAGGCGCCAGCTGAGCGGCACCTCGACGACGAAGAGCAACGCGATACCCGCCACCAGTGCCGGAAACAGCCCGCTCCAGACTCGTGCGCGGTCGGCCTCGATCACCGCATCGCGCTGGTATGTCTCGAACAGCAGGCTGCGGCCGTCTGCAGCATGCACGGGCATGTACACCTCGAGGAGCGTGCCGAACGCCACCTCGTATCGGTTCTCCGGTTTGGTGAGGTCGCTGAGCTCGGAGTCGGTTTCCCCGGTTGCGAGCGCGTGCTCCTCGTCGTCACCCAGCTCGTAGGTCCGCCCGATGAGCTGCCGCGCGTCCGAATACACAACCCGGCCACGTCCGGTCCAGACCTTCACCCGTACCACGCGGTCGCCGAGAACGCGCTCGTGGACGATCCGGTCGAGGTTCGCGACGGCGTCGGGGTCGCCCGAAAGGAGTGCGGTCGAGAGTGACGGCTCGACGATGCCGTGTCCGTCCAGCTGGGTCACCAACTCGGCCGAGTTGATCGCGTCGCCTGTCGCCGCGCTGCTGACTGCCCAGAAGCTGCCGCCGGCGATCAGCACGGCGGCGAGCAGGCCGCCGAGGACGAAGCGCAGAACTTCGCGGGATACGGAGATGACATCGCGAGGACGTGGCGTGGCGCGTCGCCGCGCTGCTCGACTGGACACCCACGGCACTCGGGCCGTGACAGCCTGGAGCACGCTGCCAGTCTCGTGCGGCGCGTCCACCCGGCCGGTATCGCACCGGCCACGACTGCGCTACGGCTGGGTGATGGGCAACCGTGGCGCGCACACGCTGGCCCCCACGCTATGCTCCGTGCTCGGTGCCGTCCAGCGAGATGGCACCCCGTCGGCGAGGGTGGCCAGAATTTGCCAGAACGGAGGCTCTGCATGACTCGCTTGTGGTTCCTCGGCGTTTCGATGGTCGCTGCCCTGCTCGCGCTGGGGGGCTGCGGTTCGGGTGGCAATACCCCCGCAGCCAGCGCCACGGCGCATGGTGGCGGATCGGTCGTTTTCACAGGCGACATCACCGGCACCTGGTCGAAAGCGGGCGACACGTCGGAGTCGACGTGCGGGGCCAACAAGGCCGAAGTGCACATCATGGGTGCGGCGGAGGGCGACGAGGGCGACCTGACCGTCAAGAGCGACGGCTCAGTGTTTCTCGACGCCGAGAAGTACGGCGACTTCACGGCGGCCAGCGGGGGAACGTTCCACGCCAACACCGGCTTTGACATCAATTCCGACATCGCCACGGCGCGGGGCAAGACGGCGCACGTTCAGGGCGCGCTGAACTGTTGAATCCGATGGGTTAGCGGACCCCCGGTGCGACCTGCTGGCGGCGCCACGGGTGTGGAGCCAGGGAGGATCGAACTCCCGACCTCTTGCATGCCATGCAAGCGCTCTCCCAGCTGAGCTATGGCCCCAGGGTCGATCTCATGGTAGCCCGAGCCGCTTGCCTCCGCGTCCTCCACGGCCTCGAGTGACTGCAAACAATCGCAAAGAGGATTGCCAGTCGGCACACTCTTGACACACAATGTCTGCAGACGCCAGGGCACAGCCGTTTATGGGCGCACGATTGTCCCGGACTGACGGTGGCCGTCAAGGAGATTTCAATGCCGGAATTCGGATATGCGGTGAGCGAGACGGGTGACCCGGCGCCGGCCGCCGCCCAATCCCCGGTCGTGCAGGCCGCCGAGCGGCTCGTGGGCAAGATCGAGACATTGGTCCACCAGGTCACCGCGCTGCGCGCCGAAAACGCGAGCCTGCGGCGAGAGGTGCGTGACGCCGTGGCGTTGCTCGACCGTGCCGGAGCGGCGTTGGGCGACGCAGCCGGCGCCCGCCCGCGGCGGCGCAAGGCGGTGGCGCCGAAAGCGCGGCGCCGGCGGCGGGGCAAGGGTCCCAAGGGCCGGGCCACGCCCGCCTCGGTGACGGCGGAAGTGGTCCGCGCGGTGCTCGCCAAGAAGGGCGCGGCGACCGCCGCAGAGATCGCCGGGGAAATAACCGCAGCGGGCGAGCCGGTATCCGGTCGAGCCATCCGCTTTCTCGCCGAGCGCGCCGGAGCCGAGACCTTCGTCGGCGAGGACGGTCTGCGGCGCTACCGCCTCTGACCCACACGTAGCGCTTTCCGCCTCACGGCGGTCGCTCCGATTGCGCAATGCCGCTGCCCTACGCTATGCTACAAATCTGTATGACGGCGATAGCAATATGGCTGAACAGAGTAGGCAAGCGCCGGGTGGCAGCCGGCGCAGCCGGGGTGCTGGTGCTGGGCGCGCTCGGGGGCTGGGCGACGATGCATCCAGCAGGCGAGCAGCCACCCATGCCCATGGCGGCCGCCGCCGACCCACCGGCACCCGCCACCGTGCTGGTTTTCGTCAGCGGCGCTGTCGAGCACCCCGGCCTGTACCAGCTCAGCCCGGACGCCCGTGTCTCGGATGCCATCGCCGCAGCCGGGGGCATCAGCACCGCAGCCGACGCAGGCCGCCTCCCCGACCTCGCGTCGCGCGTGCACGACGGCCGCCAGGTGAACATTCCCTTTGCCAGGAGCGGGGCTGCAGCGGCTGCGCGGCTCGACATCAACGCGGCGGCGCCCGACGAGCTGGACGCGGTCCCTGGCATGCCGCCGGGCCTGGCACAGGCCATCGTGGAGTACCGCGACACGTGGGGACCGTTCCAGTCGCTGAGCCAGCTCCGCACCGACCTCGGTGTGGACAGCGCGACGGTCTCCGGACTCACGCACTACCTGCGCGTCGTCCTCGCGTCTCCGTGAGCCGCCTCGCCGGCTCGCCGGCGGGCTGGTGGCTGACGCTACTCAGCGGCGCGTTCGCCGCAGCAGTGGGGGCGGGGTTCACGCTGCGCCTCGGATTCCTCGCGGCGGCCGCGGCGGCTGCGTTCGCGCTCGCTTCGGGACTGGTCGCCGCTGCCGCGCGCCTGCGGTTTCGGCGGCCGGCGGTGCTGCTCGCCGTCCTGCTCTTCCTGGGGATCGCCCGGGGAGGCGGCGCAGTGCTGCAGCCTGCTCCCGATCGCATCGACGGTCACCTGGGGGAGCGCGGCGTGGTGGTCACGGGTGCGGTGCGCGACGCGCCGCTGCTCGGCGCCGCCGACGTCATCGTCGATGTCGAGCGGCTCACCGACGCCGACACCGACGCCGCGGTCTCCGGGGCGCTGCTCGTCACCGGCGCCGCGATGCCGGCCCTGTCTCCGGGTGACCGGGTGGAAATCGACGCGTCGGCGATCCGCGCTCCCGGCCGCCGTCCAGGCCCGAGATCCGAGGCCGCCCTGGAGAGAGAAGGTGTGCAGGCATTGGTGACGGGGGCGCGGGTGACCATCCTCCGTCGAGCCGGCCCGTCCCCTCCGGGAGTGCTCGCCTGGGTTCAGCGGCGGCTGGTGACGGCGGTCAATGCGGTACTGCCGGAGCCCACCGCCGGGTTGCTGCTGGGAATCGCGTTCGGCATCCGCCAGCCGATGAGCCCGGCGACGCGTGCGCCGCTGCAGGATTCGGGGCTGATCCACATCGTCGTCGTCTCTGGGCTCAAGGTGGTGCTCGTCGTTGGAATGATCGCCGCCGCGGCACGCGCCCTGCAGTGGTCGCGACGCCGGACGCTGCTGGCTGCGGCTCCGGTGGTGGCTGCGTACGTCCTCGTCAGCGGCGCAGGGCCCGCGGCCGTGCGAAGCGCGCTGATGGCGGGGGCTGCCTTCCTGGGGCGCATTGCTGCCAGGCGCGTCGATCCGCTCCCCCTCCTGGCTGTGCTCGCCGCGGCCATGCTGGGCATCGCGCCGGCGCTGGCGAAGGACCCCGGATTCCAGCTCTCCTTCATGGGGACGGCGGGGATCCTGCTCCTGGCCGAGCCCCTGGCGAGGCGACTCCCCGGCCCGCGCCTGCTGGCCGAGCCATTCGCGGTGACGGTCGCAGCCCAGCTCGCCACCGTCCCGGTCATGGCCGGCACGTTCGGTGTCGTTTCGCTGGTGGGGCCGTTCGCCAACGCGCTGGTGCTGCCGCTGCTGCCCGTGCTCATCGTGCTGGGAACCGGTGGCGCGGCACTGAGCGCGCTGCACCCGGCGCTGGGCTGGCTGCCGCTGCAACTCGCCGGTGCCGGCACCGGCGTGACCCTGGGCATCGCCGGGACGATGGCTGCGCTGCCCGGGGCGGCGCTGCGGCTGGGATCGTGGCCGCTCTCCTGGAGCCTGGCCGAGTTGAGCGGGCTGTGCGCCGGCGGGTTCGTGGTGCTGCTCGCCCGCCGGAACACGACGGCCGGCATGCGCAGGCGCGTCATGGCGGCCGCAGCCGCGGCCGGCGTCGCCGTGGCCTCCGGCACCGGCGTCGCCACCGCAGCTCCCGACGGCGTGCTCCACGTGACCGTGCTCGACGTCGGCGCGGCGCCGGCGGTGCTGGTGCAGTCGGGAAGCGGAGCGCTGGCGCTGATCGACGGCGGTGCGTCGGCGCCGCTGCTGCTCCAGGCACTGGGCCGCGCGACGCCCCCCTGGACCCGGCATATCGGGCTCGTGGTGCTCACCGGCGGCGAGCAGGCAGCGGTCGCCGGGCTGGCCGCAGTCGCGGGACAGTATTCCGTGGGGGCTGTGGTCGAACCGACCCGGCTCAATCCGGGAGCGGAGGCGGTCATCACCATGCTCGAGGCCGAGGGTGCGTCGGTGATCCAGGCCGGCACCCGGCCGTGGACCTGGGCCGGCGCCTCGTGGCAGTGCCTCACGGTGAGCGCCGCCAGAACCGGCCGAGCCGAGTGCGCGGTGAGCGTAGGCGACCGGACGGGCCGGGTGCTGGTGCTGGGCGACGTCGGCACAGCTGACGAGGAGGAGCTCGCCGGCCTCTATCCGGCGCAGCTGAGGGCCGACGTCCTCGTGGCCCCGCCGGGTGGCGCCCTCGCGCCCGTCCTGCTCGGCGCAGCTCAACCCTCGTCGGTGGCAGTGCCTGCAGCCGCACATGCACCCGCGCTGCCGCTACCCGCCGGGTACTCGACGCGGCGCACCGCGGGTGACGGTGATCTGGCGTTCGCCGGTGGTCCCACCGGGCTCGAGGAAGCCACCTGACCGGCGGGATAATCGGAAACGCAATGCCTGCGCGAGCCAGAGCCGGCCAGTCGTTGCGCCTGATCCACGGCGAGGAACGCCACCTCGTGGACGGCGCGGTCAAGGAATGGCTGGCCGCCTCGCGTGCGAGCCAGATGCATGTCGAGGTCTTCGACCCCGGATTCCGCCTCGATGAGTTCCGGCGGAGCATCGCCGAGATCCCCTTGATCGATGCCGAGCGATGGGTCCTGGTACGCGATCCACCGCAGCTCGGGGGCACGGTCCGGCGCGGCAGCGAGGGACCCGACGCCCTCGCGGACGTGCTCGCCCAGCGAGCTCCCACCACTGCGGTGTGCCTGGTCGCCCACTTACGAGTGCCTCCGCAAAACGCCGTGCTGGCGGCGGTGCGCAGCCTCGGGGGCGAGATCTCGTATCACCCCCGGCCGAAAAGCCGTGAGCTCCGCGTCTGGCTCGACGCCGCGATCGCCGCCCGTGGCCTCCGCCTCGGACCCGGTGCCGCCAATCACCTGCTCGAGGTTGTGGGCAGCGACCTCGGCGCGCTGGCGAGCGAGCTCGACAAGCTGGTCGCCCTGGCGGCCGGGCAGCCGCTGTCCATCACCGAGGTGCGCGCGGCAGTCGCCGGAGACGAGCCGGTCGAGATGTGGACCGTGATCGAGGAGCTGCTCGGTCCGACACCGGGCAGGGCCGCCGCCACGGTGGATCAGCTTCTGGCCGAGGGGCGATCGAGCCAGCACCTCCTGGCGATACTGGCGGGCCAGGCGCGCGATCTGCTCATGGCGCAGGCCTACCTGCACACGCATGGCAGCGGCGCCGGACTCGCCGCCGAGCTGCGCATACCGGACTGGAGAGCCGACCGGCTCGCCCGCCAGGCACGAGCCGTCCCGGCCGCGCTGGTTGCCGGATGGCTACGCGAGTTGCATGACGTCGACCGCCGCATCAAAGCCGGCGAGCTCGGTGATGCCGACGGCCTGCGACTGCTCTCCCTGCGGGCTGCGGATCAGGTGGCGCGGCGAGGGCGGCGGCCCGCGGTCCCGGCCGGCTGAGCCGGCTTGGCGGCCTTCTTCGTCCCGGCGCCCCGGGTGGAGCGGCCCTTGGCGCCGCCGGCGGCTGCACTGCGCGCCGCGGCCTTGTCAGCCTCCTCACCCTGAGCCGCGCGTGCCAGGCGAGAAGCCATGCTCGCCAGCCGCGACTTGCGCCGGCGCACGTTGTTCTTGTGGAGGATGCCCTTCTCCGCAGCGCGGTCGAGCGCGCGAATGGCGGTGCGCACGTCCTGCTGTGGATCCGCTCCCTCCGCACCGCCGAGCAGTGCGCGACGCGCCTTGGTGATGGTGGTGCGCACCGCAGAACGCACGGTCCGGTTGCGGACGTGCTTGCGCTCGCTGGAGCGGATGCGCTTGCGCGCGGAGCGCGAATTGGCCATGTTCTCTCGCTGACTCTCGAATACAGACGCGCCGGCCGGGAGTCGGGGTCCGCCGGTCGCGGGAAGTGGGCAGTATATCAACGCTTTCCATGCTGATCACCCCGGCCTACGCGAAATTGAATCTTGCTCTGGCGGTCGTCGCGCGCCGCGAGGACGGCTGGCACGACATCGACAGTGTGCTCGCGCCCATCGACTGGCACGACCTGATCGGCGTCGAGATCGGTGCTGCCGAAGCGGTCGAGGTCAGTCTGCGCCTCAGCGGACCGGCCGCCTCAGGCGTGCCGGCAGGGTCGGACAACCTGTCGGTGCGTGCGGCACACGCCCTGTCCGCGGCGGCACGGCTGCCGCTCGATATCCGCATCTGGCTGGACAAACGCGTCCCGCACGGCGCCGGACTCGGCGGCGGGTCTGCCGACGCGGCCGCGGTGCTGGCAGCCGGCGCGCTGCTGCTCTCGAGGAGGGGCCACCCTGTCGACACGGCCGCGCTGCACGAAGCCGCGCTCGCCGTGGGCAGCGACGTGCCCGCGCTGCTGGGCGGCTCGGCGTGCCGTGTGAGCGGCCGCGGCGAGCTGCTCACACCGATCAACCTGCGTCCGCTCGATCTCGTCGTGGTCTCGACGGTGCCAAGCTCCACCGCCGCCACGTACGCGGCGGTGCTCCCTCAGGACATGGGGACGAAGACCGCCCAGCTCCCGACGAGCTGCTGGGCAGCGCGCTGGAGCCCGCGGCCGTTCGGGCCAGCGCCGCGGTCGGCGACGCAGTCGCCCGCGTTCGCGGTGCCGTGCCGCGGACCAGCTGGCATCTGACCGGCAGCGGCGGGGCGCTGTTTGCGCTGGCCGGCAGCGAGCTGGGCGCCCGGGATCTCGCGCGACGCATGCACGCCGCCGGATTCGCCGCGCGAGCGTGCCGAACCCTGGCGTCGAGGGCCGACCGGCCAGGGCGGCACTACAATCCCGCCTCGTGATGGCTGTCGCCGACGCGACGTCCGCGGCGCCGCCGGCGCCGGAGGACTGCACCCATCCGCAGCCGGTCACCGGTGTGCTGGCCCACGAGTTCGCCCATTACGACGGCGCCATCGGTCCCGAAGGGCGGCGTCGCACCGTCACGTACTACGGCCCGGTGATCGGTGGCCTGCCCATCAGCGCCTGGCATTGCGAGGTCTGCGGGCTGCTCCGGCTCACATACCCGGACGGACGCACCGAGGAGCGACGTCTCTTTCCGGGACCGCAGCCGGGGTTGCTGGCCGCGCCCTCGGCGATCGCGCCAGAGTCCGTCGAATACGGCAGGCAGGCGCGTGTATCAGGGCTGAGCGCATCGGCAAGCTTCATCCAGCAGTTGATCGAGGAGCAGTGCCTGCTGCAGCGACCGCTGCAGCTGCCGCGCGTCACCCTGCCCGACTGGGACGCCATCACATGGCTGCTGGTCGGCGGCCTCGTATCGGTGATCGTGGCGCTGCTCATCGCCGGCTTCCTGGCCGTGTACACGTTCAGCACACCCGACGCGGAGCTGCCACTGGTGATCGTCACCACGCTTTTGTTCGTGGCGCTGCTGGTTTTCCGGTTGGGCGTCGCTGCCGTACGCCATTTCTTCCCGGCGCAGCCGCTGCGGCCGAGCATCGCAACGGCTGCGCGCGGCAAACCGGCGCTCGACGGCACTACGCGGACCGTCATCGCGTTGCTGGTGCTGTCACTCACCGGATTGTTCGCGGCCGGCGTCCTGGCCGTCTACACCTTCGTCACGCCGGGTGCGGAGGGGCCTGTTTTCGTCGCCAGCATGGCATGCGCGGTCGCCGCGATCGTGATCAAGCTCGTGGACGTCGTCTGGCGACACTTCAGCGGGCGCTGAGCACGCAATGGCGCTGACGCCGCCACCGGACCAGGACATCGTGGTGGTGGGAGCGACGGGCGACCTCGCCAGGCGCAAGCTGATCCCGGCGCTCTACAACCTCCACATCGAGAGCCTGCTGCCGGCCCGCGGCGGCGTCACCGGCGTGGCGCCGTTTGCGTGGGACGATGCGCGCTTTCGCGAGTTCGCGCGCGACTCGGTGGCCACGTTCTCGCGCACCGGCATTGACGCCGCCGCTTTCGCGAGCTTCGCCGATCGCCTGCGCTTCGTTCCTGTCGAGGGTGGGGACCTCGGACCGCTGCGAGCGCAGCTCACCGAGGAACGCCGCATCGTGTACCTCGCCGTCCCGCCCTCGGCCTTCGCCGACCTCATCGCCGGACTGGGCAAGAGTCAGCTTGCGGACGGCGCCTCGCTCGTCATCGAGAAGCCCTTCGGGCGCGACCTCGAGTCCGCGCGTGAGCTCAACCGGACGCTGCACGCGGTCATTCCCGAGCGACGTGTGTTTCGCATCGACCACTATCTCGGCAAGGAGACGGTGCAGAACCTGCTCGTGTTCCGGTTCGGCAACTCGATGTTCGAGCGCATCTGGAGCCGCGACGCCATCGCGCGCGTCGAGATCACCGTGGCGGAGAACATCGGCGTCGAGCAGCGGGGCAAGCTGTACGAAGAGATCGGCGCCATCCGCGACATCGTGCAGAACCACATGTTCCAGGTGCTGGCGATCATCGCCATGGAAGCGCCCATCTCATTCGACCCCGAGCAGCTGCGCAACGAAAAGGTCAAGGTGCTGCAGGCGATCCACCCGGTCGACCCGCGACAGGTGGTGCGCGGCCAGTACAGGGCGGGCGAGGTCGACGGCGCGAAAGTGGTCGGCTATCGTCGCGAGCCGGGCGTCTCGCGCTCGTCGAGCACCGAGACGTATGCGGCGCTGCGGGTCCGTCTGGATTCGTGGCGCTGGTCGGGGGTGCACTTCCTGCTGCGCACCGGCAAACGCATGGCGCGACGCGACACCCGTGTCGTCATCACCTTTCGTGACGCCCCCCTGCACCTCTTCCGGGGCGAGGGGATGCACCGCATGCACAGCGGCCGGCTCGAGGTGCGCATCCAGCCCGACGAGGGAATCGCGCTGCGCTTCGTCGCCAAGCAGCCGGGGCCGGAGCTGGTGACGCAGATGGTGGACATGGATTTCAAGTACGGGGAGTCGTTCAAGACCTCGCCTCCCGAGGCGTACGAACGGCTGCTCCACGACGCGCTGGACGGCGACCACACGCTCTTCATCCGCGAGGACGAGGTGGAGAGCGGCTGGGCGGCGGTGCAGCGGGTGCTCGACCACCCGCCCGCGATCGCGCTTTACGACGCGGGCTCGCTCGGCCCGGCCGAGGCGGACCGCATCGCGGCGCCGGGCGGCTGGACCGCGTTCGACGACACGGCATGACCCGACTGCTCATCGGCGTCGACCTGGGTGGCACCAACATCCGAGCCGCGGTCGCAACCGGTGAGGCTACGCACGGACCCAGCGTGCACCGTGCGACGCCGGCAGCCGAAGGCCCCGACGCCGTTCTCGCCGCCGTGGTGGACTGCGTGCGCGAAGCCGCCGGCAAGGGACGATGTGACGGGCTGGCGATCGGCATCCCCGGCCCGCTCGATCCCGTCACCGGCGTGGTGTACGAGGCGCCCAACCTACCTGGCTGGCATGAGGTGCACGCGCGCGATGTTCTCGCCGAGCGCCTCGGCTGTCCGGTGGTGGTGCACAACGACGCCAGCCTCGCCGGATTCGCCGAGTGGATGGCCGGCGCCGGGCGCGGCACGCGCCACTTCGTCTTCATCACAGCCAGCACCGGGATCGGCGGCGCGCTCGTGCTCGACGGCAAGCTCTTCGACGGCGCCGGGCGTGCCGGGGAGATCGGGCACATGCCGGTGGGTCACGATGCGCCGGCGTGCGCGCAGGGGCATCCCGGATGCCTCGAGGGCTCTGCGTCGGGCACGGCGATCGCTCACGCGGCGCGGGCCGCGCTCAAATCCGGCGCCGCATCGTCGCTGGCCGGCATCGACCCCGCTGCGCTCGACGCGCACGCGGTTCAGCAAGCAGCGGACGCCGGCGACGAACTGGCGCGCCGGGTCTTCGCAGACGCGGCGCGCGCGCTCGGCCGGGCAATCGGCGGGCTGGTCAACGAGCTCGCACCCGAGTGCGTGGCCATCGGGGGCGGGTTGATCAACGCGGGGGAACTGCTCTTCGCGCCGATGCGCGAGGCGATCCCGGAGCTGGCGTTCGTGGAGCCCCTGAAGCGTTGCCGGATCGTCGCCGCCGAGCTCGGCACCGACGCAGGCCTGGTCGGCGCCATCGCGTGGGCGGTGCGCTGCTTCGCCGGCTAGGGGGCTTTCGGTGTGGGGGTCGTGCCGGGGCCGGGAGCCGGCGCGCCGCCCGAGGGATGCGGCTGGCCGAGCAGGTCTGCGCGTCGCTGCAGGTAGTCGTTCCTGTCGACCTCGCCTCGCGCGTAGCGCAGGTCGAGCTCGGAGAGCGCGTGATGCGGCCCGGAAGTCTGCCACCAGGAGCCCCACCCCAGAGCGGCGGAGCACCGACCGGACGCTTGCCGACCACACGCACGATGACGACCACGGCCGCGATGATCAGCAGCAGCATGACCAACCCGAACACGAGGCCGATGACCCAGTGTCCGTCGAAGCCACCGTACGGCCCGAAATCGTGGCGCATGCGTTCATGGTAGTCGGGCAACCTGTCGAAGCGGTGACACGCACCACGCGGGGAGGGTTCGGGGTCGCGGGCGCTATGCTTCTGCGCCGCGATGCCGGCGCCAGAACAGCCCAGCTTCGAGCGCGACGTGCGGCCACTCTTCCGCGAGCTGGACGTCGACAGCATGTCGTGGCTGCTCGACCTGACCCAGCGCGATCAGGTGGCCGAGCACGCCGATTCCATCGTGACGCAACTCGAGATCGGCAGCATGCCCTGCGACGGTTCGTGGGACGAGGAGCAGGTCGCGCTGTTCCGTCAGTGGGTTGCCGCCGGATGCCCGGAGTAAAACGCTGAAAAAGCCGCACCCGACCAATCACCCCACGGATTCGGCGAATCCGTGGGGGCCCCGAGGCACCGCGCTTTTTCAGCGCTGAAGCGGAGCCGGCTACGGCGGAATGAATCCGCCTTCGCCGACGTTATTTCATGACGTTGATGAGCCTGTCAGGCGGCCGCTTGCGCGGCGCGCGTGATCGCGAACTCGAACGCGTCGGTGAGCGCGATCCATGACGCCTCGATGATGTTCGTGCTGCAGCCGACCGTGCTCCAGCGACGGTGGTGGTCACCGCTCTCGATGAGCACGCGCACACCCGCAGCGGTGCCGTCGCGACCGTCGAGCACACGCACCTTGTAATCGAACAGCTGCGTGTTGGCGATCTCCGGGAAGTGCGAGGTCAACGCCTTGCGGAGCGCCGCGTCGAGTGCGTTCACCGGCCCGTTGCCCTCGGCCGCCGTGTGCACCACCTCGCCGTCGACCTGCACCTTGATCATCGCCTCACACACCAGCGCGCGGCTCTCGCGCTGCTCGACGAGCGCGATGTAGTCGATGAGCGAGAAGGGCGCCGAATGTCCACGCGCCCGATGGAGGAGGAGCTCGAACGACGCCTCGGCGCCTTCGAACGAGTAGCCGCGGTGCTCCAGCTGCTTGACCTGCTCGGCGACACGCCTGGCCAGCGCGTGGTCGTCGCTGAGGTCCAGCCCCAGGCCGCTTGCCTTGTCCAGCACGGTGCGCCGCCCCGATTGCTCACTGACCACTGTGCGAGTCCGGTTGCCGACGATCGCCGGGTCGACGTGCTGGTACGTGTACGCGGCCTTGCTCATGGCGTCGATGTGCTGGCCGCCCTTGTGGGTGAACGCCGCGCTGCCGATGTACGGCGCCGAATGCGGCGGTGCGATGTTGGCGATCTCGGCGATGTCGCGCGCCGTGGCCGTGAGCCGGCCGAGCTGCTCGGCGCTGATCACCTCGATGCCCATCTTGAGCTGCAGGTTGGGGATGACCGTGCAGAGGTCGGCGTTGCCGGTGCGCTCACCGTAACCGTTGATGCATCCCTGCACCTGCACCGCCCCGGCGCGGACCGCGGCCAGCGTGTTGGCCACGGCGCACCCGGCGTCGTTGTGACAATGGATACCGGTCACGCCGCCGAAGCGCTCCGACATCTGGCGCACCGCCGACGCGACGTGGTCCGGCAGCGCGCCACCGTTGGTGTCACACAGCGAGATTCGCTCGGCTCCGGCTGAGACGGCTGCCTCGAGACAGCGCACCGCGTAGTCGGGATCGCTCGCGAAGCCGTCGAAGAAGTGCTCGGCGTCGAACACCACACGGCGTCCCTGCTCGACGAGCCACTCAACCGAGTCGGCGATCATGTGCAGGTTCTCGTCTGCCGTGGTGCGCAGCACGTCCCTCACCTGCCGGTCCCACGTCTTGCCCACGAGGGTGATGATCGGAGCACCCGAATCCAGCAGCGTGCGCAGCTGCAGGTCGTCGCCGGCCTTCATGTTGGGACGGCGTGTCGACCCGAACGCCGCCAGGGTCGCGTTGCGCAGGCGCAGGCTGCGCGCGGCCGCGAAGAACTCCGTGTCGGTGGGGTTGGCGCCGGGCCAGCCGCCCTCTATGACCGCCACGCCCAGCTCGTCGAGGTGCTCGGTGATGCGCAGCTTGTCGGACACGGAGAAGTTGATGCCGACACCCTGCGCGCCGTCGCGCAGCGTGGTGTCATAGATCTCGATCGCGCTCACGAGCGTGCTCCGGTCGGGATGCGCCGCTCCGACATCGCGCGGCGCACGGCTGCGGTGATCGCCTCGGTCCCATGGTCGCCACCCAGGTCGGGGCCGAAGACGCGTTCACCGATGCAGGTGTCGACCGCGGCCTCCACGGTCGCGGCCAGATCGTCGCGCCGCAATGAGTGACGCAGCAACAGTGCGACGGAGAGGATGGCCCCGTACGGATCGGCGACATCGCGCCCGGCAAGGCCGGGCGCACTCCCGTGCACGGGCTCGTACAGGCCGCGCCGACCGTCGCCGAGGCTCGCCGAGGGGAGCACGGCGAGCGAACCCGGCAGCACCGCCACCTCGTCGCTGAGGATGTCGCCGAAGAGGTTCTCGGTGACGACCACGTCGATGGAGGCGGGTTGCGTGATCAGCTCCATCGCGAAGGAGTCGACGAGCCGGTGCTCCAGCTGCACCCCGGGGAAGTCGGCGGACAGACGGATGTCAGGCGGCCCCGTCGCGCTGCCGCCAGCTGGAAGGCCACGCGCGCGACGCGTGCGATCTCCGCGGCGGTGTACACGGTGCTGTCGCGCGCGGTTTCATCGGAGCCGCTCCCGCTGCGTTCGCGTGGCGTGCCGAAATATGCGCCGCCGGTCAGCTCGCGCACGATGACCAGGTCGGTGCCGCGCACCACCTCGGGGCGGAGCGGACCGCGATCCTCGAGACCCGGCTGCACACGCACCGGTCGCAGGTTGGCGTACACGTCCATCGCTTTGCGCAGGCTGAGCAGCGCGTGCTCGCAGCGCTCCTCCCCGCGCAGGTGGTCCCACCTCGGGCCACCCACCGCCCCGAGCAACACCGCGTCTGCGGCCAGGCACGCGTCCAGCGTTGCCTGGGGCAGCGGCATGCCGGCGCGTTCGATGGCGGCGCCGCCGATGAGCATCTCGTCGACACGCACCTCGACGCCGCCACGCGCGCGTCACCTCCGGACCCACGCCGTCGCCGGGCAGCGCGACGATCCTGGCGTTCAACGCGGCGCTCCGGCACCGGCTGCGACGTCGGGCATCCAGGCGGGGCGCTGCCGCTCGAACGCCGCTATCGACGGCTCGCGCTCGAGCGTGAGGGCGATGTCGTCGAGGCCTTCCAGCAGGCGGTGCCGATCGAACGGTTCGATGTCGAAGTGAAAGCGCAGGTCTCCGGCGCTCACCGTCTGTGCTTCGAGGTCGACCGTTGCGGCGACGCCCGGGCTTTCCAGTGCGAGGTCCATGAGCTGGCGCACCTCGTGCTCGGCAAGCGCAACCGGGAGGAGCCCGCTCTTCAGCGCATTGCCGTGGAAGATGTCGGCGAACGAAGGAGCGATCACGCTGCGAAAACCATGGTCGGCGAGCGCCCACACCGCGTGCTCGCGCGACGACCCGCAGCCGAAGTTGCGACCGGCGATCAGCACCGTCCCCGGCGCATACGCGGGCCGGTTGAGCACGAAGCCGGCTACAGCGGCGCCGCCTGCGTCGCGGCGCCAGTTGTGAAAGAGCACGTCGCCGTAGCCGCTGCGCTCGATCCGCTTGAGGAACTGTTTGGGGATGATCTGGTCGGTGTCGACGTCGGCGCGGTCGAGAGGCACCAGCACGCCCTCATGACGGCGAAGCGGCCTCATCCGCCGGCTCCGCTGAG
>VBJV01000060.1:20176-34212 GCA_005879785.1 Chloroflexota bacterium
GCCGGCGAGACCAGGTGGGTGCGCCCGCCGCGCCCCTGGCGGCCCTCGAAGTTGCGGTTGCTGGTGCTGGCGCAGCGTTCTCCGGGCTGCAGGATGTCCGGGTTCATGGCCAGGCACATCGAGCAGCCCGGGTTTCGCCACTCCGCGCCGGCGCTGCGGAAGACGCGGTCGAGGCCCTCCGCCTCGGCCTGCGCCTTCACCTGCGCAGACCCCGGCACGACCAGCACACGCATGCCCTGACGCACGTGCCGCCCGTCGAGCACCGCTGCAGCCGCACGCAGGTCCTCGATGCGACCATTGGTGCACGACCCGATGAACACGGTGTCGAGTGCAATGTCGGCGATGGGCGTGCCGGGTTGCAGGTCCATGTATTCGAGGGCCCGGCGTGCCGAGTCGCGCGCGGCGGCGTCGGCGAACGCGTCCGGGTCGGGAACCGCGCCGCTCACCGGGACGGATTGCGCCGGGGTCGTGCCCCAGGTGACGGTGGGCTCCAGCAGCGTCGCATCGATGACCGCGTGCTTGTCGAAGTGCGCGCCCGGATCCGTGCGCAGGGTGTCCCAGGCTGCGACAGCCTCGCTCCACGCCGTGCCGCGTGGCGCGTAGCGCCGGCCTTCCAGGTAGGAGAGCGTCACATCGTCAGGTGCCATCAGCCCGGCTCGACCACCGCCCTCGATGGTGAGGTTGCACAGCGTCATGCGCTCCTCCATCGAAAAGCGGCGGACGACCGCGCCGGTGTACTCGACGACGTGCCCGTTGGCACCGGCGGTGCCGATGTGATGCAGCACGCCGAGCCCGACGTCCTTGGCGGTGACCCCGGCCGGCAGCTCGCCTTCGATGCGCACCTCCATCGTCGCCGGCCGGAACACACGGAGGCACTGTGTCGCCAGCACGTGCTCCACCTCGCTGGTACCGATCCCCAGAGCGAAGGCGCCGAAGGCGCCGTGCGTCGCGGTGTGCGAGTCGCCGCAGGCTATGACGGTGCCGGGCAGCGACAGACCGAGCTCCGGGCCGATCACGTGCACGATCCCCTGCCAGCGGTGACCGAGGCCGAAGCAGGTGACACCCTGCTCCTCGCAGTTGCGGCGCAGCGCGTCCATCTGGGCCTGACTCACGGCGTCGGCGGCCCCGACCGCAGCATCCGTGGTGGGAACGTTGTGGTCCATGGTGGCGAGCGTCAGCGACGGCCGTCTCACTGCGCGCTGCTCCTGGCGCAGGCCCTCGAACGCCTGCGGCGACGTCACCTCGTGCACGAGGTGGAGGTCGACGTAGACGAGGGCTGGCTCATCCGGGGCGGCCGCGACGACGTGCGCGTCCCAGATCTTGTCGAACAGTGTCCTGGCGGGCATCAGTCGGGTGGAGGCGTCCCAGCGCTGATCTTGTTGAGGGCATGCACGTACGCCTTGGCGGCGGCGACGATGATGTCGGTGTCGGCGCCGTGACCGGCACGCAGCGTGCCGTTCTTGCGGACGCGCACGCTCACCTCGCCGACGGCGTCCATTCCCTCGGTGATCGCCTGGATGGCGAACTCCTCGAGCTCTGCGCTCACGGGCACAAGCGAGTCGATCGCTCGGTAGGTGGCGTCGACCGGCCCGTCGCCCACGGCCACCGCCTCGCGGCTGGACCCGCCCGGCAGCGCCATGCGCACGGTGGCGGTGGGCCGTAGGTTCGTGCCACAGCTGACCTGAAGATGCTCGAGCCGGTAGAGCTCAGTGCCACTCTGCCGCTCGTCGGCCACGATCGCCTCGAGGTCGCGGTCGGTCACGTCGCGCTTGCGGTCGGCCAGCTGCTTGAAGCGCACGAACGCGCGGCGCAGGTCCTCCTCGTCGAGCCGGTAGCCCAGCTGGTTGAGCCGCTCGCGCAACGCATGGCGGCCGCTGAGCTTGCCGAGCACGAGGCTGGAGCCGGCACCGACCTCATGCGGCTCGATGATCTCGAAGGTGCGCCGGTCCTTGAGCATGCCGTCCTGGTGGATGCCGGACTGGTGCGCGAAGGCGTTGGCGCCGACCACCGCCTTGTTCGGCTGCACGAGCATTCCGGTCAGCTGCGACACCAGCCGGGATGTCCGGTACAGCTGCGTGTGGTCGAGGCTGGTGTCCACGCCGTAGACCTGCGGATGCATGCGCGTGGCCACGGCGATCTCCTCGAGCGCGGCGTTGCCCGCGCGCTCGCCGATGCCGTTGACGCACGTCTCCACCTGGCGCGCGCCGGCGACCACACTGACCAGTGAGTTGGCGGTGGCCAGCCCGAGGTCGTTGTGGCAGTGCACCGACAGCACCACGTCGCGGAGTCGCGGCACCTGCTCGTACATCCATGCGATGAGCCGGCGCCACTCGTCCGGCGTGGCGTAGCCGACGGTGTCGGGCAGGTTGACGGTGGTGGCGCCGGCGTCGATGCATCCGGCCACGACATCGGCGAGGAATTCCGGCTCGGTACGGCTGGCGTCCATGGGCGAGAACTCGACGTCGTCGCGCAGCGTTCTGGCCAGCGCCGTCATCGAGACGGCGCGCTCCCGGACCTCCGCGGGCGACAGGTGCAGCTGCCCGTCGCGATGGATGGGGGAGGTGCCGATGAAAACGTGGATGCGTGCGCTGGCGGCGGGCCGCAGAGCATCGGCGCAGGCGCGCACGTCCTCCGCGGAGCAGCGGCATAGGCCGGCGATGACCGGGCCCTCGACCTGCTCGGCGACGGCGCGCACCGCGGCGAAGTCGCCCGGCGAGCTGTTGGGGAACCCTGCCTCGATGACGTCGACGCCGGCACGTGCCAGCTGGTGCGCGATGGTCAGCTTGTCCTCGACGTTGAGCGCGACACCGGGTGACTGCTCGCCGTCGCGCAGCGTCGTGTCGAGGATGACGAGACGGTCGACTGAGCTCATACCGGCGCCGCCTCAGGAACGGCCTTGGCGTCGAGCCAGCTCATCCGCGCGCGCAGCTCCGCGCCCACGCGCTCGATGGGGAGGTGCTGCTCCTCGTCGCGGTATTCGACGAAGTTGGGCCGCCCGGCGGCGTTCTCCTCGATCCATCGCCGCGCGAAGCTGCCGTCGCGGATGTCGCCCAGCAGCGAGCGCATGACCTCGCGGGTGCGCTGGTCGACGACCTTGGGTCCGCTCACGTAGTCGCCGTACTCCGCGGTGTCGCTCACCGAGTAGCGCATGTACGAGAGGCCGCCCTGGTACATGAGGTCGACGATCAGCTTCAGCTCGTGCATGCACTCGAAATAGGCGAGCTCGGGCTGATAACCGGCGTCGACGAGCGTGTCGAAGCCCGCCTTCACCAGCGACGTGACCCCCCCGCAGAGCACCGCCTGCTCGCCGAACAGGTCGGTCTCGGTCTCCTCGGCGAAGCTCGTCTCCAGCACGCCGGCGCGCGTCCCCCCGATGCCGCGTGCGTACGCCAGCGTCCGCTCGCGTGCCGTACCGGTGGCATCAGCGTGCACCGCGAAGAGACAGGGGACGCCCTGTCCCGCGGCGTACGTGCTGCGCACCAGGTGCCCGGGGCCTTTGGGCGCCACCATGCTCACGTCGACGTGCTGCGGGGGCTCGATGAGCCCGAAGCGGATGTTGAACCCGTGCGCGAACATCAGCATCTTGCCGGGCTTGAGGTTAGGCACGACGGCGGCGTCGTACAGCTCGCGCTGGGCCGTGTCCGGGATCAGCACCATGATGATGTCGGCCTCAGCGCAGGCTTCTGCCGGCGTCAGGACGCGCAACCCCTCGGCCCGCGCCGCTTCGCGGCTGCGGCTGCTCTCGGGCAGGCCGACTCGCACGTCGCAGCCGGAGTCGCGCAGGTTCAGCGCATGGGCGTGCCCCTGCGACCCGTAGCCGAGCACGGCGATCGGCTGGCCGCGAAGCGCCTGCAGGTCGGCGTCGGCGTCGTAGTACATGCGCGCGGTCATCTCATCTCTCCTCTCACACGTTGCCCATCTGGTCGCCGGCGGCGCCGGCGGGCGCCTGGGGAACGGCGCCGCGATCGTCGTCACCGTTGGCGAAATCGAGCACGCGGATGCGTGCCTGGTCGCCACGCACCAGGGCCACTGCGCCGCTGCGGGCGAGCTCCTTGATGCCGTACGGGCGCATCAGGTCGATGAAGTTGTCGATCTTTTCCGTGCTGCCGGTGACCTCGGCGATGATCGTGCTGGCCGCCACGTCGACGACGCGGCCGCGGAAGATCTCGACCATGTTCAGGAGCTCGGTGCGCTCCCCGGGCGGCGCGTGCATGCGCAGCAGCACCAGCTCGTGGGCAACGTTGCGCAGCCCCGTGATGTCGTCGATGGTGATCACGTCGACCAATTTGGCGAGCTGCTTGGTCGCCTGCTCGGCCTGCTGCCGGCCGACGTGCACGGCGATGGTCATGCGCGAGACCGTCTCGTCCTCGGTCGGCCCCACCGACAGCGAGTCGATGTTGAAGCCGCGACGGCGGATCATCGACGCCACGCGCTGCAGCACGCCAGGCTTGTTCTCGACGAGCACGGACAGCAGACGGCTCTGGCTCATCAGGATGCTTCCACGAAGTCGAGCATGCCCTTGCCCAGCGGCACGATGGGGTAGACATTGGCGTCCGGGTCGATGTCGAAGTTGAGCAGCACCGGGCCACGATGTGCCAGCGCCTCGTCGAGCATGGCGCCCACATCCTCGCGGCGCCGGGTGGACATCGCCTTCATGCCGAAGGCGTCGCCGAGCTTGACGAAGTCGGGTGTGAAGCTCAGATCGACCGCCGAGCGCACGCCCTCGTAGAAGTCGTCCTGGAACTGGCGCACCATGCCCAGCGACGCGTTGTTGAGGATGATGACCTTCACGTCGATGTCGTTCTCGACGAAGGTCGCCATCTCCTGCATGTTCATGACGAACCCACCCTCCCCGGTCACGCAGAACACCGTCCGGTCCGGGTTGGCCAGCTTCACGCCCATCGAGGCGGGAAACGCGTAGCCCATGGTCCCGGTGCCGCCCGAGTTGAGGAACAATCCCGGCCTGCCGTAGCTGAACCAGAGCGCCGCCCAGATCTGGTTCTGGCCCACATCGGCGAGGACGATCGCCTCGTCGTGACAGCGGGCGTACATCTCCTGCAGCACCTCCTGGGGTTGCAGCAGCCCGTTGTGGTTGACGAAGCGGACCGGGTGCTCCTCTTTCCATTGATCCACCCGGGTGAGCCAGGTGTGCTCCCGCTTCGGCTCGACCAGCGGGATCAGTTCACGCAGAGCCGTCCGAGCATCGGCAACGAGGCTGATGTGCGGCACCACGTTCTTGCCGATCTCGGCAGGATCGATGTCGATGTGGACCAGGTGCTCGATGTCCGGTGCGAACGAGTCGATCCGGGTGGTGACCCGGTCATCGCAGCGCATCCCGATCATGATCAGCAGGTCGGCCGCGCACACCGCCTTGTTCGTGTACCCAGCCCCCATGAAGCCGACCATCTGCAGGGCCAGCGGGTCGTTGACCGGGAACGCGCCCGTGCCGAGCAGCGTCCAGCCCACCGGGATGCCGGCCAGGTGAGCCAGCTGCATGAGCTCTTCCTCGGCCTGGGCGATGACCACCCCGCGCCCGAAGAGGATCACGGGTCGCTTCGCCTCGCGGATCAGCTGCGCGATGCGCCGCAGCTTCGCCGGGTCGGGAGGAGCCGGCGCGCGGAAGGAGCGGAGCCGCGCCGGCCCCTCCGGGTAGCTGAACGCGGTGACAGCCGCCTGCAGGTCCTTGGGAAAGTCGATCAGCACAGGACCCGGTCTGCCGGTCCGAGCCACATGAAAGGCTTCCCTTATGGTCGCGGCGACGTCGTCGACGCGTGTGATCAGGTACGAGTGCTTGACCACCGACATGGTCGAGCCGATGACGTCGGACTCCTGGAAGGCGTCGGTGCCGATCGCCGTGGTCGGCACCTGCCCGGTGATGGCGACGATGGGGACCGAGTCCATGTACGCGGTGGCCAGCCCGGTCACCAGGTTGAGCGCTCCCGGGCCGCTGGTGGCGAAGACGACGCCAACCGACCCGCGCTTGCTGCGTGCGTACCCGTCCGCGGCGTGGGCGCCACCCTGCTCGTGGCGGACCAGGACGTGACGGAGCTGCGGGTACTCAGGCAGCCATCGGTAGAGCCAGAGATTGGCGCCGCCGGGGTAGCCGAAGATGGTGTCGACGCCCTCCCGGATCAGGCACTCGAGGGCGATCTGGGCGCCGGTCAGCCGCGGCGCGGGATGGAGCTCGGCCGCGGGGATCACCGGTAGTGGTCGTTCATCGCCTGGCGCACGAAGGCGCGCGAAGGCTCGTCGTGCTCGGCGCTCGCGCGACGGCCCGGCTCGCCCGGGCGGTCCGGCTTCGCGGCCCGTCGCGAGCCACGCGGTCGATCATCGCCGGCCGTCGTGTCGCGCACCGGGGACCACTTGGTCGGACCCTGTCCGAACGTGTTCATGCGGCGCCTCCTCTGTTCGCCGGGTAAAAGAAAGGGCCCCCTCCTGGGAGGGGGCCCTTTGGCTTTCGACTCGGCTCTTGTGGTGCCTACTTGTGCACGCGCCTGGGTCGTAACCTCGCGGCCCCGCTCCTAATCAGGAGCAGGCCTACGAGCAGAACCAGGACGACGACGCCGTAGGTCATGTGACGCGGCAGCATACGCCCTGGCCGGTTGACCAGTCAACGGCGCGGGTGTAACGGCGATGACCGGTTGTCCCTGCCGGATGCCGCGCAGTGCCCCCGTATGCTTGGCGCCCATGTCCACCGAGGTGCCGTCTCGGCCCAGCGCGGCAATGCTGCACGGGCCGTCGCGTGCGCCCGCGCGCGCCATGCTCCGGGCGATCGGCTTCTCTCGCGAGGACCTCGAGCGCCCGATCGTCGGCGTCGGCCACGGCTGGATCGAGACGATGCCGTGCAACTGGAACCACCGCGCTCTTGCCGAGCAGGTGAAGGCGGGTGTGCGCGCCGCCGGCGGAACGCCTATGGAGTTCAACACCATCGCCGTGAGCGACGGCGTGACCATGGGCACCGAGGGAATGAAGGCATCGCTGGTGTCACGCGAGGTGATCGCCGATTCGATCGAGCTGGTCACCCGAGCGCACAGCTTCGATGGCCTGGTGCTGATATGCGGGTGCGACAAGACCATTCCGGCGGCGGCGATGGCGCTCTGCCGCGTGGACGTCCCCGGCCTGGTGCTCTACGGCGGCACCATCGCCCCGGGGCATCTCGCCGGTCGCGACCTGACCGTCCAGGATGTGTTCGAGGCGGTCGGCTCTTTCTACGCGGGCCGGCTCGACGCCGCGGGGCTGCGCGCGGTGGAGGAGAGCGCATGTCCCGGCGCCGGCGCCTGCGGGGGTCAGTTCACCGCCAACACGATGGCGTGCGCTCTCGAGTTCCTGGGGCTCAGCCCCGCCGGCAGCAACGCTGTTCCTGCCATTCATGACCAGAAGGGCGCGGTCGCCGAGGCCGCCGGCGCCCTGGCCGTGCGGCTCATCGAAGGCAACGTGACGCCGCGCTCGATCGTCTCTCGCGACGCGCTGGAGAACGCGGTCATGTCGTTCTCGGCCACCGGCGGATCGACGAATGCCGTGCTGCATCTCCTGGCCATCGCGGCCGAGGCCGATGTGTCGCTGACCCTGGACGATTTCGACGAGATCTGTGCGCGCACGCCGGTCATCGCCGACCTCCGCCCGGGCGGTCGGTTCGTCGCCGGCGATCTCTTCGCCGCCGGCGGGCTCGCCGTGCTCGCGCAGCGCCTGCTCGAGCTCGGGCTGCTGAACGCTGATGCGCGCAACGTGGATGGTCGCCGCGCCGCGGAGATCGCCGCTGCCGCGGTCGAGACCGCCGGGCAGGAGGTGATCCGTCCTGCCGCGCATCCTGTGAGCGCGCGCGGCGGCATCGCCGTGTTGCGCGGCAACCTCGCGCCTGAGGGCTGCGTGCTGAAACTCGCGGGTCATGAGCGCACCCAGCATCGGGGGCCCGCGCGCGTCTTCGACACCGAGGAGGCGGCGTTCGACGCTGTTCGGGCAGGCGCCGTCGGTGCGGGAGACGTGGTGGTGATCCGCTACGAGGGTCCCGTCGGCGGGCCCGGGATGCGCGAGATGCTCGGTGTCACCGGTGCCATCGTCGGCGCCGGGCTCGGCGACTCCGTCGCCCTGATCACCGACGGCCGCTTCTCAGGCGCGACGCACGGGTTCATGGTCGCCCACATCGCACCCGAGGCGGCGCTGGGCGGGCCACTCGCGGCCGTGCGCGACGGCGACGTCATCACCATCGACGCAGCGGCGCGGCGGATCCATGTCGAGCTGGATGCATCCGAGGTGAGCGACCGCCTCGCCCGCTGGACGCCGCCGGCGGCGCGCTACCGCAGTGGCGCGTTCGCCAAGTACGTGGCGATGGTGCAGTCCGCCAGCCGGGGTGCCATCACCCTCGCGCCCTCGCGCGTGTGAAGAAGCGACCGGGGCGCGTCGCGCGCCGGGCCATCGATCTCGCCCTCGAAGCCGTCCCCGGCAGCGTCGTGGAGCGGATGACCTCGGCCGGCGCTCCGCTGACCCGGCACAGCGGCCGCACCCGCGCCGGCGCCGCCGCACTGTCGTCCGCCCTCGAGGCGCTGTCGCAGCCGCCGCGTCGCCGCCGCCGCGAAGCGGCGCCCATGAGCCTCGACGAGCTGGCCGCACGCACGGGCCGGACCAATCAGGAGATCGAGCGATGGGCCGCCTCGGGGCTGCTCGACGGGCCGCTGCCCGACGGAACCTGGGACGGCGCGGCCGTGCAGCGAGCCGAGCTCATCGCGTTCGCGCTGCGGCGCGGCAGCTCGGAGGATGAGATCCTGGAAGCGGCTCGTGACGGCAGGCTCTCACTGCTCGTGGTGCAGCGATCCATCGCCGGGCACCCGACGCTGACCGGACGCCAGGTCGCCGAGCGTGCCGGCGTTCCGCTCGATACCGCCATCGCCGTGTGGCGGGCGCTGGGCATGGCTGTCGAAGACGTCGACGAGATCGCCTTCAACCGCCCCGAGGTATGGGCCCTTCGCGTCGTCGGCGCGCTGCGCGCGGTGTACTCGGACTCGGATCTACTCGAGGGAGCATCGGTGATGGGCCGGGCCCTGGCCGAGGTGAGCGCCGCGTCGATCGAACTCTTCCGGCGCCGTCTCACAGCCGCGTACCTCGAGGCCGGCATGGACAATCTGGAGATCTCGCTGCGCCTGGCTGCGGCCGCCGACCTCCTGGTGCCGACCTTCGGGCCGGTGCTGGAGGTGGTGCTGCGGCGCCATCTGGCGGCGGCGACCGGCGCCGAGGCTGCGCTGCGCCTGGAGGAGCCCGGCGCTGTCCCGGCCGGGCAGGAGCTGTCGATTGCCTTCGCCGACCTGGTTGGCTTCACCTCGATCTCGGAGCGCCTCAGCGCCCTCGAGGTCGCCGGCCTGGCCACTCGCCTGCTGCGCGCGGCTGAGGAGACCGCCGGGGCTCGTGGTGCCCGCATCGTCAAGAGCATCGGTGACGCGGTCATGTTCAGCGCGCGAGACCCGGCCACCGCCTGCGCGGCAGCGCTCGATCTGGTGGACGCGGTGTCGCGCGATGCTGCAATGCCGCCGGCGCGAGCCGGAATCGCACACGGCCCGGTGCTGCGCGCGTATGCCGATTACTTCGGGCGCACCGTCAACATCGCGGCACGCCTCTGCGATGCGGCCCATCCGGGCGAGGTGCTGCTGCATGCGCCCGAGGCGACCGTCGACCAGCCGCACTGGCGGGAGCTGGGCCTGGCCATCCGCGGCGGTGATGCGCTGCGTCTCAAGGGGATCGAGGCCCCAGTCCCGGTGCTGCGCGTCACCCGCGAGCGCTGATACCCATCTTGCCCACCGCTCCGGTGAGGCCCACGCAGCCGATGCAGCCAATGCAGTCGACACAATCGCTGCAGGCCACGCAGGCCACGCACCGCGTGCAGCGCAGACACGCGATGGTCGCCACGCAGCTGCGTATGGCCGCGCCGAGCGCGGTCAACGCACTGCCGGCCACCGCAGTGCTGAGCACCGTTCCGGCGCTACCGGCGATGGCGGCCGACATGCCTGTGGCTGCACTCCCGGCAATCGCGGCGGAACCCGCGGTCAGCGCACTCCCGGCCACCGCCACCGAATAGAACGTCCCTGCGCTGCCCGCCACCGCCGCGCTGCGCACGGTCGCCGTGCTGCCTGCCACCGCGGTGCTGTGCCGGGTGCCCGTGCTGCCCGCCACAGCGACGCTGTCCATGGTGCCGGCGCTGCCCGTGACCGCACGGCCCCACAGTTCGGGGTCGGCACGACCGATGACGGAGCGCACGGCAGCATTGTCATCCTTGAGGGCGTGCGAGTCGCTGTGACCGGGGGCGCCGGCTTCATCGGCGTCCACACCGTGGAAGCGCTTCTCGACGGCGGAGCGGACGTGGTGGTGATCGACGACCTGCGGCACGCGTCGAGCCGCAGGCTCCCCGACCATATCGAACTCGTCGAGGCCGACGTGGCCGGCGCCGAGGCGCGCGAGGCTGTCAAGCGATTCGGCGCCGAAGCGGTCGTGCACCTGGCAGCTCAGGGTGGCGTCAATCGATCGTGGCGGGAGCCGGTCGAGGACGCCAGGGCCAACGTGCTCGGCACGCTCAGCATGCTGCTCGCGGCCGTTGACGCCGGCTGCCGCAGGTTCGTCTTCGCCTCCTCGGGTGGAGCGCTGTACGGCTCGACCGATCGCCTGCCCACCCCCGAGACCGAGGCGGCAGCTCCACTATCGCCGTACGGCACGGCGAAGCTCGTCGCGGAGACGTACCTGGAAATGTTCACGCGCACGCGGGGCCTGTCCGCCTGCGCTCTCCGTTACGGGAACGTGTACGGGCCCGGCCAGGACGGAACAGGGGAGGCCGGCCTGATCGCAATATCGTGCAGGCGGCTGCTCGCCGGTTCTGCGCCGCTCATCCGCGGTGACGGCCTGCAGACGCGCGACTTCGTGTTCGTGGGCGACGTCGTGCGTGCCAATCTGCTCGCTCTCGACAGCAGCGCGACCGAGCCGGTGAACATCGGCACGGGCGTGCAGACGCCGGTCAACGCCGTCGTCGCCGAGCTCATGGCCACAGCGGCGGTGCAGGCCAGGCCGGAACGCGTCCCCGCTCCCGCCGGCGAGGTCCGTCGTTGCTGCCTCGACAACGCGCGAGCTCGCGCGCTGCTCGGCTGGTCGCCGAACCACGCGTTGAGCGATGGGCTCAGCCGGACGTATCGCGCGTTCGCTGGGGCTGCGTCGGTGCCCGCCGTCTCGTAAGCGGCACGCTGCGTCCGCTCAGGGTCACATCGACCCGGCTCCAGGCGATCCGCAGCCGTACGAGGTCCCGCATTGCCCGAAGGATCGGCTTGAGCCGGGCGCCGGAGCGCCGCCCGGCACGGCGCGTGTAGTGGCTCACGGGGATCTGCACGACCGTGAAGCCCGCCCGCTGCGCCTTGAGCACGATCTCGGGGTTGAAGGCAGCCGACCTGGCGATGAGCGGCTGCGCTGCGTCGAACACCTCGCGACGGAACACCTTGAGCCCGCAGTCGAAGTCCTGGAAGCGCAGGCCGAATCCGAACCGCACCAACAGGTTGTAGACGCCGCTCACCGCGGAGCGATGCCAGGGGTCGGCGCGGTGCGCACGGTAGCCGGCCACCATGTCGGCGCTGTCGAGGAGGCCGACGAGGCGCTTGAGTTCGCGCGGGTCGAACTGCCGGTCGCCGTCCATGAAGGCGAGGATCGCGCCACGTGCCGCGCGCAGCCCGTCGCACACTGTCACCGCGTAGCCGCGCTGCTGCTCGTGGGTGACGACGCGCACACGACCAGCAGCGCCATCGAGAGCTGTGCGTGCGATCTCGCCGGTGCCGTCGGTGCTGGCGTCGTCGACGACGATGATCTCGAAGTCGTCGGTCAGCTCGGCAAGCACGGCGGCTGCCGCGCGGACGACCGTCACGACGTTCTGCGCCTCGTTGTGCGCAGGAATGACCAGGCTGATTGCGTCAGGCGCCGCTGCGCCCTCGAGGGATTGGTTCACGCAGCCACTCAGGCAACTGGGCCCGTCGCAATCGCCTCGCGTTCAGCGCGCCAGGACGTGCGCTGACCGACCAGTGCCGGCTGTGCAGTGCGACCGGTGCGCCAGTCGACGTTGGGGGTTTCCAGCACCGAGAGGTCGACGCGATCGCGGTACCGCTCCACCGTTTCGATCACCGAATCGATCAGCGTTGAACGCAGCAGGTGCGGTTGCAAGCCGAGGTCGATGAGGCGCTGGTGGCGGGCGTTGTAGTAGTGCGCCTCCTTCTCCACGCGTGGATTGGGCAGGTGTGTGATCAGGGTGTCCAGCCCGTGCGCCGCGCGCGCGTCGCGCACCAGTTCGGCGAGCTGCAGAACGGAGAACTGCTCGGTGAACTGGTTGAACACTCGATACTCACCGGCATCCGGTGGGTTCTCGATGCTGATGCGGATGCACTGCAGCGTGTCGCGGATATCGAGGAAGCCGCGCGTCTGGCCACCCTCGCCGTACACGGTCAGTGGCTGGGCCACGGCCGCCTGCACGCAGAAGCGGTTCAGCACCGTGCCCCAGATGACGTCGTAATCGAAGCGGGTCGCCAGGCCGGTGTGGCGCAGCGTCTCATCAGTCGCGCAGCCGTACACGACACCCTGGTTGAGGTCTGTGGCGCGCACGCCCCAGATGCGGCTGGCGAAGTGAATGTTGTGACTGTCATGCACCTTCGACAGGTGATAGAAACTGCCAGCCATCTTTGGATACGGCAGCGTGTCCTCGCGGCCGTTGTGGCGGATGGTGATGAACCCCTCCTCGATGTCGATGTTCGGCGTGCCGTACTCGCCCATCGTGCCCAGCTTGACCAGATGGCAATCGGGCGCGTGATCTCGCAGCGCGAACAGGAGGTTGATGGTGCCGGTCACGTTGTTCACCTGCGTCATCACCGCGTGCTCTCTGTCGACCATGGAGAACGGTGCGCTGCGCTGTTCTCCGAAGTGCACGACGGCCTCGGGGCTTGTGCGACGAATGAGGTCACTCAGAGCATCGGCATCGCAGACATCGAGGCGTTGCCATTCAATGTCGTCGCCACCACTGCGCTGCCACTGCTGCACGCGTTCACCCATCGACCGGATCGGGACCAGCGACGATGTGCCGCATTCCCTGTCCCATCGGCGCCGCACGAGGTTGTCAACGGCGACCACGTGATATCCGCTGGACGACAGATAGAGTGAAGTCGGCCAACCGAGGTAGCCGTCGGCGCCGAGAACAATCACGGTGCTCGAGCGCATGAGCAATCGTCCTCCTCTTGATGGCGGCAACGGGCGGCGTGGTTCTGTGCGCCGGGGCCGCGACGGCTAGGTTAGCATGGCAGTCTTGACGCGCATGACGTCACTCAGACTCGGACGCAACCGTGCCGTGATTCGCGCTGTGATTACAAGCGCGGTCAGTGTGGCGGTTTTGATACTGGTGTGGCGTCTGCTTGGCCGGCCCACCCAGTGGCGTGGAATCCACGCCACACTGCTGTCGGTCACCGTGGCGGCGGTCAGCGCCCTGGTGTTCCTGCTCGGCCGCGCGTGGAGATTCTCGCTGCTGTTTCCCAGGCGTGCTGGGACAGCTGCACAGTTGCTGGGTGGCACGGCGCTCTCCTGGGGCGCCGGCCTGCTCTTGCCGGGCCCCTCCGCGGACGTCGCCTTCGTCGCCTATGCACGGCGGAACCTCGGGGTGAGCGTGGCGCGCGGCTCCGCCGTTGCGGTTATCGCCAGGATCGTCGACATCGTCAGCCTTGTTGTGGTGGCGGTGGTCACCGCCGGGATCACGGCTCGCGGCGGGTCGCTCGCTGTCGTGGTGACCGCCGTCGTGGTGGGCGCCGGCGGAATCGCCGCCCTGGCGGTGCTGTTGAACGAAAAGCCCCGACGCCTGCTGCTGGGCTGGGCCTCTCGAGTGCCGCGGGTGGCGCCGATGGCCGATCGAATCGACGCCGGCCTCGCGGAGCTGACCGGGGCGCAGCGATGGGCGAGTATCGCGCTGTGCACCGCCGTCTGCAGGGTCGCCACCGCGTTTCAGTACGCGGCGCTGCTGGGCATGGTTGGCGTCAGCCTCACCTTCT
>VBJV01000060.1:34269-37413 GCA_005879785.1 Chloroflexota bacterium
AGGGTGTCCCGGTCGGCACCGCCGTCGCCAGCGGCATCACGCTCCAGGTGCTCGACCTGGCGGTTTCGCTGCCGCTCGCCGGGCTGGTGAGCCTGCTCACCCTGCTCCCGTGGCGGCGGACTGCTGAGCCGGCGGTGGAGGCGATCGGAGCGGCGGCTCTGGAATCGCGAACCGACGGCGGCGCGACCGCCGCGCCGCTCGCTTCCGGCGCAGTCGCGGGGGCCTGGCGGCCCCGGCGCTGAGCGCACCGGCCGGGTGGTGGCGGGGCGCGGTCGTCGCCCTCGTGGCCGTCTTCGTCGGGTTCGCGGTCGCGTACGCCCTGCTCATCCCGCTGGGCAACTCTCCCGATGAGCTGTCGCATCTCAACTACGTACGGCTGATCGCTCACCACGCGGCGTTTCCGCCGGCGGGGGTGCGCGAGCACCAGCAGCCGCCCCTCGTCTACCTGCTGGGCGCTGCGTTGCTACGGGCCGGCGCGCCGGAGCGGTCGCTCCGGCTGATCTCGGCCGCCGCCGGCGCCGCCGGAGTGATCGCCGGGGCGCTCATCGCGCGCAACGTCGCCCCGCGGCGGCCGGTCCTCGCCGTCGGCGCCGCCGGCTTCCTCGCCCTGCTGCCCGGCTCGCAGTTCGTGGCCGGGTCGATCAGCGACGACAGCCTGGCCATCGCCGTCGGTGCGTGGGTGCTGCTCGTCTGCGTGCTGGTGGTGAAGGCGCCGGCGCCGAGCGGTCGCCTGCTGGCTGCGGCTGGCGTCGTCACCGGGGCTGCCTTGATCACCAAGCAAACGGACTGGGCACCGCTGGCGGCGCTGCTGGTCGCGATTGTCTGGCATTGGCGCACGAAGCTCAGGTGGCGGCATGCGGTGCCGCTTGCCGGTCTGCCGCTGCTGATCGCCGGCTGGTGGTACGCGCGCAACCTGGTCACCTTTCACAGCGTGCTGCCACCGCTCGTGCACGGTGACAAGCTTCAGCTGAATCAAGCCCGCGGCTTTGTGTCCCAGACGGCACGCAGCTGGTTCCGCCCGGAGCGCTTCCAGGGAGGTCTGATCACGCTCCCCCGCGCCGGCGTGGTCGTCGAGGAGGTGCTGATCGCGACGCTGTTCGCGGTGATGCTGTACGCCGCGTATCGGGCGGTGCGAGCGTGGCCGGCGCTGCAAACCTGGCAGCGTTCCGCCGTGGTCGCGCTGTGTGCAGCAGCCGTTCTCGCCGTGGCGTCCTCGTTTGTGAACAGCGCGACCGTGATCATCCAGCCGCAAGGAAGGTACCTGCTCACGGCCGCTGCCGCCCCCGCGCTCGCCGCCGGCGCGGTGCTGGCTTCCGGCGTGGTGCGGCGACCTCGCCTCACCCTGACGCTGGCGGGGTTGTGCGCCGCTGCGGCGATGGCGCTGTCGGCGATCGGTCTGCACACGTCGCTGGTTGCGTACGGATGAGCGCGCGGCAGAGGCCCGTTGCCGTGACCGGCGCCACCGGCCACGTGGGTGGACGGATCGCGCGACGCCTCGCTGCCGCGGGTGTGCCCCAACGCCTGGTCGTGCGTGACCTGTCTCGCGCGCCGCGGCTCGACGGCGCCGAACCGGTGCAGGCGTCGTTTTCGGACACCGGTGCCCTCGCGGCCGCGCTCGCCGGGATCGAAACGGTGTTCATGGTGTCGGCAGCGGAGACGGCCGATCGCGTCTCGGTGCACACCACGTTCGTCGACGTCGCGGCTGCCGCCGGAGTCGTTGCGATCGTGTACCTCTCGTTCGCACGCGCGGCGCCGGACGCCACATTCACCCTGGCGCGCGACCACTGGGCGACAGAGGAGCACATCCGCAGAGCGGGACTAAGGTTCACCTTTCTCCGGGACAACATCTACGCCGACTTCATGCCCTTGATGGTCGGCGAGGACGCGGTCATCCGCGGTCCGGCCGGTAATGGTCGCGTCGCCGCGGTCGCGCAGGATGACGTCGCCGATGTGGCCGCAGCCGTGCTCCTGCAGCCGCGCGACCACGACGGCGCCACCTACGAGTTGACCGGCCCGGAAGCGCTTTCCCTGCACGAGGTGGCCGCGATGCTCAGCCAATCGACCGGCCGCACGATCAGCTACCACAACGAAACGGTGGAAGAGGCGTACACGTCGCGCGCCCGGTACGGCGCGCCCCAATGGCAGGTCGACGCCTGGGTGAGCACCTACCTGGCCGTCGCCAGCGGCGAGCTTGCCGCGGTCAGTGACGACGTTCAGCGCGTCTGCGGTCACCCCGCAAGGGCACTGGCTCAGGTCCTGTCAGGCTGACGCGGCCTCCCGCTCGTCGAGGAACGCCCACCACGCGCTCGCCGCAGCACCGGCGGCTGTGACGGCGCGCTCTTCGCTCATGCCGCTGGCGGCGACCGCGTCCTGCAGCCACGCGCAATGACGCCGGTCGAGCTCCGCGTGCGTGTCCCAGAACGCCGTTGCATCGCCGTCGAGCTTGAAGTGACGGCGCAAACCGAGCGCCTTCTCTTTGCTCACCGCCGATGACTGCAGTTCGTACGCAAGCAACCCGCCAAGCCCGGCGACAGGCGACTCGTCCACCAGCGCATCCACGGTGCGCAGCAGCGCCGACGTTGCAACCGAGGGTGGCACCGATTCGGGCGCGCCGATGCTGCTCGCGAAGCGATCGAAGAGGTCTGCATGGCTGGAGTCGTCACCGACCTCGTCGTCGAGGACGCGCTGCACGCTGTCACGAGCGCTGCCGGGCTCGAGAGCGGCCGCGATCCCCGCCAGCCAGCGTGGCTGAGACCGCTCGATGCTGCGGTACTGCGCCGCATACTCGCGCAGCTCGTCGATACGCAATGTGCCGGCTGTCCAGCGCTGATAGAAAGGGTGTCGGGCTGAGAGAGTTGTCATCTGCGTTGCCTCCTGTGCGACACGCGGCGGGGCCGTGAATCCGCGAAATGGTAGCGCCGAACCCTATGATGGCCGTCAGTCGATGAGTGGCGAGAGAAGTGTGACGGTGGCGGCGGTTCAGGCCGCCCCGGTCTTCCTCGACCTCGACGCCACGGTGGAGCGCACCTGCGAGCTGGTGGCCGAGGCCGCGGGCCTGGGCGCCCGGTTGATCGTGTTCCCTGAAGCGTTTCTGCCCGGTTACCCGGACTGGGTGTGGAGACTGCCTGCCTGGGACGACGGCAC
>VBJV01000177.1 GCA_005879785.1 Chloroflexota bacterium
CCTTCGCGTTGTACTGGTTGATCCTGTACCGCGGGGTCAACACCGAGAACCTCCCGGAGCTCGGCGACACCTACTACTACAACATCCGTTTCGGGCTGCTGATGATCCCGGCGGTGGCGCTGCTCACCGCCTTCCTGGTCAGCGCAGCGCCCGCGTTCCTGCGGCGCATCGCGGTCGCCGGTGGTCTCATGCTCGCCGTCCTCGCCATGGTCCTGGGGTCTGTCAACACCCCGTATGTCGTCCGCGAGGCGCTGTACGGCGTCGGCTCGGGAGTCGAGGCCGCGGGTGACCGCGAGGCTCAGTGGCTCACCGCGCACTACCACGGCGGCAGCGTGCTGATCACGTACCTGAACAACTCGGAGATGATGTTCTCGCTGATGACCAAGCACAAGTTCGCCGACCTCAACTTCATCACCGACGCCAACACGCTGCAGTACAACGCGGCCCTCAAGCACCCCGAGAAGTCGGTGACCTGGGTGGTAATGAATTCAGACCTCAGCAACGGCGCCGAGAGCCGCATCTGGACCACACTGCACGGCCGTAGCGATTGGAGCACGTTCTTCGTCAAGCGCGCGCAGCTCGGCACCACCGAGATCTACGAGCGAGTCGCGACGCCTGCCGCCCCCGTGGCGGCCGCCGCGGGAGGGTAGGACGGTGCAGTGCCCGCAGTGCGGCGCCGAAACGCCCGACAACGAGTGGAACTGCGTCTCCTGCCGCATGAACCTCTACTGGGCCAAACGGCACTATGACGACCTGGCCAGGATCCGCGAGCGGCAGGGTCTGCCGGCCAGCGCGCGCACGCCTTCCTTCCTGGTCAAGACACATCAGAACGCGATGGACGATCGTGCTCCCCGCGGCGGCCGCGTCGAGCACAAGGTCCGCCAGATCGCCCGGCTGATCATGCGCAGGCCGTCGTGACGTGGCGAGGGTGGGCCAGGGCGGAAACCGAGGCTACCGGCCGCCCATGACGGTGCTCGTCACCGGGGCCACAGGCCTGCTCGGCAGCCACCTGGTCGACATGCTGCTCGAGCGCGGCGAGCGCCCGCGCGCGCTGGTCCGCCCCGGAGACAGCGTGGCCGGGTTGCCCGGCACCGTCGACATCGCCTGGGGCGACCTGGCGGACCGGAAGGCACTGGCCGCGGCCGTGCACGGTGTGGACACCGTGTTGAACTGCGCCGCGCGCACCGGACCCTGGGGCCCCGACGTCGAGTACGAGCGCACCAACGTCCGCGGTCTGGAGAGTCTCGTCGACGCAGCGCTCGGCGCCCGTGTCCAGCGATTCGTGCACGTCAGCTCGATAACCGTGCACGGCAACGATGTACGCGGCGTTGCGGACGAGACGGCACCGCTGCGCGCGGAGCCCAACCCGTACAGCCGCTCCAAGGTTGCCGGCGAGCGCCTGCTCGAGGCGATGATCCACACGCGAGAGGCGCCCGTGACGATCGTCCGCCCCGGATGGATCTATGGACCGCGCGACGCCGCCAGCTTCGGACGGTTCGCCGCCATGATCGAGCAGGGCCGGATGGTTGTGGTCGGCTCCGGCAACAACCACATCCCGCTGATCCATGTGCGCGACGCCGCGCGCGGAGTCCTGCTGGCCGCCGCCGCGGAGGGTGCCGTGGGCCGGGCATACCTGCTGGTCAACGACGAGCCGGTGACGCAACGACAATTCCTCGAGGCCATCGCCGCGCGGCTGGACGTGACGCCACCCGCACGGCATCTCCCCTACCGGTTGCTGCTGGCCGTGGGTGCGGCGGCCGAGAGCGCCGCGAAGCTGGCCCGGAGTCGCAAGCCCCCACCGGTCATGCGCTACGGCGTCCAGCTGCTCGGCGGAGAGAACCGCTTCGTCATCGACAGGGCGAGGCGTGAGCTTGGTTTCGGACCCCAGGTCGGCCTCGCCGAGGGTGTGGAGTCAAGCGTCGACTGGTACCGCTCGCGCTTCCCGCGCGCCACTGCTCGGGCGCGGCGACACCGTGCGCGTTCTCGCGCTTGCCGGCGAGCAGACTGGCTGGCTCGAGGAGCGCGCGGTTGCGGTGCACCGCGGCGACATTCGCGAGCCGGACACGCTGATCGCCCCGATGCGGGGCGCGCAGGTGGTGGTCAACCTCGCCGCGATGATGGACGTATGGCGGCCAATCGCCGACTACCGGGCGGTCAACGTCACCGGTACCGAGAACGTGTGCCGTGCATCGCTGGCGGCAGGCGTCCAGCGTCTCGTCCACATGAGCTCGTCGAGCATCTACGGGATGGGCGCGCCTCGAGAGGTCGACGAGAGCTTCCCGCTGCGGCCCTTCGCCGACCCCTACCCGGTGACCAAGGCCGAGGGTGATGCGCTGGTGCGCCGCATGATCACCGAGGATCGGCTGCCCGCCGTGATCATCCGCCCGGATCAGATCTTCGGTCCCGGCGACCATCTGCACTTCGGACACATGGCCGATCGTCTGCGCTCCGCCAGGAGCATCATCGTCGGCCGCGGCCACAACAGGATGCCGTTCGTCTACGTGAGCGACGCCGTGCAGGGACTGATGCTCGCCATCGACCATCCACGCGCGATCGGTAACGCATACAACATCACCAACGACAAGCGGCTCACGCAGCAGCAGTTGCTGGAAGCGATCGCCGACGGCATCGGGGTCAAGCCGCCGCGGCTGCATGTGCCCTACCGTCTTCTGTACGCCGCCGGCTACGCGGCGGAACGCGCCGCCTGCCGGGACGGCGGCGCCGACCCGGATATCCCGCTGCCGGTACCACGTCGCCGCCCGCCGAACACCTTCGCGCAGCGGTACGCGGGGCACGAAACCCAGCTCACGCCGGGCCTTCCCGATCGCGTACCGGTTGTCGGTCCCGAAAAACGCGACACCGAGCCGGGTGATCGGCGGTCGCCGCGATGAGCGCGACGCCGCTGCGCCGCGACCTCGCCGGGGAGGTAGCCATCGTCACCGGCGCCAGCTCGGGCATCGGCGCGGCCACCGCGCGCGAGCTGGCGCGGCGCGGCGCGCGCGTCATCGCCGCGGCGCGGCGGGCGGACGAGCTGGAAGCCCAGGTGCGCGCGATCTGGGCCGCGGGCGGGCAGGCCATCGCCATCCCCACCGACGTCTCCGACCCAGAGCAGGTCACGCGCCTGGTTGACGCGGCGGTCGACGCGCACGGCAAGGTCGACGTGCTCGTTAACAACGCGGGCGTCAACTGGTCGCGCCCGTTCGCGACCACGCCGGCCGATGAGCTGGTCCGCGTGCTCGGAGTCAACCTCGCCGGCGCGATGCTGCTGGTGCGGGCGGTCCTGCCCGGCATGCTCGCCCGAGGTCACGGCGCCATCGTCTCGGTGGGTTCACTGTCCGGCCGGGTCGCCATGGAGCCGGTCTACTCAGCCACCAAATACGGGCTGCGCGGCTTCTCGCTCGCGCTGCGCCGCCAGGTCGCGGGCAGCGGCGTGTCCGTGTCGCTGGTGTCCCCGGGCAACATTCGCACGGCGATGACCAGCCACGTGCAGGCGCGGTTGCCCGAGCCGGAGCTGGTGGCAACCACGATCGCCGAGCTCATACGCCACCCGCGCCGCGAGGTGGTGGTCCCGCCGAAGCACTACGCGATCGCGTGGCTGGAGCAGGCACTTCCCGGCGTCGCTGATGTCGCCTATCGCTGGCGGCACTGGTCGCCGGTCAGGGAGGGTCGCTGAGCATGGAGGTGCTCATCACCGGCGGCAACGGGCTGCTGGGACGGCATCTGGTGACCGCGCTGCTGGAACGCGGCGACACGGTGCGCGTCCTCGCGCTTCCCGCCGAGAACACATCGTGGCTCGAGGAGCGGGGCGTCGCCGTGTACCGCGGCGACGTGCGCGAGCGTGAGACGCTGGCCGCACCGATGCTCGGGGCGCAGGGCGTGCTCCACCTGGCCGGCATGATGGGCCTCTGGCTCCCCCTGGGCGAGTATCACGCCGTCAATGTCACGGGCACCGAGCATGCCTGCCGGGCGGCGCTGGCCGCCGGAGTTCGTCGCTTCGTCCACGTGAGCTCATGGACGGTGTACGGCATGAACCTCGGCCGCCCGGCCAGCGAGGACTTCCCGATGCGCCCGTTCCAGGAGCCGTACGCGCTGACCAAGACCGGGGGCGACCGCGTGGTGCAGCGGATGATCGCCGAGGAACACCTGCCGGCCGTGATCGTGCGGCCCGGGACCTTCTTCGGTCCAGGCGACCAACTGCATTTCGGGCGCATGGCCGATCGCGTGCGCACCGGCAAGGGCGTTGTCGTGGGCTCCGGCCGGAATGCGCTGCCGTTCGTCTATGTCACCGACGTGGTGCAGGGGCTGCTGCTGGCGCTCGACCGTGATCAGGCCGCCGGCCGCGCGTACAACATCACCAACGACCAGCCGCTCACCCAGGAGCAGTTCCTGCAGGGCATCGCCGAGGAGCTGGGCGTGAACCCGCCGCGCGTGCACGTTCCATACCTGGCGCTCTACGCGGCCGGATACGCCGCGGAGCGTGTCGCCGGCGTCACTCGCTCGACGCGTCAGCCGGTGGTCACGCGCCTGGGTGTGAAGCTGTTCGGCACCGACAACCGGCACTCGATCGACAGGGCGCGGCGCGAGCTCGGCTACGCGCCGCAGGTGAGCCTGCGCGACGGCATCCGCCTCGCCGCCGATTGGTACAAGCAGCGGACGCAACCGGCGCCCGCTGCCGCTGCCCCGGCGGGCGCGCGCTAGCCACGGATCAGCTTGTGCCGGCCAGCGCGTGCTGCCAGGCCTGGCCCTCGGCGGTCAGACCGTTGGAGCCGTTGATCAACGGGTAGCTGCCGGTGACGGCGTACTCGTACGCGTAGACAAGACCGTCACTGCCACCGGCCAGCGAGGACAGCTCGGCGGTGGCTGCATTGATGAACTGCTGCATCAGCGTGGCGTCCTGGTAGCGCGGATCGCAGCAGGGGATGCTGAAGTTCCACTCCGTGATCATGTACGGCCACGTGCGTCCGGCGTTGCTCAGCTCGGTGTTGTGCGTGGCATTGGCCTCCCGCTGCCACTGTGCAACGTCCATGCACGCGCTGGTGCTCTCGCTCGACGAGCAGGAGTAGCTGTGCCAGCTCACCACGTCGGGCGCCGGGTTGGCGTGTCCGACGAAGTACCCGATGTATGAGAGGTCGCTCCATGCCGCCACGGGACCGACGAACTTGTAGGTCGGATGCGCGCTCTTCAACCCGGGCACGATGCTGTTCCACGAGCCGGTGTACGTGGCCACGGGAATGGCTCCCTGGCCGTTGCAGTTGCAGTCCTCTTCGTTGCCGAACTCGACGTAGACGAGCGACGAGGGAAACACCTGCGCGACCAGGTTGAGCAGGTGCGGATCATCGGTGGCCACGTTGGGATCGGCGGGGCCGTGGATGATCACCAGCGGCACCGCGCCGACGGCCTTGATCGCCTGCAGGGCGGTGAGCTCAACGCTGTCGCTCAGGTTCGTGCGGAACGGCATGCGAATCGTCGGCGTGTGCCACCCCTGGAGGATGGCCCTGGTGGCCACGCTGGTCGAGAGCGGGTCCCACTGGTCGAACAGCGGCAGGTTGACACCGAACGCCGCCTGCTTGACCGACGGCGCCGGCGTCGGCGTCGGCGTGGGCGCGGATGTCGGCGTCGGAGTGGGAGCCGGTGTTGGTGTCGGGGTCGGCGTCGGTGTTGGTGTCGGCGTCGGTGTTGGTGTCGGCGTCGGTGTCGGAGCCGGCGTAGCCGTCGGATCCGGCGAACTGCCCGGCGCGTTCTTGCCGTGGCACTTGAGGACCGGACACGCCTGCGATGCAACCGGTGCCGTGTGGGTCGGCTGTACAACCACAAGCTCGGCCGCAACAACGGCGATCATGAAGATCAACGCAGCGCGAACGGCCCGAAATTCGATCCCGATCCAGCCCCTCATGGCGATCCTCCGCCGGAGCCGCCGAGCGCAGATGCGCGCGACGATCAGAGGGTCGTTGCGCCGCCTACGTC
>VBJV01000061.1:0-24046 GCA_005879785.1 Chloroflexota bacterium
GAGCCGGCACGCCGTGTTCGGGGACCGGTGGGCTGACCTCCAGTCCGACGCCGCAGAACGGCGTCCAAGGCATCAGCACAGGAGTGCCCACCACGGGTGCCAGCGGCTCCTTCGCGCAGGGATTGCTCGGCATCACGCTGCTGGTGCTGGGCGCAATCTCCATCACAGTTGGGGGGCGGCGCCGCCTGGACTCCGGCGGCTGACCGGATCCGGCCGGCGGGGGCCGAGCCACACACCGGATCGTGCAACGATCAATGCCAGTGAGCGCACACGTGAACAACGAGAACAATCGCGCGCTGGTGGTCGGCGTGGCCCGTTCGGGTACATCGTGGCTCGGCATGGCGCTGAGCCGCGCGCGCAATGTGCGCTACTATCACGAGCCCGACTTCATCGGCGCCAAGCGCGACGGGTCACCGACTCTGCGCGCTGACGGGTTCGGCGCCTACCCGGTCATCCGGCCGGGAGAGGACGACAACCCGTTCACACCGGTGTGGGACATGGTGTTCGCGGGGACGTTTCCATTCAGCGTCGGTGGCGACGGCTCGCGTCTGCGACCCGCCGCGCGCGCCGCGCTGCGAGTACCTCGCTGGCTACGCCAGCCGTTGACCAGACGAGCGGCAGCCGTCTCCATGCGGATGCCGCGCAAGTCGCGGTACACCGTCGTGAAGACGATCCACTCGGCATTCAGCCTCGACTGGCTCGCCGGCCGGTACAACCCCGAAGTGGTGGCCATCCAGCGCCACCCGCTCAACGTCGTTTCGAGCTGGCGCCAGCTGCACATCGCGATGTTCGACCTCGCCGCGCGCCCGGCGATACGCGAGGCCTACCTCGAACCGCTCGGCATCAGACCGCCACCGGCCGACGCATCGGAGCTGACCAGGATCGCCTGGCATGTGGGCTTGCTCACGCATGTCATCGGCGACGCCCTGGCACGCCATCCGCGCTGGCACCTGGTCACGCACGAGGACCTCTGCGTCCAGCCTGAGGCCGCGTTTCGCGGCATCTTCGAGCGCCTCGGGCTGGACTGGGGGCCCGCAGTGGAGAGCTTCCTCGACGCGAACAACCGGCCGGGCGAGGGCCTGCGCCCCGTCCGCGTCACCGCTGAGCAGCCGGATCGCTGGCGACAGCGCCTGAGCGACGCGGAGGTCGACGAGATCCAGCAGGTGCTCGACCGCTTCCCGCGACGTGGCTGGGTCGGGGAGCCGGCGGGCGCCGCCGAGGGCGGCAGAGCGCGCGTGTGATGCCGCGGCTCGCCGGCACGAGCCGCGACAGGCGGCGCTTCGTCACCCACAACGCGATCGCCGCGGCAGGCACGTGGTCTGCCGGAGTGTTCGGGCTGCTGCTGCAGGCGTTCATCAGCCATCACTTCAGACCGGCGCTGTACGGGCAGGCGTTCGCCGTCTTCAGCTTCTACATCATCATCACCGGGCCGGCGGCCGCGTTCAGCCGCATGGTGGCCTGGACGACGAGCCGCGAGCGCGCGGCGGATGCGCCAGAGCGCCGGGAGAGCGGGGCGCTGCTGCGCGTCACCAACGCACGTCTGCTGGGCGCGGGAACGCTGATCGGCGCAGCGTGCATCGTCGCCGCGCCTGCGATCGCCCAATACCTTCACGTCGATGCATCGTTCGTCGTGCTAGGGGCTCTCGGCACGCCCTTCCTGCTTGCCACGTCGCCGCTGCTCGCCTCGCTGCAGGGCGAGCAGCGCTGGGTTCCATGGAGCGTTCTGAGCCTGGGCATCGCGCTGAGTCGCATCGCCTTCGTGGCCATCTTCGTCTACCCCTTCGGCATCGCCGGCGTGATGCTGGGCACGAGCGTCGGTGCTGCGGTGATCTATGTGATCGCGCTCGCCATGGTATGGCCGCAGATCCGTGAGGGGCGCAGACAGACGTCGGGATGGCGCACGCACTGGCGCTTCCTCGTCGTGTCCTTCGCGTCGACGCTGACCATGTCGGTGCTGGTGGGCAGCGATGTGCTGCTCGTCGAGCATTTCTTCAGCGCTCGCGCGGGCGGGCAGTTCAGCTCTGCAGCCGTGGCGAGCCGCGCACTGTACTTCGCCATGAACAGCCTGGCCAGCGTGCTCTTCCCCGTTGTGGCGTCGCGCCACGTGGGCTCGCGCACCGCACGTTCCGCGGTCACCGCATCCGTGGCGCTGGCCCTGGGCGGCGGACTGCTGGGTCTCGTGGTGTTCTCCGCGGGCGGGCACGTGATCCTTCGTTCGTTCTCCGGCAGAGCGTACGAGGCCGCCTCCTCGTACATCGGCTGGTACGCCCTGGGGATGCCGATGCTGGCCGCCATCCTCATGCTGAGCAACACGCAGCAGATACTCGCCGACCTCAGGCTGCTGTGGGTGCTGGTGCCGGGTGCGATCCTGAAGCCGCTGCTGATCTTCTTCTTCCACCAGTCACTGCTCATGGTCTCGTTGATGAGCGATGTCGCCATCGGCGCGCTGCTGGTCGCGCTCGCACTCCGCTACGCGCTGCTGGTGCGAGGGCACGACCGCGCAGCGAGGTTGACCGAGGAGGAACGGCTCGAGCCGCGGACGGCGCAGGAGCTCGTGGCGACGCAGGCGCCACGCAGCGTCCTGTGAGCGCGCTGGAGTCCGCTGCGCTGCGCCGGCTCGGCGACGTGCGGGCGAGGGTGCAGCGCGCCCGGCTGGATGAGCGCACCCGCTGGCTGGTCGATCGTCCTTGGGCGGTCGTCCTGATGCTCGCCATTGCGGGCGTCGCGATCCGGCACGCGTGGATCTCGCCGCTGCCCCTGGCCGCGGGTGACTGGCACTGGTCGGACCGCCCGCGCACCCTGGCGGACTTTCCCTGGCCGTCGGTGTGGGACGCGAACTGGGGCCTCGGCGGCGAGAACCGCTTCCTGGGCGCCTTTCGTTATCCCGTTCAGGCGATTGCCGGAACGCTGGCGCAGCTGGGCGCCGGCTGGAATGTGATCGAGAAGCTTCTCTATTTCGTTCCCTTCGCGGTCCTGCTGCCGGCGGCGGGCTGGCTCCTGGCCCGGGAGATCATGGGTCGCACCAGGTGGACGCTGCTGGCCCCGGTGCTGCTGCTCGGCAACACCTATTTCATGCTGGAAGCCGACGGCGAAGTGCCGCTGGCGCTGGGCGAGGTGATCAGTTTCCTGGCGCTGATCGCCTTTCTGCGCACGATGCGGCGGCGCTCACTCGGCTGGGCGGTGGTCGCCGGCTTGCTCGTCGCCGTCACCGCCACGTTCGACATCCGGCCCGCATACCTGGCCGCGGTGCTCATGGCGATGTATTTCGTCGTCGCGACGGTGATCGACCGAGACTGGGGTCTGGTGCGGGAGCAGGTGCGGCTCGGGGCGGTGGCGGCCGCGGTGTTCATCGGCTGCCAGGCGTACTGGCTGGTGCCGCTGCTGACGTATCGCGGCAACCCCGGGTTCCCCATACCGCAGGCGCCGAACTTCACCATTCTCACACTCGGCCACGGCATCGCCGGGGTCGACACGTCGTGGACGGGCGGGCTGAACGCGCAATTCGTGCAGGCCCCGCTGAACCCGGTCTACATGATCATCCCGCTGCTGGCCTTGACGCCGTTGCTGGCTCGGCGTGTCACGCGTGAGGTCCTCTGGCTGACTCTCGCGGCGCTGTGCTTCGCATTCCTGGCCAAGACCGACAACCCGCCGCTCGGCGCGCTCTACGACTGGATGTACGTGCACGTCCCCGGCTGGAAGCTGTTCCGCGAAGGCTCGAAGTTCCTGTATCCGGTCGGCATCGCGTACGCCATCCTCATCCCGACGGCACTGCGCTCCGCGGTCGAGTGGGCTGCGTCGCGACGCAGCCTCCCACGGCTGATGGTGCGCAGCGGCGCAGCCCTCGGGCTGGCCTCGGTTCTCGCGCTCAGCTGCTGGACGGTCGTCGTGCTGCAGAGTGGCGACCTGCTGTCCACCACGCATCCCACGGCGGAGCCGGAATCATTCAGCCTGCTCTCCAACGCGCTGAGCAACGACCCGCGCCCCGGCCCGGTCCTGTGGTTCGGCCAGCCCGTGGTCTCCGACGGTGCGCACAACCACCACTTCCTGGTTGCCTCGCCGGCGCACCCCGCTGTCAACCTCACCGGCCGTTTCACGGTGCCGAAGATGAACCAGCGCGACCCGTTCCAGCAGTACTGCACCGACAACCAGATCCCGTACTGCTACGTCGAACCGCAGCTGTTTCCGTACCTGACACACTTGACCGGAACTGGATACGTGATCGTCCCGGGGGGAGCGGACGTGGGCACGCTGCCGCGCGGCGTGACCCGCTCATGGCTGCGCCGCCAGGTCTCGTCCGTCCTCGGCCAGCCGACCGTGCTGGGCAGCGGCTCGACCGCGTTGCTCGCCTGGCGCGTGGCCGCCGAGCCGGTGGTATCGACGGCGCAGGCGGTGGCCCTGGTCGACTCCGGACCGTGGGCCACGGCGTCCGTGCTGCCTGCGCTGCAGGCGCTCGACGTGCCCGCCGCGTACCGCCAGAGCTTCAACAGCCGCCAGTACCCGGTGGCCCCGGCCACGCTGCCCGACAGCGTGCGGGTGATCCCGCGGGTCGACGGCGGCTGCGTCGGAGTCACCCCGGCGAGTGCCGCGGTGCTGGCGCAGAGCACGGCGCCGCAGCTGAACGTCAGCGTCGCGGGCGCTGGGCGCAGCCTCCCGCTGCTCGGCAGCGCCTTCCGGCTCGCGGGATGGTCGGCGTACGGCCCGCTCTCCCTGCCGGCGGGCAAGACGCTCATCGACCCTGTCGCCGGCGGCCCCGCGCCCGGCCCGTGCGTCGCCTGGTCGCCGCTCACCGCTCAGCTGCTCGGCACCGGCGCCGGGTCGCAGCGGCCCTCCTCGGTCGACGTCAGCGACGAGCAGATCTCCGCGCCGACGGGCCGAGGACTGCGCCCCTGGGTGGAGCTGCGCCGTTACTACGACCCCGGCTGGCGCCTCGAGGGGGCCAGGCCCACCGCCCTGGGCGACGGGCTCTTCAACCTGTACCACCTCGACGCGAGGCGCGCGGCCGGCCCGACCCTCCAGTTCAGCTATTCCACGCTGCCCTGGGAGCACGTCGGCCAGGCCCTGGCCGCGCTGGTGGTGGTTGCCTCATTGGTGGTGCTGCGCAGAGAGCGTCGCAGCGGCGCCATGCACGGTGCTGATCACACCGCTCCACCCCTGGCGCCGTCCCGTGCGGCCTCCTGGCTGGCAATCGCGGGCATCACCCTGCTCGGAGTTGCGTCGGTCGCGGTGACCCTGGAATGGTTCGGCGTTCCGTCCAAGCTGGCGGCCACCGGGGCATACGCGTCCGATCCGTACAACCTCGACGTCGGTTTCGGCGCCCTGGCATTGGGCGTCCTGCTCGTCTCGCTGGTGGTGCGCGTCGCGTCGCATGTGCTCGGCGCCGGCAAGCTGCGCGACGAGCAGCAGCAGGTCGCGCAGCGCAGCGCCGGCGTGCGCGTCGCCGCCGCGGTGCTGGCGCTGGCGGCGTTGACGGTGGCCGGCTGTGGCAGGTCGTTGGACGACGTCCACGGCCTGCTGAGCGAAGCCCAGCAGGCGGGCGCGGTTGCACCGAGCATCGAGGGCTCGTCGCTCGACGACGCGCGGTTGCGCCGCGCCGCCCGTCAGCCCGACCTCTGCATCGCCGACTACACGCAGGCGTTGCAGGACTTTCCCGACCTGGTGATGGCGTATCAAGGACGCGCGGACTGCTACCTCAACGGTGGCAAGAGCGGGGCTGCCGCAATCCACGATTACAGCCAGGCGCTGGTGCTGTCCGCAAACAACAGCGACCTCTACCTGCGGCGCGCCGTAGCGGACCGCGCGTCGGGAGACGTGGCGGCGGCGATCGCCGACTACCAGCACGCGACGCTCATCCCCTCCGCGTCCGCGCGGCAGCAGTTGGCGGCGGTGGACGGGCTGGTGATCGTGCATGCCTACGACGCCGCGCGCGGCGTGTATCAGCGCGCGTTGCGCGACCAACCCGAGTCGTTTGCACCGCATCTGGCGGGTGCCGACCTCGCCATCGCGACAGACGACGACGATCTCGCCGATCGCGAGTTCGCCAGCGCGCAGCAGCTGGCGGCCAACCAGTCGCAGCTGGCCGATGTGCTGGCACGCCTGTGCAACGCTGACGTGCTGCGCCACCACTACGCCAAGGCGGTGGCGGACTGCTCCAACGCAGCTCAGCTCAGCGGCGGTGGCGCCGGTGCATACGACAACATGGCCGCCGCTCATCTCGCGCTGGGCAGCCCGACCCTTGCGCTTGCCGACATCGACGCAGCCATCGGCGCGTACGTCGCCAACGTCGGCGCATACGCGCAACCCGAGGGAGTCGACGGGTTCGGACTCGCACGGCTCTACGAGGCGCGCGGCTGGATCGACGTGCAGCTGCACGGCACCGCGGCCGCGCTCGCCGACTTCAAACAGGCGATCAAGTCACTGCCCAACGATGCTCCCGACTCGCGCGCGCGCATCAAGGGTGACATTGCGGCAGCGAAGGTGGACTGAATGGCGGTGACGCAGACCGGTCGCATCGTGCTGCTCGGCGTCGCCCGCTCGGGCACGACGTGGCTGGCGTCTGCGATGGGGTATGCGCGCAGCACCCGGGTGGTCAGGGAACCGGACAACGTGGACGCCGATCCACAGGGGCGCGCTGTGGGGCGCATGGGCTTCGGCCCCTACCCGATCATCGATCGAGGCACTGACTCCCCGCAGTTCCGCGCCCTTTGGGATGTGTCGTTCAGCGGGCGCGTTCCGAACCGGCGTGGCGCCAGGCGAGCGGCCGGGATGGTCATGCGCCGGCTCCCGCGCGCGCTCAGGGAACCGCTGTTCCGGCGCACCGCCCGCACGCTGGCTGCTCTCCCCGGCCGCGCACCGCACGTCGTCGTCAAGTCGACGTATGGGATCTTTGCGATCGACTGGCTGCTCGACAACTACGGACCGCGCGTCGTCGTCCTGCAGCGGCACCCGCTCAACGTCATCGCTTCCTGGGTCGACGTGGGGATACACGGATTCGATCTGCTCGACAGACCGCTGATCCGCGAGCGGTTTCTCGACCCGCTTGGCATCGCGCCGCTGCCGCGCGACGCATCGCAACTGGAGATCGTTGCCGAGTGGGTGGGTCTGCTGGCATTCGTGCTCAGCCAGCAGGTCGCCCGTCACCCGGAGTGGCTCGTGGTCACGCACGAGGATCTGTGCGTCGATCCGCCGGTGCGCATTCGCAGTGTCTGCGAACAGCTGGGCCTGGAGTGGACCGAGGCGGCCGATGGATTCGTGCGCGATTCCAATCGCCCTGGCGAGGGATTCAGCCAATTTCGCCGCTTCAGTGACCTGCCCGAGCGCTGGCGGCAGCGTTTCAGCGACGACGAGATCGTCCGGATCGAGGCCGTGCTCCGGCGGTTTCCATCTGCCGGCTGGGTTCGCGGGCCCGCTGCGGTCGCACCCGACCGATGAGCGCGTGGGCGTGGCCGCGATCACGGCTCGGTGTGGGGCACTCCCCAGCTACCCAACGGCATCGCCGCGAGCACCGCAGTGGCTTCCGCCACCTGCTCCGCCGACAGCCTGCGTTTGTACTGGCTGGACTGCTGCAGGCGACGGCTCCGGCCATCGTCGGTCGCGGTCTGTTCGTTGGGATGCCGGCCCGGACGGCTGACCCCCCGCACCACGAAGCCGGGCTCGTCCGACGCGCGCAGGTACGCCCGCGCCTCATCCGTCCAGGGCAGGCCGAGCTCGTTGAACAGCGAGGGGAACAGCTCTTCAGGCGATGCGCTCAGCTCGTCGTGCGACACGACCATCCAGTCCGGATGCCGTTCCGCCGAGGCTCGCAGCGCGCACATGAGCACACCGACATCCCACGCGGTGGACGCGACCTTGGAGTGCGCCGGACGGGGCGGCACGCCCAGCGGCTCGAGCCAGCGCTCGCGCACCAGCCGGCGCGCGGGCAGGTCGGGTTCGCCTTCGATGTTCAGCACCAGCCAGCTGGAGACGACGTTCAGCGGGTTGCGCCGCAGGATCACGATGCGCGGCTGGTAGCGCCGCGCGATCCACTCCAGCGTGAACGCCGAATTGACCGACTTGATGACCACGTGCGCGGGCCGGGAGCGAATCGTTGCGATGCCGCGCGCCAGCGCGGCGACGCCGTAGTCGCGGACCGCCGGGGGCACCCGCACCAGTCCCCGCCCCATCCGCCGCGCGGACGGCGAGCGGCTCCACGGCCAGCCTCCCCTGAACGCGAGGTCCCACACCATCGAGTACCAGAAGGAGCGCTGCTCGGGGTCGAGGGCTGGATATTCGCCGAGCCGGTTGGTGGTGACCGTGCCGAGGATGTCCGTCTTGGGGCTGTCCGGCTCGAACACGTTGAGCACGTCGGGCGAGCGGCCCAGCACGTTGGCCACCCATGTGGAGCCGCACCGATGCGTGCCGGCGAGCAGGATGCGCATGCCCATGGATGCTACCGGCGCGGAGCTCCCGGCGTTTCTCAGCCGCGTCTCATGGCTGCAGCACGCGGGCGGCGGCAGGCTCAGCTAACGTGAACCGCGCTCGGCCAGCCGCCATCCTCGCACTCATCGGCATCAGCGCGTGCGTCGCCGGATGCGGATCCAACCAGGTGGGCACCAAGACGACGCCACTCCGCGGCGCCGCGTTCGACGTCACGCATTACGGTGCACGCGGCGACGGCAGCAGCGACAACACCGCCGCTTTCGCTGAAGCCATCGCGGCCGCGCAAGCCGCCGGCGGCGGGACTGTCTACGTGCCACCGGGCACGTTCGCGTTCAGCGCGAGGAAGACGTCCAGCCCAGCCTCGGTGGTCATCGACGGCACCGTGCCGGTGACGCTGCAGGGAGCAGGGCGTGATGAGACCTCGCTCATCCAGGCTTCGAGTGGCAAGGGCCTGCTCGGCGTACACGTCGACGGCACGACGGTCGAGGACCTGACCCTGGACACGCAGACACACGACGCCGGCGCCGACATCTTCGTCCAGGCCAACCACACCAGCCTCGCGCACATGCGCGTGCTGGGCGGAAGCCGTCATTTCGCGCTCTACTACGCCGGACCCAAAGGTGCTCGCCTGCTTGCACCTCTCTACAACGAGGGCAACTCGGTCACCGACCTGCAGCTCAACGAGCTGGTCTGTGACGACGGCTTCTCCTGGAGCTTTCAGAAGGACAGCACCATCACCGACGTGACGCATACCGGGTCACGGCTGGCGCTCTACGGCGACGCGAACACCACAGTGACGAACTACACGTATGCACCGGGCAGCCAGCAGTGCGGCGCGCGCAACGGTTTCTGGCTGACCCCGCCCGCCGACCACATCACCATCGTCAACTTCACCAGCAGCGGTGAGGGCGGCAAGGTGGGAATCATCGGGCCCGGCGGCGTGGGCAAGGTCGCAAGTGACGTGACCATCCGCGGCCTGACCATGACCGGCAGCGGTTATCACCTCGCCATCGGCGACGTGCTCAATCTCGTGCTGGAGGATTGCCACCTGGGCGCCAACACCATCGTCGTCAACGCGCGGGCGCAGGCGCAGGGGACCATCTCCAACAGCACCTATGGGCAGCTCGTCCACAGCTCGGCGCCGGGCGCGCGCGACGCGATCAGCGCCGCCGGCGTTCACTGACGGGCAGCCGGCCGCATGCGGCCCTGGTGCACTAGCACCGATCGCCGCGTTGGTATGCTCGGTCGATGTCCATGAGCACGGCCGCGACCGCCGGCCGCGCCGATCGCATCCTGCTGCTCGGGGTGGCGCGTTCGGGGACTCGCTGGCTGGCCACCACGCTGGGGAACACCGACGGCAGCCGCCTGGTCAAAGAACCGGACAATGTGGACGCCAATCCGGCCGGGGGCGGACGCAGCCGCCTCGGTTTCGGCGCATACCCCGAGGTCGATCGCGGCGACGCAGCGCCGCAATACCGCGCGCTCTGGGACCTCGCCTTCAGCGCGCGGGTCCCGAATCGAGCGGGGTGGAAGCGCAGCGCGGCGCGTGCAGCGCTGCGACTGCCGCGCCCCGTGCGCGACCCGCTGCTGCGCCGCACAGCGCAGGCCATGTCGGCGCTGCCGGGACGGCCCGCGCACGTGGTGGTGAAATCGATCTACGCGCCATTCGCGGCCGAGTGGCTCGCCGACACGTACCAGCCGCGCGTGATCGTCATCCAACGTCACCCCTTGAACGTCATCTCGTCCTGGGCTGAGCTCGGGGTGCACGGGTTCGACGTGCTCGACCGCCCCTCGATCCGCACGCGTCATCTGGAGCGGCTGGGCATCGCGCTCCCGGGTCCCGGGGCATCGCGCCTGCAGTTGATCAGCACCTGGGTCGCTCTGCTGAGCACCGTGCTGGGTGAGCACCTCGACCGCCACCCCGAGTGGTTGCTGGTCACGCACGAGGACCTCTGCGTCGACCCCGAACGCGCGATTCGCGACGTTGCCGGCCGGGTCGGACTGACCTGGACCGAGCACACCACTCGTTTTCTCAACCAGTCGAATCGCCCCGGCACGGGGTTCAGCCACGAACGCGTGACGCGCGACCAACCCGACCGCTGGCGCGGCCGTCTCGACGACTCCCAGGTGACCGAGATCGAGGCGGTGCTGGCGCAGTTCCCATCGCTCGGCTGGGTGAGGCCCCCGGACCGGCGCCCTGTGCCTGAACCATCGCTCAGTTTGACTTGACTGTCGCGGTCTGAGGCCGACATACTCCTTCATCAACCCCTGGTGCAGGGGGCGGTGCGTGTGTGGGCGACTGAACGAGGGCTGCGGATCGGGTCCGCTAATGAGGGGAAGGCGCGTGTCGACGCCGGCGGCGACAGGGAACTTTGCGCGAGCCTTGCCCGAGAGCAACGGCGAGCGTCGAGGCGCGCTCTCGGTCAGCTTGATCGTCGCCGTCGAGGTCGCCGATGAGGGCGCTCGCCGCTCGCTGAGAGACATCTGCGCAGCCGTGGCCGGCCACCCGGTCGAGGTGATCGCCGCATCGCGCGAACGCTTCCCCGACGCCCCCGCCGGCGTGCGGGTGGTCGTGTTCGACGCAGCCTCACGCGGCGACCGCTACGACCACGCTGCCGACGCGGCCCACGGCGCGCTGCTGGCCTTCACCGACGACCGCGTCCGCCTGCCCGCCACCTGGGCCGCCCGCGTCCTCGAGCTGTTCCGCGACCCGGGTGTCTCGGTCGCCGGCGGGCCGGTGCTGCCCCGCGCACGTGGTGGTGAAATCGATCTACGCGCCATTCGCGGCCGAGTGGCTCGCCGACACGTACCAGCCGCGCGTGATCGTCATCCAACGTCACCCCATCCGCAGCGAGCTGTTCAGGGCGGTAGGCGGTTTCCAGTCGCCGAGCGTCGGCGGTGAGGCGGTGCGGCTCTGTTACAAGGTGCGCACCCTGCTGGAGCGGGACATCTTCTACGAGCCGAGCCTGGCGGTGACGGCCACGGCGCGTCGCTTTCCGGGCGCCTTCCTCGCCGACATGGCCCGCTATGGCCGCGCGCGCGGCGACCTGGCCCGGCGCTGCTCCGAGGTGGCGCCACTGGTCCCCTATGCGCTGCCTACGCTAGTGGGCGCATTCCTGCTCGCTGAGGTGGGCATGCTCGCGCTCCACCACTGGCGAGCGGCGGCTGCGGGAGCGTTGATCCTTGCCGGCGCGTACATCATCGAGGCGATCAGCGTCCTCTTCGCAAGGGGGCGGCTGAGCGACCGCCTGCTTGCCGTGCTCGGCCTGCCCCTGGTCCCACTGACGTACGGCGCCGCGTTCATCCGCGGCTATTTCGGCCCCAGCCTGGCGGAGATATCACCGCTGCGCAGCCGCACGCGACCGCTGCGCGTCCTCATCATCAACTGGCGCGACGTGGCGCATCCCTGGGCCGGCGGAGCCGAGACGTACATGCACGAGATCGGTCGCCGCTGGGCGGCGGCGGGTGTCGACGTCGGCTGGCTGTGTCACCGCCGCGCCAAGAGCCGGCGCGTCGAGTTGATCGACGGCATCCGCGTGCACCGCATCGGCGGGCGCTTCACGCTGTACCCGCTGGTTGCGCTGACGTACCTGCTCCGCCTGCGCGGCCGCTACGACGTCGTCATCGACTGCGAGAACGGTGTGCCGTTCTTCACGCCGCTGTTCGCTCGAATCCCCAAGGTGCTCGTGGTGCACCACGTGCACCGCGAGATCTTGCTCGGCATCTGGCTCGAGACGCGGGTGATGCCGCGCGTGTACCGCAACACGGAGGTCGTCGCTGTGTCGGCGAGCACGAAGAGCGACCTTGTTTCCCTTGGCTTCCGTCCCGAGCAGGTGACCGTCGTGCACAACGGCGTGCATCTGCCCGATGTCGAGCCACAGCCGGCGTCCCGCCCGACCCTTCTCTACATGGGAAGGCTGACGCCCCAGAAGTGCGTCGACGTCATTGTTCGCGCCATGCCGACGGTGCTGCGCTCGTTCCCCGATGCCCGCCTCGACATCATCGGCCAGGGTCCGGATCGCACTCGCCTGGAGCGGTTGGCGTGGGCGCTTCGGCTCACGTCGAGCATCCGCTTCCACGGCTACCTGCCCGGTCCGGTGCGCGACCAGCGAGCCGCGCAGGCCTGGGTCGCGGTCTGCCCGTCGGCCTTCGAGGGCTGGGGGGTGACCTGCGTCGAGGCGGGTGCGCGCGGCCTGCCGGTCATAGCGTCGAACGTCCACGGCCTGCGCGACTCGGTCCGCGACGGAGAGACGGGCATCCTTGTGCCGGCTGGTGGCCCTGCTGGGCGACGAGTACCGGCGGCGGGAGATGGCATCCGCCGGTATGCGGTGGGCGGCCATGCACTCATGGGATCGCAGTGCGGGCGAGCTCAACGCGGTGATCACCGATCTTCTCGGCGGGCGTCACCGCGGTCTGATCGGCGCGGCGCAGGCGCTGCCGCCGCGCGGAGCAGAGGTCGCGGAGGAGCTCCCGGTTGCCCAATGAGACCGCGGGCCTCGTCTCCGCGATCGTCACCACGAAGAACTCGGCGGCCACGCTAGAGGCCTGCCTGCGCAGCCTGCGCGGGCAGACGTACACCCGGCTCGAGCTCATCGTCATCGACAACAACTCGAGCGACGCCACCCTCGAGATCGCCGAGCGCTACGCCGACCGCGTGGCCACCATCGGGCCGGAGCGCAGCGCCCAGCGAAACCTTGGTGCGCGGCTGGCGGGCGGCGGCCACCTGCTCTTCATCGACAGCGACATGGTGCTCGACGCCGACGTTGTGTCCGACGGCGTGTCGCTGCTGCAGCAAACGCGCATGCCGGCAGCGGTGATCCCCGAGGAGACGGTGGGCGAGGGCTTCTGGACGCGCTGCCGCACCCTGGAGCGCAGCTGCTACACCGGCGACGACACGATGGAAGCCGCGCGTCTCTACACACGCGATGCGTTCGAGGCGGCAGGCGGCTTCGACCTCAATCTGACCGCACCAGAGGACTGGGACCTGTCACGCCGTGTGGCGCAGAGACAGCACCTCCCCCGCACCCACGCGATGATCCTTCACGACGAGGGACGCATCCGTCTCGGCCAGCTGTACCGCAAGAAGCGCTACTACGCGACCGGCTACCTGCGTTTCCTGCGCAGATACCGTGGGGGTGCGCTCGCACAGGCCAACCCGATCCTGCGCACGGCATATGCGCGCCACTGGCGCCGCCTGGCGCGGCACCCGCTGCTGACTGCGGGCATGTTCACCATGAAGGCGCTGGAGCTGACCGCTGTGGTGCACGGTGCCACCGAGGGCGCCGTGCGCGGCGTCGACTCGCGACGGCGGGGTGTGTACGAGGCCCGGCCGGCAGCGCAGCCGATCTCGCGCCCGCTGCTGGTGACGTTCGGTTCGGTGCGAGTCCCCGACGGCGGCATCCAGGTGCGCTCGCGAACCCTTGCCGAGCACCTGTCCGGCATGGGCCTGGCCCCCGCCATCGTCAGCACCCGTGAGACCGGTTCTGATGCGGCTGTGCCATCGTGGGCTCGGTCGGTGCGCGTCCCGGCGAGAAAGCCGCGCTGGGGCTTGTCGCTGCAGTTCGCGCGTCTCATCCGCGTGGCGGCCGCCGATGCCGACCTGATCATCCTGGCCAATGCCATGTTCATGCCGGCGCTGGCCCTTGCCAGGGTCCGCCTGCCGCTGGTCTGGGATACCAACGAATGCCAGTCCCTGCACTATCAGCGGCTGCGACGAACACCGGCCAACCGGGCAAAGCTGCTCATCTGGATGGGCCTGGAGCGCTGGGCCGCGCGCCGCTGCCAGCTGGCGGTGGCGATCGGCGATGTCGAGGCGAGCGAGTGGCGCAAGATCCACCCCGGCCTGCGCGGCAAGATGGTGACCGTGGACCATGCTGCCTGGGCCACGCCACGCGACGACACGCGTGCCGGGGCGGAGCTGGAACGGCTGCTGGGGCGCAAACCAGGCGGCCCGGTCCTCGTCTTCGTGGGCAGATTGGCGGCAAAGCAAAATGCGACAGCAGCACGCTGGATCGTCGACACCCTGGCGCCGAGCCTGCCTCGAGACGTGACCGTCGCGCTGTGCGGCGCCGGCACCGAGCGCCTGCGCGGCCGCGGCACGGGCGCGAGGGTCGCGCCGCTGGGTTCGGTCGACGATGTCGACTCCGTCATCGCAGCCGCTGATCTGTGCCTCGCACCGCTCGCCGCGGGCGCCGGAGTCAAGACCAAGGTGCTCCACTACCTGGCGCATGGTCGGCGGGTCGCCGGCACCCCGGTCGCCTTCGAGGGCCTCGACGGAGCTCCCGGGCTCTACTGCGCGCCGCTCGAGGAGCAGCCGGCGCTGGTCGCACGGCTTCTCTCCGTGGCAGAGCCGGCAGACGTCGCCGAACAGCGCGCCGCGGCGCAACGCGCGTGGATCGACGAGCGGCACGGAGGAGCGCAGATCGGTCGACAGTGGAGGGACGCCCTCCAATGCTTGAGCCGCCGCTGAGCGAAGCCCCCACATCGTTCGTTCAGGCGAGGGATGCCCGTCGTGAGCGGCGCGCCTTCGTCGGCGACAACCTCGTCGCCGCGGCGGGAACGTGGCTGGCCGGGTTGTTCGGTCTTTTGCTCCAGGCGGGAGTCAGCCATCACTTCAGCCCGGCCGCGTACGGGCAGGTCTTCGCCGTCTTCACCTTCGTCATCACGCTGACGCAGCCGGCCGCGGGGTTCAGCCGCATGATCGCGTGGCGGACCAGCCGAGAGCTGGCGGTGCCCCCAGGCGGTGACACAGAGAGCGCGGCGATCCTGCGCACGACGAACCGGCGTCTCTTTCTCACCGGCACCGTGGTCGCGGTGGGGTTCATCGCCACCGCCCAACCCCTCGCCGGCTTCCTGCACGTTCCCGCAATGTACGTGACCCTCGGCGCGGTCGGCGTTCCGTTCATGCTGGCCACCTCGCCGCTGCTCGCGTTTCTGCAGGGGCACCAGCGCTGGATGCCCTGGAGCGTGCTCAGTGCCGGGATCGCGCTGAGCCGCATCGTCTTCGTGGTGCTGTTCGTGATCCCGTTCGGCGCGGCGGGAGTCTTGCTCGGCATCAGCGTCGCCGCGGCAGTGCTGTACGCGGTGAGCCTGGGCATGGTCTGGCGGCGCGTCGACCGCGGGCACCGCCGCGTTGGATGGCGGGGAGTCTGGCGCTTCCTCATCGTGTCGCTCGCCTCCACCGTGGCGGTGTCGGTGATCCTCGGCAGCGACGTCTTCCTGGTCGAGCACTACTTCGACCGCCACTCGGCAGGTCAGTTCGGGGCGGTCGCGGTCACCAGCCGCGCGCTGCTGTTCGCGATGGGCAGCGTCAACAGCGTGCTGTTCCCCAAGGTTGCCGCGCGCCAGGCGAGCGCACGCAGCACGCGGTCCGTGGTGGGCGCGTCACTCGGCCTCGCTTTCGGCGGCGGGGCACTAGGGCTGATCGTGTTCACGGCGGCCAGCCATGTCATTCTTCGCGCGTTCTCCGGGGCCGCGTACGAAGGAGCCGCGGGCTACATCGGTTGGTACGCGCTGGGCATGCCGCTGCTCGCCGGCGTGATCATGCTGAGCAACACGCAGCAGTCACTCGCAGACCTGAAGCTCCTGTGGGTGCTGGTGCCGGGTACCGTGCTCAAGCCGCTGCTGATCGTGCTGTTCCATCAATCGTTGCTGATGGTGTCGCTGATGAGCGACGTCGCCATCGGCGCGCTGCTGCTGGCGCTAGCCGCCCGCTACCTGCTCGGTGAGCGGCACCGCGATGTGGGCCGGGTGTCGGACACCCGGCCCACCGCAGATGGGCTCACGCGCTGACGGCGTCAGTCGTGCTCAGCCTGCAGCACGCCGAACAGGCCATGGCTCTCGTCACCGATGCCTGCCGTGAAGAACAGCTTATTGAGCGGGCCGGCGGTGGCGCCGTTGCCGAAGCTGAGCGCCCACAATCCGCCGATGAAGATGGGGTTGCCGTCCTCGTCCGACAGCGTGCCACGGAATGCTCCGGTGGTCGCGTCGAATGCGTTGATATGACCGTCGCCGAAGTTCCCTATGAGGAGATCTCTGCTGAAGCGACCGAACTTCTTCGGCGCCTGGGCCAGACCCCACGGTGAATTGAGCACGCCCTGACTGACCAGTCGCTGCAGCAGAACACCGCCCGCGCTGTAGACATCGACGAACCCGTTGCCAGGGCCGGCGACGTCATCGTGCTTGTCGGCGTCCTGCTTGGCGTACGTGACCAGCAGGCGGTCAGCGATGGAGCGGATGCCGAAGGGCGCGAAGCCGTCCGGGATGCCGGGGTCGATGAAGCTGAGGCCTGTGACCGGCGCGAAGGCGTGGTCGAACACGTCGACGTGCCCGGAGCGGAAGTTGGTCGCGTACAGGAAGCTGGCTCCGTTGACGCTGCTCAGCGCCAATCCCTTGTACACGGCGCCGTTGTCCGCGCTGGGATTCGCAGAGTTGTCGACCTCCAGGATGGCGTCGTTCAGACCTGTCTGCGGCGCCCATCCGGAGATCGTGCCGTCCTCAGTCGCGAAGATGAACCGAGCGGGCGCCGATGTGCCGCTGCCGCTCACGACGAAGTCTGTGGGCGTGCCGTTGAAAACGACTCCCGTGGGTGCGGCAGACGTGCCCCCTGCCGGCGGCGGGATGTTCACCACCAACGGCGCCCCCGCGGGAAACGGCTGACCGGCGCCGTCGTACAGCGTCGATACGCCCGTGCCGTTGTCGGAGACCCACCACGGGGAGGTCGACGAGCTCACCAGGCCCCAGGGGTTCACCAGGTTCGGGTCCGTCACCGCAGCGACCCCTGATATGTCGGACACGAGGTTGACCTGCCGGTACGCGCGAGCCGCGTCGACGTCAGCGGCGGCGCGGGCGCTGCCCAGAATCGATGAAGCGGCAACTGCGCCTGCGGCCATCACCGCGAACAGTGCGGAGCGCCGCCAAAGATGAACAGGTGTATGCATCGAACGCCCTCCGGTGAACGTATACGGTTCAGTCACGCGCCGTCGCTCCAGATAAAAAGTACGAACCGGGGTTACGGACGCGGCTGTCGATTCCCGCCGCCTCCGTTCGTCGTATTGGTGAAGCGGCCCGCGCGAGGCTGCATTAGCAGGACGGTTCGCGCTCGCCACCAATCCCGCTGAACCAGCGGTCATCGAGCAGAGCTTGCTCGACCTGCATCTCTAAGCGGAGCTCAGAGGCGGGTCTCAACCGGCCGCGATCAGCACCACCGCTATCAGCGCCGCGATGACTCCCGTGACCTGCATGCGGCGCAGACGCTCGCCGAGGACGACCATCGAGCACACCACGGTGGCCGCCGGGTACAGGGAGATCAGCACGGCGACGATGCTCAGCAATCCGGCATGCACCGCAACGAGGTAGAGGACGTTGGCGGCGACGTCGAGGACACCCGTGGCGATCAATATCGGGAGGTTGCCGGCCAGCGGCTTGCGCAACGATCGGGTCGCCAGCGCCGCCAGGACGAAGGCGCTCACCGTGGCGCCTCGCGCGGCGGCGATCGGCCACAGACCGGCCGCCGACGCGGTGCGTGACAGCGCGATGAAGAAGAGACCGAACCCGGCGCCCGCGCCGACGGCGAGCAGGAGCGGGCTCCACCGCCGGGGGGCGCTCGGCGCTGTCGATGGCCCGCCTCCCAGCAGCGCGACCGAACCGACCGCGATCACGATGCCGGCGAGCTGCAGCGCAGCGGGACGTTCGCCGAAGGCCACGCCGGCGATCACCGGGACGACGGATGCCACCACGCCGGTGACCGGCGCCACCAGCGACATGCTTCCCGTCGCCAAACCGCGATAGAGCATGGTCACACCGGCGCCACCGGCGAGGCCGGCGGCAGCTCCGAGCAAGAGGTCGACGCCGCTCGGGTCACCTCGGACGGCGAGCGAGGCAAGCAGCATCCCGGCCAGACCGGTGCTTTGCGACACGAGCAGGACGGAGAGCAGCGCGATGCGTCGTGAGGCGAGCCCGCCGAAGAAGTCGCCGGTGCCGAATATGACCGCGCCGGCGAGCGCGAGGGCGACGCTCATCGCGTCAGGGTAGCGACGAGATCAGCGCCGCCTGCTCACGCGGCGCACCGGCGTTGCGTTCAGAAGCCTCCCGCTCGCGGCAGCGGCGCACCGGCGATCCCGACGTCGAACGAGACGACCCCCGGATGCGCATCGGCCGGATTGGCGTGGCCGAGGGCGAAATTGGTGACGAAGATCGTGCTGCGATCGCCCTGCCCGGTGCCGAAGAGGGGGCTGGCCGGGAAGTCGAGACCGTCAGCGGCGGTGGCCACGATCGTGAAGGCGCCGTTCGGCGCAAGCCGCGCCAGCTTGTTCTGCGCGTTCAACGCGATGTAGAGGTTGCCGAGAACGTCGAACTGGCACCCGTCCGAACCGATCAGCTGCGGGCGCTCGGCGACGAGCTGCAGCGCCCCCGGCGCTCCTGACGGCGACAGCGGCAGACGCAGCACCCGGCCCAGCTCGGTGTTGGTCACATAGAGGCTGCCCTGGCGAAACGCGATGCCGTTGGCCCCGATCGGAACGCCGACGCCGAACGAGCCGTCACCTTCCAGCAGCGGGTCCTGCACGAGCCGCACCGGCTGTGCGTCCGGGCTGAGGCGCCAGATCGCGCCCTGCAGGCTGTCGGTCACGTACAGGAAGCCGCGATCGTCGAACGCAAGCCCATTGGGCAGGCCGATCTGCTCGGACCCGGGCAAGCGTGTGGCGGCGCCTCCGGGCGGGATCTCGTACACCCCGTTGTTGGCCGGGTCGAAGGTCACGTCGGCGACGAACAGGTCGCCGCGGCCGTCAAAAGCCAGCCCGGCCGTGCCGATGCCCTCACCGGGCGGGGAAAGGGTGGCAACGGTGCTCTGGGTCCCGTCGGCAGCGATCTCACGAACCTCGCCGCGCGGCGACAGGGTCACGAAGATGTTCCCGTGATGGTCCAGCGCGATTCCCTCAGGAAGCTCTCCGGCGAGGGGATTGAAGCTGATCACTGCGCCGCCGGCGTATGCCGGCGCCGCCGTCATGACGGTCAGGAGCACCGCCAGCGCGGCGGGCCAGATAGCGTGTCTCTTGAGCGTACGTCCATTCATGCTGGCAACCTCCTCCGTAAAAGAAAGCCGAGGGATCTTCTCAAAATGGTCAACTTGCCGCACGATCCCGTGAGCAGGCCATGAGCGGCGGCGTCGTCATCGTCGGCGCCGGGCTCGCCGGTGGCAACGCCGCGGTGACCCTGCGCGAGAGCGGCTACCGCGAACGCATCGTCCTGGTCGGCGACGAGCCGGGCATCCCCTTCGGCAGGCCGCCGCTTTCCAAGACGTACCTTCGTGGCGAAGAAGGCCTCACGGACTGGTTGGTGAAGCCCGCGCCCTGGTACGCCGAACGCGGCATCGAGCGCCTGTTCGCCACCGCCATCGCCGTCGACCTATCCGCGCGCGAGGTGCGCCTGACGGCTGCGGCGCCGCTCCCGTTCGATCGGCTGCTGATCGCGACCGGAGGCCGCAACCGCCACCTGCCCTCGCCGGGAGCGGACCTCGCCGGCGTGCTCAGCCTGCGCACGGTGGGCGACTGCGACGCGATCAAGAACGCGGCGCGACCGGGTCAACGCGCCGTGGTGGTCGGCATGGGGTTCATCGGCTCGGAGGTGGCTGCGTCGCTGCGCCAGCTCGGAGTCGAGGTGACCGCGGTGTGCACCGGCAGCGGCCCGCTGGTCAGCGTGCTCGGCCCCGAGGTTGCCGAGGTGATGGCCGGTGTCCATCGCGACTACGGCGTGCAGCTGCTCGTCGACGACCGAGCCGAAGCGTTCATCGGTGATGGCCGCGTGGAAGCGGTGCTGACCTCGCGCGGCGCTCGGCTCGAATGCGACTTCGCCGTGGTGGGTGCGGGAATCGAGCCTGCTGTCGACATGTTGAAGGGCTCGGGGATCGCGATCGACAATGGCGTCATCGTCGACGCGCGCTGCCGCACCAATGTCGAGGGGGTGTTTGCTGCGGGCGATGTCGCCAATCACGAGCATCCTGTCTTCGGGCGCGTGCGTGTCGAGCACTACAACAACGCGGAACGGCAGGGACGCGCGGCAGCGCGGAGCATGCTCGGTTCCGGTGACACGTACGCGGACGTGCACACGTTCTGGTCGGATCAGTACGAGCACAAGATCGAGTACGTCGGGCATGCGCGACGCTGGGACCAGTTCGTGGTCCGGGGCACCATCGAGCAGCGCTCGTTTCTCGGCTTCTACGTGGAGGGCGGCCACATCCGCGCCGTGCTGGGCTTCAACCGCGGCGGCGATCCCGAGCTGGATGCGGACGGCGATCTCGCAGCAGCCAAGCTGCTGATACACGACGGCAAGCGCATCGCGGCGCACGTGCTCGAGGACGAGAACGCACCGATTGCAGAGCTTGCGAACGCGTAGGCGTCAGGCTCTCGCGGTGGCAGACCGCCCGATTCGCCAGGGCTCATCGCTCGCCTCCAGTCACGCTGCTGACCGGAAGCTCGCATGCCAGCGTGCTCGGATACGCCGGGTCGTGGCACAGCTTTGCGGTGAGCGGTCGCATCGACAGCGAGCGCGTGACCAGCGCGACGGCAACGCCGCCGATGAGCGGCCCGATCACGTAGACCCAGTACTGCGCAAGGCTGCCGGCGACCAGCGCCGGGCCAAGGCTGCGTGCAGGATTGAGGCTCGTACCGGTATAGGGCGCACCCTGCCAGACGAGTAGCGCGACGACGACCCAGACCGCCAGCGGCGTCCACGGGGCGAGGCGCCGTCGCGACAGGAAGCCAAGGATGGTGGCCACCAGGATCGCGGTCATCACCGCCTCAATACCGACCGCGGCGTACACGGATGTCGCCGCTCCGGGTAGGGTCACGCCGTCGCCGATGCCGGTTGCGGTGTCGCCCCAGAGCACGCGCACGACAGCCGCGCCCGCGGTTGCGCCCAGCAGTTGCGAGAGGATGTACCCGCCGAGATCCGTCGCGTGCACCTGGCCGGTGATGCGGAATGCCACCGTCACGACGGGGTTCAGATGTGCGCCGCTGAGCCGCCCGAGCGGAGATATGGCCACCAGGCTTCCGGTGCCGGCGAAGAGCAGGCCGGTGAGCAGCAGCCGCAGGGACACCGATGGGACGTGCGCCGCCATCCACGAGTGCTTGCCGAAGTCGAGACACACCGCGCTGAGGCCGCCGATCAGCAGCAGTGCCGTGCCGGCCGCCTCCGCGCCCCACTCGGCGAGGTGCACGCGCCACGATGGGCTCTGATCAACGGCCGCGGATGCGCGCTCCGTTGCCCGGTCAAGAACGCGCGGCGTTCGCCCGCGCCTGGTCGATCTCCCACGCCGCACCGATGAGCCCGATATGGCTGAACGCCTGCGGGAAATTCCCGAGCAGCTCGCCGGTGCGACCGTCGATCTCCTCGGCGAGCAGGCCGAGGTCATTGGCAAATCCGCTCAACTGCGCGAAGAGCCGCTCGGCTCGCTCGCCCTCACCCGCCTGGGCCAGGCACGACACCAGCCAGAACGAACAGATCACGAACGTGCCCTCCTCGCCGGTGAGCCCGTCGGCGTTGAGCCCCTCCTCGTTGCGGTAGCGCAGCACCAGCCCATCCTGGGTCAGGTCCCGGGCAATCGCGTCGATGGTGGAGCGCATGCGCGGATCCGTGGCGGGAAGAAAACCCACGATGGGCATGAGCAGCGCGGCCGCGTCCAGCTCGTCGGAGTCGAACGATTGCGCGAACGCCTCGCGCTTCTGACTCCATCCCCTGGTCATCACAGCTTCGCGAATGCGATCTCGCTCGCGCGTCCACGCCTCGGTGCGAGCATGCTCGCCGAGCTTCGGCCCCAGCTTGACGGCGCGATCGAGCGCGGTCCAGCAGAGCACCTTGGAGGACAGGTGGTGGCGCGGCTCGCCGCGCATCTCCCACATGCCCGCGTCGCGCTCCTCCCATCGTCGCGCCGCTGTGTCGGCGAGGTCGGTGACGAAGCGGCGAATCTCCGGGTGCAGCTCGCCGAGCTGTTCCTGGTAACGATGCAACGTGTCGAGCAGCTCACCGTACACATCGAGCTGTGTCTGCGCCCACGCCCCGTTGCCGACGCGCACCGGACGCGAAGCGCGCCATCCGCGCAGATGTGGCAGCTCGCGCTCGCTGAGGTCGTGCTCTCCGCCGATACCGTACATGATCTGCAGCGAATGTTCGGTGCCGGCCCCACCGCCGGCAGAACTTGTCATGAATGACACGAAGTCGGCAGCCTCGTCCGGGCACGCGCCGATGTACAGAGCCTGCAGGGTGAGGCTCGCGTCGCGAATCCACGCGTACCGGTAGTCCCAGTTGCGCTCGCCGCCGACGGTCTCGGGCAATGACGTGGTGGGGGCGGCGACGATCGCGCCGGTGGGGCGGTACGTCAATCCCCTGAGCACGCGTGAGCTGAGGCGGACCAGCTCGTGCTGCTCGCCGGGGTAGATGTCGTGCAGACCTTCCCAGGAGCGCCATGCTGCGACGGTGTCGGCGATGCGCTCGGCGACACGAGCCGCGGGCGTGGCCTGGGGAGCGACACTCTCGACGGGCGCCCAGCGCATGGCGAAACCGGCCGTCTCATCGGCACCGACGGCGAAAGCCGTGCGCATCGTCGCTCCCTCCACTGTCACGGGAACGGTCGAGGAGACGACCAGCTGGTTGGGCCCGCCGAAGGTGCGGCCCCCGCCATCGGTCTGCCGAAACAGCGGCCTGACCAGTCCGTACTCGGGGCGCGGAGCGAGCTCCATGACCATGTCGACGCGTCCGCTGACACCGTCCAACGAGCGCAGCAATTCGTGCGGCGCGCCGAGGCCGAGGTCGTGACCGCGCTGTGCTTCGGCGGCGGCCATCACGTCGACGAGGCGCACCTCTCCGGCGTCGGTGGTGAAGATGGTCTCGACCGCAAGCGAGCCGGGCAGATAGCGCCGGGAGCTTGTAAAGGCGCCGGCCGGCCGTATCGACCAGTGGCCTGCATCGGCGTCGAGGAGGCGCGCGAACACGGCGGGGCTGTCGAACCGCGGCATGCACAGCCAGTCGATCGACCCGTCGCGGCTGATGAGCGAGGCCGACGAGCAATCGGAGAGCAAACCGTAGTCGGCTATGGGAAGGCTGAGGCCGCCCTCAGCATCGATTGCACGGAGCGGCGCGTTCGTCGTGACCATCCGCTTCTCTCCTCTCTATGATCTTCGCGATGGTAGCGACTGGCTGGGGCGGTCGCCCGCGGTCCGGTGCAGTGGAGGGCGTGACATGAAAGCGGTGGCCGTGTTCCCCGGCCGCGCGCGAAGCGCGCATCTCGCCGACCTGCCGGAACCGCAGCTCGAATCCGTGCCAGGCGAGCGCGGCGTGCTGGTGCGCGTCCTGCGCGTCGGGCTCGACGGGACCGACAAGGAGATCAATGCTGGCGCGTACGGGACCGCGCCGGCCGGCGCCGACATCCTCGTCATCGGGCATGAGAGCCTGGGAATCGTCGAGGAGGTCGGCCCCGCCGTGACCGAGCTGCAGCCCGGCGACCTGGTGGTGGCGATCGTCCGGCGGCCGGGAAACAGTCCGTACGACGCGATCGGGCGCGCCGACCTCACCACCGACAACGAGTACTTCGAGCACGGCATCAGCCGCCTGCATGGCTTCCTCACCGAGCGGTACGTCG
>VBJV01000061.1:24064-27015 GCA_005879785.1 Chloroflexota bacterium
AGCGTCGTGCAGAAGGGCATCGCCATGGCGGACGAGGTGCAACAGCGGCTGCGCATCTGGCGCGCCCACCGTGCGGCCGTGCTGGGCTCGGGCACGATCGGCCTGCTGGCCACGCTGGTGCTGCGGCTGCGAGGAGCCGCGGTGACGACGTTCGGCCTCGACGAGCTGCCATACCGCAACGCGGAGTTCATCAAGCAGATCGGTGCCACGTATGTCAGCACGCGACGGCGCGGGCTTCGCGAGGTGGCCGACGGTATCGGCGGCTTCGACCTCATCTTCGAGGCGACGGGATTCTCACCGCTGGTGTTCGAAGCCATGTGCGCGCTGGCGAAGAACGGCGTCCTCGTGCTCAGCAGTGTGACCGGCGGTGGGCGGCGCATCGAGGTGCCGGCTGACTCCGTGAACCTGAACTTCGTCCTCGGCAACAACACCATGGTCGGGACGGTGAACGCCGCACGCGAACACTTCGAAGCGGGCGTGCGCGACCTTGCGCTCAGTGAGTCGCAGCACCCCGGATGGCTGGAGCAGTTGATCACCCATGTCGCGCCGGGCCTCGATCGCTTCGGGGACGCCTTCGAAGCCCTGGCCAGAGCCGGCACGATCAAGGCCGTCGTCGAAGTCAATGCGCCGGAAGGCGGCGCACTTGTGGGCCAGGCGGCCGCGCGCGCAGCGGCTTCTTGAGCCGGGCAACAGACCCGGCGCACGAGTTTGATGCGGAGCCGCCGCCGTCCGGGCGGCAGTTCGCACTCGCCTTCGGTGACCAGCGTGCGGTTGTCGTTGAGGTGGGTGGAGGGCTGCGCGGCTCGCAACGAATCGACGATGCGCACCTGCTCATCCCCGGCGGCGCGACGCTGAGCGCGGATGCGAGAGGCATACCGGATGGTCGCCATCTCCCGGTCGGCGGAACACCGTTCGACTTCCGGGTGTCACGCCGCATCGGTACGACCGCGCTGGACACGGCGTACACCGACCTGCAGGCCGACGCCGATGGCGTCACGCGGGTGTCGTTGAGCTCACCCGGTGAGCATCCCGGCGTCACCGTCTGGATGGATGGCACGCATCCATTCGTGATGGTCTACACCGGCGACACGCTGTCGGACGCAGCGCGGCGCCGGCGAGGGATCGCCATCGAGCCGATGACATGCGCCCCGGACGCGTTCAACTCGGGGCTGGGCCTGCGCGTGCTTCAACCCGACGAGCACTTCGCCACCGTCTGGGGCATCAGCCCATCCGGGCCCGGCGCGTGATTCTCCCAGGCGCTGGTCAGCTCTGGAGGGCGTGGCCGGCGAGCAGCAGACCAAAGCGCCCCGCCGGATCGGCATACCACTCGATCGGACGCATCTCAGCCTCGGCCAGCAGCGCCTCCACGCCGGCGCGCGTGTATTTGGCACAGATCTCGGTACGCGTGAGCTCGCCGGTGTCGAACTGCACCGACAGCTCGGCAGCGCCGATGGTGACCGTCTGATCGCTCGTCGAGCGCACGTGCATCTCGATGCGGTGGTCTGCCGGGTTCCAGAGCGCGACATGCTCGAACGCGCTCACGTCGATGTCCCCGTCGAGCTCGCGGTTGATACGGTGCAACAGGTTCAGGTTGAATTCAGCCGTGATGCCCTGCGCATCGTCGTATGCAGCCAGCAGTTCGCGCTCGTCCTTGACGAAGTCGACGCCGAGCAGGAAGTGATCGCCCGGGTGCATGAGCCGGCGCACCTCGGACAGGAACATGCGCGCCTGCTCCAGATCGAGGTTGCCGATGGTGCTGCCCAGGAACACGATGAGCTGCCGGCCGAAGCGAGGAATCTGCGACAGGTGGTGGTCGAACTCACCGGTCACGCAGTAGATGGTGAGATCGTCGAACTCGTCGACGAGCTCGGACGCCGAGTTGCGCAGCGTCGTCTCGCTGATGTCGAACGGCACGAAGGTCCAGAGCGTGCCCATGCCCTTGGCCGCACGGATCAGCACCCGTGATTTGGTGCACGAGCCGGCGCCCAGCTCGACGATCGACGCCGGGCGCGCCGTCAGCATGATGCCGAGAGCGTGGCGCTCCAGGATGCTCATCTCCGTGCGCGTCTGGTAGTACTCGGGGAGCTGCGTGATCTCCTCGAACAGCTCGCAGCCGCGTTCGTCGTAGAACCAGCGCGGCGAAAGGACCTTGGGAGTGCGCGTCAGTCCGTCGCGCAGTCCGTCGATGAAGTCCTGCCGCGCGTCGCGGCCGAGCGTGTGAATGGCGACGGTGATGGGTGCCAGGTTCACGATGGCGCTTCCGTCGCCCCACCGGCGGCGGAGCGGAACCCACTGAATATCTGGCGCCTGGTCGGATAGTCCCAATTCCTGAACGTGTTGCGCGCGACCGATGGACGCGTGGCCCACGAGGCGCCGCGCAGAACCTTGTACTCATGCCCGAAGAACACCTCTGAGTACTGTGGATACGGAAAGCTGCGAAAACCCGGGTAACCGGTGAAATCGCTGCTGGTCCACTCGTAGACATCACCGAGCATGTGCTCACAGCCGAGGGGGCTCGCGCCTCCCGGGTAGGCGCCGACCGGCGTGGTGCCGAAGGCCTTCTGGTCGAGATTGGCAAGATCAGGACGCCAGCCGCCATCGCCCCACGGATACCGACGCGCCACGCCGGCACGCGGGTCCCAGGATGCAGCCACCTCCCACTCGTACTCCGTGGGCAGGCGGCGCTTGCGCCAGCTGCAGTAGGCGGCCGCCTCGTGCCAGCACACATGCATCACCGGGTGATCCAGGTTCACCGCGACCTGGCGGCCGAAGCTGTCCCGCCACCAGCGATCACCGTCCTTGTGCCAGTAGGCGGGAGCGGCCGCAGCGTCAGCCTGCCGCCACTTCCAGCCTTCGTCACTCCACAGCCCCCGTCGCTCGTAGCCACCCGCGTCGATGAACTCGAGGTACTGACCGCAGGTGACCGGGAAGCGGTCGATGCTGAAGTCGTC
>VBJV01000173.1 GCA_005879785.1 Chloroflexota bacterium
TGGTACTCGACGACGGAGCCGAAGAGACGCAGCTCGCGGACACCGGTGTCGCCGCGCACGCGCACGAGGCAGCCGGACCACACGGTCACGGCGCCGTCTGTCTCGGACTTCGACGTACAGTGGTAGCCGAGCGGCCGAAGCTGATCCGCGCGCGCAAGCAGCTTGGTCAGGCCACCGTCGCTGTTGGCGCGCAGGAGCATCCACTCGATGTCCGGCGGCTGATTGTACGGCGGTCTGGACATGCGCGAGCCGGGATACACGAGGTACGCAAACTCGGCGCGATTGACCGCGAGTGAGGCCAAGGCGTGGCGATCCTTCCTTCGCACGCCGGCAATGAAGCGCCGCAGCAGCTCGTCCCGGCTTCTCGCGCCGCTGAACGTGCTCGGCGAATCGATCATCCGCTACGCGCCGACAACCCCGCCCAACTCGAGCTGCTCCACGTCCCATCGCTGCCCGACGTTCGCGAAATACGTGGCGATGGCCGCCTCCAGCTTCTGGCTCTCGGTACGTCGTCGCAGCGCTCGCGGACATACCCCGCGACCTGCGCGGCAAGTGCCCGCGCGCTCGGCGATGACGCGACAAAGCGGACACCGTCCGCTGCGTGCACGATCGCGGTGAAGTAACGCTCCCGGGTCGATACTGACGTCGTCATACATGTCTCTGGTGAGTGCCCTGTATGCGCTTCCTACGTGTACGTCGAGCGAGAGGATGCGAAATCGACAACGGACTGGCGATTTGTTACAAAGCAGGCGTCAAGACCATCGTCGCGATGACCGGTGACGCATTATACTCTATGTATAATTACATTTGACAACTTGTCAAATGAACTAGGCATGGTCTCGCGATGACGCCACGACCCTACTCGCCCGTCAACCGCCGCCGCGCGGTGGACGCCGGCCGCGACCGGATCCTCGACGCCGCGCTCCAGCTGCTGCAGCGCGACTTCGCCGCCTTCTCGCTGGATGCCGTCGCGCGCAAGGCAGGCATCACGCGCATGACGGTGTACAATCAGTTCGGCTCGAAAGCCGGCCTGCTCGAGGAGCTGTTCGACCAGCTGGTCACACGCGGCGCATTCGCCGACATGCCGGCCGTGTTCGCAGAGCCGGATCCCGGCGATGCGCTGGAGCTATTCGTGGAAATCCTGGGCCGTTTCTACTCGGAGAATCGCTCGGTGCTCTCGCGCATGCGCGCGGCCGCGGGCTCCGATCCTGACCTGGACGAGGCTATGCGCAAGCGCAACGAGCGCCGGCGCCGTGGGATCGAGACGCTCGTTCAGCGGCTGGATCCGCGCCAGCGACCGTCCGTTCCGGACGGTGAGCTCGTGAACACGCTCGATGTCCTTCTGAGCTTCAACACGTTCGACTCGCTCGCGGGTCCGGAGCGCACGCCGAGCGACGTCGCGCAGCTGGTGCGGCGGTTGGTCCGTGGAGTGCTGGGTGGGCGGAATCCAGGACCACTGCGGACGCGGCCGAAAAAGCGGGGATCGCGCCGCAAGTGATCAATATGCCGTTTGTGATCTCGGGGTGACGGGTTCCGGATGTCGCGGACTGCGCAGCGTCAAGACACCATCACGCGCGTGTTAGGCAGCCGCACTCGGGAGCGAGATCCCCATTCCAGGTATTCGACGAGCGCCAACGTCAGGTGACGATCGTAGAGCAGGTCGAAGACTGCTGCCGTTTCCACCACGAGATCCATCCATGCCCGGCGCTGCTGCAGCGTGAAATACCGACCCACGTAACGGACGAGAACATGCGCGTGCCAGTTGGTTGTCGGGCCCCCTCCCACGCTCTCGGGCACGCGTCTTTCGAAGACCTCCGCCAGAAAATCGCGCACGTGTTGACGCAGATCGCCGGCCAGGTTCGCGAACAACGGCGCGAGCACCGGATCCGTCTGCGCGTGTTCGTAGAGGAAATCCGCCATGCTGTCGAGTGTTGGTGACTTCTCCTCCCAATCGCTGATCAACGAAATCGTGCTGGCTTCACTCATGATGTGACACTTCCTCTCGTAAAGGATTCATCGTCGTGGACCATTCCGGGGCGGAGGACGGGAGCGCTCCAGCCTCCCGCCTCGCCCACCCACCTCCGGCTCTCGCGCCCTAGAACCGCCAACCCAACCCGGCGAGCAGTGCCAGGTCGTTGCGCGTCTTCGTGTCACCGCCGCCCGTGAGGGGCTGGAAACGCGAGACGTAGTCGCGACCTTCGACGCGGATGTCGATCGGGCCAGAAATCACGTCGAAGGCGAGCGCGCCATAGCCGTCGAAGTTCGTCTTCGAATCGACGCTGTAGTCGCGGTAGCTGTACGTGCGTCCCCCGATCCCACCGCCGATGAACGGCGTCGTGTGCGCCAGCGTCGGGATCGACGGCCTGAGCTCCAGCCCAACGTCGTACTGGAACGCGTCGATGGTCTGATCGCCGGGCGTGATCTTGTCCTTTGATGGCGCCCAACCGAACGATCCAGTGACCGACAGATTCGCGTTGGCATTCCACGCCGCCTGCGCGCCCACCAGAACGGCGTCCTTGAGAAAGTCACGCTGGTCACCGGTCGGGACGTACGCCCCGACGATCGGGCGAAACACGCCACGCGATGATCCCGGAGTGTCCTGCGCCAGCAACTTCGCGCCAGCAAGGAGCAGCGTCAGCACCAGAATCAACCCGAAGAGCGCGATACGCCCGACGGGGTCGGTGAGGTCGCTGTCATGAGATTGAACGGATGTGTCGTGAACGGTCTTCATAGAACGGCTGCCTCCTGGACAGCAGACTGCGAGTTGTGAAACTGCTGCGAACGACATCTATCCCTGCACGGTCGGTCTAACGGACCGGGCCAAGTCCCCCTCCCCCTCCTCCTCCGACCGCTTTGTAAACTGCCACGAGCGCTGTCGCAGCCGCCGTGTAGCCCATGACGAGCTGGTTCTCCGCCTCGAGCAGTGTTCGCTGCGCATCGAGCACTTGCAGCAAGTCGGTGAGGCCAGCTTCGAAACGCTGTTGCGCGAGGTCCGCGGCGCGTGCGCTGGACGCCTCCGCCTCGGCGAGGATCGCGAGCCGCGCATGCGCGCGGTCGTACGCCACGAGCGACGCCTGGCCCTCGTTCAGCGCGCGCGTGACCGCGGCGTTGTGCTCGGCGCGTGCCTGATCGACCCGAGCGTGCACCAGTTCCGTGCGCTGACTCACGCGAGCGAGGTCGAAGAGCGGGAACGAGAGCACCGGCCCGATGAGCAGACGCGACGTCCCGGTGCGGCTCAGGGAGTCGAAGCTCGTGGCCAGGTAGCCGGCGCGAGCACTCAAAGTCAGACGCGGCAGGTAATCCGCGCGCGCCGCGCCCAGAAGCATCGTCTCCGCCGCGAGCTGCCGCTCGGCGGCCTGCACGTCGGGGCGGCGACGGATCAGCTGTTCGGGCGAGCCTACATACAAGGTATCGGGCAGTTGCGGCAGCTTCGGCGCCGCCGACAGTGCCGCGGGCAGCGCGTCGCTCGTTTGCCCCAGTAACACCGCGACGCGCTCGCGACTGCCCGCGATCTGCGCCTCGAGCGCCGGCGATGC
>VBJV01000175.1 GCA_005879785.1 Chloroflexota bacterium
ACTCTGCAACGCAACCACGTTGAACTATGCCCGTGACCCAGACAACATCGGGCATTCGCGTTGCGACGCGTACCGATCGTCGATGGCCGAGGTCTACGCACAGTGCTACGCGATCCTGCGTCCGGGCGGCCTCCTCGTCATCGTAACCAAGAACACGCCCAGCCGAAGTCAGCTGCTGGATCTGACCAGCATCACCATCCAGTTGGCTCATGGTGTCGGCTTCGGGTACCTGCAACACAACATCGCGCTTCATGCCGCGGTGCGCGACGGTGAGCTGGTGGCGCGTCCCTCATTCTGGCAGCTCGATCAAACTGTGCGTGCGCGTCGCGCCGGCGTTCCATCGCATCTGATTGCTCACGAGGACGTGCTCGTCTTCAGGAAGGACGTTCAGCGTGGATAGCCGCCTACCGCTGTCGGTGTGGCCGTGCGCGCAGCACCCCGCGCGGCTGCAGCGGCGTGATCGATACGTCGCAGGTTCGACGGCGCATCCGGCAAAGATGCTCCCAGCCCTTGCACAGCACGCCATCGCCGCGTTCTCGCACGCGGGCGATCTCGTCCTCGATCCTATGTGCGGTATCGGCACCACGCTGGTCGAGGCAGTCCACCTAGGTCGCAACGCAGTCGGCGTCGAGTACGAGCCGCGCTGGGCAGAGCTTGCCGCGGCCAACCTTGCACTCGCCGAGGCCTTTGGTGCGGCCGGCAGGGGGCAGGTCCGCGTAGGCGATGCCCGACAGCTGGTGTCATCTATACCGCGCGCACTTCACGGGCGGGTCGCTCTGGTGCTGACATCGCCGCCGTACGGAAGCTCGGTACACGGCCGCGTCCGAGTCGAAGGCGGAGAGGTCGTCAAGCGCGATCTTCGCTATTCGGAGGACGCGAGCAATCTTGCGCACGTCGGCCTGCCTACCCTGATCGCCGCGCTGCAGCAGATCTTCACCGCCTGCGCAACCATGCTCCGGCCGGGTGGCGTGCTAGTGGTGACAGCTCGCCCGTGGCGCCGCGACGGAGTGCTGATCGACTTTCCCGGCGCCGTGCTCAGCGCGGCTGAGGACGGCAGCCTGGTGCCGGTGCAACGCCTAGTCGCGCTGCTGGCTGGACTTCACGGCGACCGGCTGGTCCCGCGCGCGTCCTTCTTCCAACTCCAGCAGGTGCGCAAGGCCCGCTCCGCCGGGCTCCCGCTGCGGGTCATCGCCCATGAGGACGTGATGGTCCTGCGGAAGGCGCCGTGAAGACCGCACGTGCCGCTGCTCGGCGGAACTGCATCCCCGCCGGCCCAGCCGCTCGGACGGCGCCGCTTGGGCAGTTCTCCGTCCTCGCTGCCGAAGAAGGCGCGCCCGCGCCACGGCGCGGCCCCCAGCGCCCAGGACGACCGTCCCCGGCGCAGGACCACCCAGCCACAGGCGCGCCTGCGCCGGCTACCCCAGCTGGCAGCCCCGACGTTGACTTCTGCGCCGGCTCGAGGTGTCCTTCACCAGATGCACACCAGCCGAGCCGCCGATCAGGCTGCGGCGGCTCGGGGCCCCCGAGCTCCCACAGGCGGCATCGCGGTCAGCCAAGAGCGCCGGCAAGCTCGCGAGCTCGCGCGGTGCACGGCGGAAATGGCGGACTCGAGGGTTCCTCTGACGCCGACCCGGAGCCGCTGCTGCTTACGAAAGAAGACGCCGCGCGCCGTCTCGCCATCAGTGTGCGCCAGGTCTCGCGGTTCATCGCCGACGGCTCGCTCATTCCGGTTCGGCTCGGCCCACGGCTCGTGCGATTCACCGCCGACGACCTGGTCACCTTTGTCGCTCGTCGCCGCCGAGAGGCCGAGCCTCCAGCATGGCCCGGGCGTCTCTCCCGCCGCGGGCGCTAGGTCGTGGCGGGAATGAGCCGCAGATACGCCCGCCGCGGCTCGGGCAGCGCCCGGAAAAGAGATGGCCGGTGGGAGGTGCGCAGGGTGATCGATGGCAGGACCTGCGTGTTTCGTGGGGACACGCTCGCCAAGGCACAGTTACTCGCCCAGGCGGCACCACGACAAGCCCGCCACACCGCAGCTAGCTCGCCTACCCTGCGCGACTGGCTGGCAGAGTGGCTGGCAAGAAAGCGAACTAGCATCCGTCCACAGACTTACTTCTCGTATGAAGCACATGCCCGACTTCACATCGTGCCCGCCATCGGCTATGTGCGCCTCGACACGCTCGCGCCGTCGCACATCGACAAGCTCCACGCAACGCTGGTGCGCCAGGTGAGCGGTACTACTGCGCGCCACGTCCACACGACGCTCTTCGCAGCCCTCAATGCTGCAGAACGGCTCGGACATCGCATTTCACACGACTTACGTGGTGTCGATGCTCCCCGGCGAACACAGCGGGAGATCGAAACGCTCACGCGCGACGAAGTCGAGATGCTTATCAGCGCCGCGCGCGGTGACCCGCTCGAGGCCATCTACGTCCTCGCCGTTACGCTTGGCTTGCGGGAAGGGGAGCTGCTCGGTCTGCGTTGGCCGCATGTGGACCTTGCAATGCGTCGCCTCACTATTACGGGCAACGCAACACGAGCACTCGACGGCACCCGCGTCGTGGCGGCCCCGAAGACGAGCGCAGGAAGGCGCACGCTGACACTGCCGCAACTCGTCGTCGATGCGCTCACGCGGACGCCCCGCATTGGTGACCTAGTTTGGCCGGGTCCCGATGGGCAACCGTTGCCGGAGCAGACCTTTTACTCGCGACGCTGGCTACCAATGCGTGAGCGCGCGGGCATTCGTCCCGTCAGCTTCCACGCCCTGCGTCACACGGCGGCGACGCTGGCACTGGAAGAGGGCCAGCCGCCACACGTGGTGGCGGCCATGCTCGGACATGCCTCAGTGGCGACAACGCTACGCCTCTACGCCCACGTCACCCACGCCAGCACCGAGGCCCTAGCCGATGCCATCGACGCGCGGTACGGCCCACGGCTACGACTCGTGGCCGGCGCTGAAATGGACGCCGAAATGGACGCGGACGACAATCGCGGGGCGAAAATGGCTACACAACAGCGAAATCAGTGGTGCCGAGGAAGGGAATCGAACCCTTACGCCCTTACGAGCACAGCGCCCTGAACGCTGCGTGTCTACCAGTTCCACCACCTCGGCGAGGTTCTTTCGATGGTACCAGCGGCGCGAAGTGCCGGCTCACGATCGTCTCCAGGAGGCGACCGTGTCGTACCGGGCCGCGCTGCCGCCATCGACGAGGAAGCGCT
>VBJV01000176.1:0-3114 GCA_005879785.1 Chloroflexota bacterium
CTGCGCCCGCCGAGCACCAGCAGTTCGACCATCGCGTCCAGCTTGGCCGAGTCCGACCAGCGCGGCTCGGCGATCGGAAACAGCTTCTGGAGGTCGTCGCCAAACAGCTCGCTGCGCAGCTGGGGCTCGCGCGCCGCCAGCCAGTTGGCGTTGCCGCGCACGGTGTTGATCTCACCGTTGTGGGCGAGGAAGTTGAACGGGTGCGCGAGATCCCACGTGCCCAGCGTGTTGGTCGAGAAGCGAGAGTGGACGAGCGCCAGCGCGGTCTCGTAGCGGACGTCGCGCAGGTCACCGTAGAACTCGCGCAGCTGGGTGGCCTTGAGCAGGCCCTTGTAGACCAGCCGGCGGGCCGAGAGGCTGACGATCGTGAACTCGGCCTCGGGGACGCCGGCCTGCATCGCGGCCCGCTCCACCCGCCGCCGGATCACGTATAGCTTGCGCTCGAACGCCGCCTCGTCACCGGTGCGCCGCTCGACGACAAGCTGGCGGATGACCGGCGCCGAGCGGGACGCCACTGCGCCCATCGAGCCCGGGCGCACCGGCACGTCGCGCCAGCCAAGCGCGCGGTGTCCCTCCTCGGCGCAGATCCGGATGCAGAGCTCCTCGCAATGCAGCCGCAGCCCGGGGTCGCGGGGCAGGAACACAAGCCCGGCGGCGTACCCGCCGGGTGCGGGAAGCTCGCACCGCAGCTGGTCGCGGCACACCGCGCGCAGCAGACGGTCCGGCATCTGGGTGGTGATGCCGGCACCGTCGCCGGTCTCGGCGTCGGCGCCGGTGGCGCCGCGATGGTCGAGGTTGGCGAGCGCCGTCAGCGCCTGCCGCACCAGCGCGTGTCCGCTCCTTCCGCCCAGCTGGACGAGCGCGCCGACGCCGCAGGCGTCGTGCTCGAAGCTGGGGTGGTGGAGTCCCGGTGGATGGTTTACGCCCATCGTCCCACGGTAGCAGGTTTCGGACCGCTTGAATCGTGAAAGAGTTGTGAACGAATCAAATGATTCGGATCCGGATGGGACACCGGGTATGCGGCCCGCGGCGGGGCGCCGACCGAGCCGCCTGCGACAATGGCCGGTCCCGTGTCTCGCAGCCTCACCTCCTACACCTGCTCCTCCTGCGGCTTTGAGAGCCCGCGCTGGCTCGGTCGTTGCACCGCCTGCGGCGAGTGGAACACGCTGGTCGAGGCGGTGCGCGAACGCTCGCGCTCCCAGTCGCGTCCGGCGCGAGCGGCGATCGCCGCCCAGCCGCTGAGCGACGTTGCGGCCGACCAGGCGGGTCGCATCTCGACCGGCAGCGCCGAGTTCGGCCGTGTGTTGGGCGGCGGCCTCGTGTCCGGCTCGCTGGTGCTGGTGGGAGGCGAGCCCGGCGTGGGCAAGAGCTCGCTGCTGCTCCAGTCGCTGGGCGCGATCGGCGCCGCCGGTCACAGCACGCTGCTGGTGTCGGGCGAGGAGTCGCCGGCCCAGGTGCGGATGCGTGCCGAGCGGATCGGCGCGGTCGAGCACATCTCGATCCTGGCCGAGACGGAGCTGTCCACGGTCTGCGAGGCGATCGTGCAACTGCGGCCGGCCGTCTGCGTGATCGACTCCGTGCAGACGCTGAGCTCGGCCGATCTGGCCTCGTCGCCAGGCAGCGTCGCGCAGGTGCGGGAGGCCGCCGACCGGCTGCTTCGGATCGCGAAGGGCCACGGCATCACGATCGTGCTGGTCGGCCACGTGACCAAGGAGGGCGTCGTGGCCGGGCCGCGGGTGCTGGAGCACCTGGTCGACGCCGTGCTCCAGCTGGAGGGTGACCGCTACCGCTTCCTGCGCGTGCTGCGGGCGGTCAAGAACCGGTTCGGATCCACCAGCGAGATCGGCATCTTCGAGATGACCGACCGCGGACTGGAGGCGGTCGCCGATCCCTCGGCCGCTTTCGCCAACGACGGCGCCGGCGGTCCCGGCTCGGTGCTGCTGCCGGCGATCGAGGGCAGCCGGCCGATCCTGCTCGAGCTTCAGGCGCTGGTCGCACCCACCGACCTGGCGATGCCGCGGCGCGCCGCGACCGGCATCGACCGAAACCGGCTGGCGATGATCGTGGCCGTACTCGGCCGTCACGCCGGGATCGCCCTGGGAGCGAGCGATATCTTCGTCAACGTGGCCGGCGGCGTTCGGGTGGACGAGCCGGCGGCCGATCTTGCCGTCGCGATCGCCATCGTGTCCGCGCACCGCGGCGTGGCGCCAAGACCGGGCCTGGTGTGCTTTGGCGAGCTGGGCCTGACCGGGGGCGTTCGCCCGGTCGGACAGTCCGAGCGCCGTCTGCGTGAGGCCGCCAAGCTCGGATCAACCGTCGCTCTCGCTCCATCGGGTACCGTCCCGGTTGCGGGGGTCGCCGTGGGCACCGCCGTCACGCTGCAGGAGGCGATCGAGGAGGCGTTCGGTGAACGAACTGGTGTCGGATCCACGCCAGGATCCCAAGCTGATGGAGGCGCTGCGGCGGATCTCGCCCGGCACCACCATGCGCCAGGGCATCAACGACATCCTGCGCGGCAGTGAGGGCGCCCTGATCGTGATCGGCGAGCCGGCCGAGCTCTCGTTCCTGTTCTCCGGCGGTATCCGTCTCGACCAGGCGTTCTCGCCGTACCTGCTGTACGAGCTTGCGAAGATGGACGGCGCGATCATCCTCAACTCCAACGCCACTCGGATCGTGTATGCCAACGTGCAGCTGATGCCGGATCCCACCATCCCATCCGCCGAGACCGGCACCCGGCACCGCACCGCCGAGCGCGTCGCCAAGCAGACCGGCGCCCTGGCCGTCTCGATCAGCCAGCAGCGCGACGTGGTGACGGTGTACGTCGGCGACTCGCGCTATCAGCTCGAGGAGATCCCGGCCGTCCTGGCCAAGACCAATCAGGCGCTGACCACGCTCGACACCTACCGAGCGCGGCTGGATCAGGTCTCGACCCGGCTGACGGCGCTCGAGTTCCAGAGCGCGGTGATGCTGGACGACGTGCTCACCGCCCTCCAGCGCGGCGAGATGACCACCCGCATGGTGGACGAGATCGAGCGCAACGTGGCCGAGCTGGGCGTCGAGGGCCGGCTGATCAAGATCCAGCTGGACGAGATGACGGAGTGGGTGCCGGCCGAC
>VBJV01000176.1:3147-4219 GCA_005879785.1 Chloroflexota bacterium
CGAGGCCACCGGCGGTTCGGCCAACGTGCTTCAGCGGCTGGCGGCGATGCCGGATGGCCAGCTGCTCGAGTTCGACGAGCTGGCTCAGGTGCTCGGCTTCCCCCGTTCGGTCAACCCGATGGACTACGCCGTGGCACCGCGCGGCTACCGCGTGCTGTCCAAGATCCCGCGCCTGCCCGAGCACGTCGTCGACCACGTGGTCGGCCACTTCAACGGCCTGGAGGCGTTCATGCGCGCCTCGATCGAGGATCTCGAGGAGGTCGACGGCGTCGGCACCGTGCGGGCGCGCGAGATCCGCGAGGGCCTGCGCCGGCTCCAGGAGCAGAACCTGGTCGACCGGTATCTGAATCTCTAGATATGCCGGTGGCGCGAGGCGTGGCGCGCCACCCGAACGCGGTTTCCGCAGGCCTTCGAGCACCAGCGCTGGCGGGGGTTGTCAGCGATGAAGATGCGCCCGCAGCGCGGCGCGTCGCACTCGCGAAGCGGCCGGTTGGGCTGATCCGCGACCAGTGCCATGGCCGACCGCGCCAGCAGCGCCAGCACGTGGGCTTGGGGCAAGGCGGACGTCGCCAGCCAGCGGCGCGGGCGTCCGCCGCCCGGCCAGTCGAGCTGCTCGGCGACCGGCGCGGCCGCGCTGGCCGCATTCACCCGGTCGAGTGCGGCGGCCGATGGCCGGCCGCCGCCGGCGGCCGCTCGCAGCAGGCTCTCGGCGGCCGCTCTCAGCTCCGCCAGCGCGGGCTCGGAACCGGGTGGGAGCGCGCTTCGGATTCGCCGCTCGGCGAGCCAGGCCGTCGCGGAAGCGGCATCGGCCAGTGGGCCATCGGCTTCACGGTCGATGAACTCGAGGGCGAGCACGGTGGCAGATGATAATGGATGAATCGGATAGCAAGCATTGCTCACACGCGAGATAACGCATGTGAGATGGTCTAAGCGTTAGTCACTCGACATTTGCACATCGTGCTGTGTACGTCATCCGGTTCGCTTGGAGGCGCCTCGTCTGGTATGCTCTACCCCTCTAGGGGGACAAAGATTGCCGGTCCAGAACCGGCGAGGAGGTCAGACGTCACGTGTA
>VBJV01000174.1 GCA_005879785.1 Chloroflexota bacterium
GGACGCAAACGCCTCTTCATGGCCGGTCTGGTGCTGTTCTCGGCCGCGTCGCTGGCCTGCGGCCTGTCGCAGTCCGACACGCAGCTGATCATCTTCCGTGCCATCCAGGGGCTCGGCGCCGCGGTGATCTCGCCGGCCGCGCTCGCCATCCTGACCACCACCTTCGCCGAGGGTGAGGAGCGCAACAAGGCGCTCGGCATCTGGGGCGCGATCGCCGGCATGGGCGGCGCCGTCGGCGTGTTGCTGGGCGGCGTTCTTACCGACAAGGCGAGCTGGGAATGGATCTTCTTCCTGAACGTGCCGATCGGCGTGGCCGTGATCGCAGCCGGCCAGCAGGTTCTGAAGGAGAGCAGGGTCGAGATGGAGACGCGCAGCTTCGACGTGCTGGGCGTCGTCACTACCGCCACCCACAGCTGGACATCGACCACCGTGATCGGCTCGCTGGTGGCGGCTGCGGTACTCCTGGCCCTGTTCATCGCCGTCGAGCGGCGAGCCGCGGCCCCGCTGCTGCCGTTCTCGATCTTCCGGCTGCGATCCCTAACGGGGGCGAATATCGTCGGCTTCCTGATCGGGGCGGCCATCTTCTCCATGTTCTTCCTGCTGTCGCTGTACATGCAACAGGTGCTTGGCTACTCCGCTCTCAAGGCGGGCTTCGCGTACCTGCTGGTGGCGATCACGATCATCATCGCCGCCGGCGCCTCGCAGGCGCTGGTGACGAAGATCGGTGTTCGTACGGTGCTGGCGGCCGGCATGGCCCTGACCGTGGCCGGCCTGATCTGGTTCTCGCAGGTGTCGGTGGGCGGCAGCTACCTGGTCGACCTGGTCCCGGGCTTCATCCTGTCCGGCCTGGGTCTGGGCTTCTCGTTCGTCCCGGTGCAGATCGCGTCGCTGGTGGGTGTGGGGCACGACGAGGCAGGCATCGCCTCCGGCCTCATCAACACCTCTCAGCAGGTCGGTGGCGCACTCGGCGTCGCGATCCTCTCGACCGTCACCTTCACCCGGGTCGACAGCTACGTGGCCGACCATGCGCCCGGGCCGCTGGTGTTCCCCGACGCGCTCGTGAACGGCTTCGAGATCGCGTTCCTCGTCGGCGCAGGCATGGCCCTGATAGGACTGATCGCGACGCTGCTGTTCGTTCCACGGCATGTCGCCCCGGACGTTGTCATGGCCGAGGCGGCGGCGGAGCCAGCCTGATCTAGATGGTTGATTCCATGTTCAGCGTGGATGCAGGGCGGAGATCCAGGGCGCGCTGGGCGGCGGGAGCGCTCGCAGCGCAGGCTGGGGAAGCCTGGGCAAGAGCGATCGTGACGCCCAGCGTGTCCTGGGCCCGATCCTGCGCCGCGTTGGATATGGAATCAATCATCTACTAGAGAAGGGCGCGCTGTACCGCGGCCTGCCAGCCGCGGTACAGCGCGTCGGCCTGCTCGCGGTCGGCGCACGGTTCGAAGCGGCCGCCGCGCAGCCACACCGCCGAGAGCTCCGTCGCGTCGCGCCACAGGCCGACGCCGAGACCGGCCAGCGCGGCGGCGCCGATCGCGGTCATCTCGCGCTCCACCGCCACCTCGACCGCAAGGCCCAGCTGGTCAGCCTGGAACTGCATCAGCCAGCCGTTGACAGCCGCGCCACCGTCCGCTCGCAGCGATGCGACACCGCCCGGGATCGCCTCCACCACGTCACGAACCTGGTAGGCGATTGACTCCAGGGCGGCCCGAGCCAGGTGCGCGCGACCGGTGCCGCGCGTGATGCCGCAGATCAGCCCGCGCGCGTCCGGCTGCCAGCGCGGCGAGCCCAGCCCGGTCAACGCAGGCACGAAGTAGACGCCGTCGTTGCCGCTCAGCTCACGGGCCAGCCGCTCGCTCTCGCCTGCCTCGGACAGCAGACCGATTGAGTCGCGCAACCACTGGACGGCCGCGCCGGCCACGAACACCGACCCCTCCAGGGCGTAGCTGCCGGGCTGTGCAGCGGCCGTGCGAAGCAGGCCGTGGGGCGGCCGGTCGAGCCGCCCGCCGTCGTTCACGAGCAGGAAGCAGCCGGTGCCGTAGGTGACCTTGGCCTCGCCCGGGGACAGACAGGCCTGGCCGAACAGTGCCGCCTGCTGGTCACCGGCCACCCCGGCGATCGGCACCGCGACGCCCTCGATCATCGCCTCACCGAGCACGCCGCTGGAGGGCACGATCGAGGGAAGCAGTGACCGTGGTACGCCGAACAGCGCCAGCAGCTCGTCGTCCCAGTCAAGCGTCGCCAGTGCGCACAGCAGCGTGCGGGACGCGTTGGTGGGATCCGTCGCGTGCACCTCGCCCCCGGTCAGCTTCCAGATCAGCCAGGAATCGATCGTCCCGGCCGCCAGACCGACATGCGAAGAGACGGCGTGCTCGAGCAGCCAAGCCAGCTTGGTGGCCGAGAAGTACGGATCGGTGACAAGGCCGGTGCGCTCCCGCAGCAGCTCGTACGGCAGCCGCTCACAGGCCCCGGCGGTGCGCCGGTCCTGCCAGACGATGGCGTTCGCCACCGGCCGGCCGGTTCGCCGCTCCCATAGCATCGCCGTCTCGCGCTGATTCGTGATCCCGACCGCTCGCAGGTCCGATGCGGCGACCCCGGCGTCCGCCAGCGCCGCCGAGGTGGCTGCGACGACGGTCGCCCAGATCTCCTCGGGATCGTGCTCGACCCAGCCGGGCCTGGGAAAGTGCTGGCGAAGCTCGCGATAGCCGCGTCCGATCACCGTCAGCGAGCCGTCGACCACGAGGCAGGTGGTGCCCGTCGTCCCCTGATCGATGGCGAGGATCACTGGGGCGAGCTCACGAGTTGACGCTTCCGAAGCACGAGCACCTGTGCCGACGCCAGCACGCAACAGCCGATCAGCACGGCGTAGACGCCGCGATGGCCGGCGATCTGGCTAAGACCCCCGGCGGACAGCGATCCGACGAAGTTCGAACCGCCCCAGGCGAACGCCAGCAACCCGTTCACGGCTCCTGCTCCCATGCCCGACCTGGTCGCACCGCGCACGCCGACCGGGAAGGCGACGGTGTACATCACCCCCAGCGGCGGCGCCCTCAAGAGCAGCATCACGACCACCACCCCGGCGGCGCCGCTGATCAGCACCGGAAGCGTCACCAGCCCGTTGATCCCGGCGCAGGCGGCGATCACGCCCAGCGTCACCACCGCAGTACCGCGTCGCGCGGCCAGCGCGCTGCTCAGGATGAACAGCAGCGCCGCCGTCGAGAGGGCGACGCCGATCCAGGCCGAGGAGCGGCCGGCGGCATCCAGCTGTGCCGGCGCGACCAGGTTGACCAGGCCGTCGGCGAAGCCGCCGATCAGCATCGCCAGAAGCGCCCCGCCGATCAGCGCGTCGCGGCGAGCGAGGCCCGCGATCTCACGCAGGTGATGGTGGGCGTGCGCCAGAACGGGGCGCCGCGTGAAACGCGGTCGGCCAGCACACCGGCGAACGCCGGGCCGGCCATGCCGCCGATACCGGCCACGCTGACCACGACGCCGAGCGCCCCCGGCCGCTCGATGCCGGCCGAGTCCGAGAGCCACGACAGCCCGGCTGACCAGACTACCGCCGAGGCGAGGCCAAACACGGAGCGGGCGGCGAGCAGCGTCCAGAAGTCGGGCGCCACCGCCTGACCGATGCAGGAGATCACCAGCAGCCAGCCGCCGGCCAGGGTCACGCGACGCGAGCCCAGCCTGTCGGCGGCAACGCCGCCGGGGATCGACCCAGCCACGATCGCGAGGCTCGACGCCGACAGCAGCACGCCGGAGCCAAAGCCGGACAGGTCGAAGTCGTCGCTGTAGGACGGCACCAGCGGGACGATCGCCAGCAGGGTGA
>VBJV01000062.1 GCA_005879785.1 Chloroflexota bacterium
TGCCCTTCCAGCGAGAGCCCATGATGAACTCGTAGCCGGCCTGGAATTTCTCCACGAATCCGGACAGCTGGCGGAAGTCATAGGTGCAGTCGGCGTCGCCCATCAGCACCCAGCGTCCTCGGATGTAGGGAATAGCATCGATATAGGCGCGACCGAGGCCGCGTTTGGGGACCCGCAGCACGCGCGCCCCGGCAGCGAGCGCGAGCTCCGTGGTCCGGTCACTCGAGCTGTCGACGATGATCACCTCGCCGGCGACCCCGGCATCCTTGAGGCCGAGCCTGCACCAGGCCACGAAGTCCGATACGGTCAGCTCCTCATTGAGGGCCGGGATCACGATGGAAACGTCCGGATCGGCTACGTCGTCCTCGGGGACGAGCAGCTCGATGCTTCCGCGAGTGGCGCTGGCCAGCGCCAGCAGGTCCGGAGCGGCCGCCGGGGTCAGGGTGGTCTGTGGGCGTGCTGGGGGAGTCACGGCTGTCTCGGTGAGTAGTATCGCCATGGATTCGTCCTTCCTGGGAACCCTTGTCGTCTCGGTTTGGGCGGGTCCTCACCCGCCAATATACTCAACGCAGATCAGGGGCGCTTCCCTGCGGCGGGCACGGCGAGCTCGCAACGCACCGAAAAGCCGTCCCGTGGCTGCTAGGGTGGCGACGTGCCACGGACATCCCTGCGTCCCATGAAGGGGCTGATTCTCAGTGGCGGCAAGGGCACCCGGCTGCGGCCGATCACGCATACGGGGGCCAAGCAGCTGATCCCGATCGCCAACCGGCCGATCCTCTTCTACGCGATCGACGCGCTGGCCCAGGCCGGCGTGGACGACGTCGGGATCATCATCGGCGAGACCGGGCCTGAGGTCCGTGACGCGGTGGGGGACGGGTCGCGTTTCGGGGTGCGCGTCACCTATATCGAGCAGGACGCACCCCTGGGACTGGCGCACGCGGTCCGCACCGCCCGGGACTTCCTCGGTGATGACCGCTTCGTCATGTACCTCGGCGACAACCTGATCGCCGACGGCATCGTGCCGCTGGTGCGCGAGTTCGAGGGCTCGGCCGCCGAGGCGATGATCCTGCTGGCCAGCGTGCCCGAGCCGCAGCGCTTCGGCGTCGCCGAGCTGCGCGAGGGCAGGGTGGTGCGGCTGGTCGAGAAGCCGCCGGTGCCGCCGTCGGACCTCGCGCTGGTGGGCGTGTACCTGTTCTCCTCGAGCGTCTTCGACGCGATCGACCGTATCGAGCCCAGCGCGCGGGGAGAGCTGGAGATCACCGACGCCATCCAGCGCCTCATCGATGACGGCCGTGACGTGGTGCCGCACATCATCACCGGCTGGTGGAAGGACACCGGGCACCTGGGTGACCTGCTCGAGGCCAACCGCATGCTGCTGGACACCCTCGAGCCGCGCTGCGACGGGCGTGTCGGCGAGGACGTGCGCATGGATGGCAAGGTTGTGGTCGAGGCCGGCGCCGAGCTGCGCAACTGCGTGGTGCGCGGTCCGGCGATCATCGGCAAGCGCACCACCATCGACAACGCATACGTCGGGCCGTTCACGTCCATCTACTACGACTGCGCGATCCGCAACGCCGAGCTGGAGAACAGCATCGTGCTCGAGAAGACGCGGATCCACGACGTCACCGGCAAGATCGACGGCTCGTTGATCGGCAAGGAATGCCTGGTGTCGACGTCGCCGCTGCGTCCCAAAGCGGTGCGGCTGATGCTCGGGGACCATTCCCGGGTCGAGTTGTGAGCGCGTTCTGGGGCGCGCTTTTGGACGCCGAGTACATCAGGCGAGAGCGGACGCGAATGGCCGATGAGCAGTACGAGCAGAGCTACCGGGACGTTCCGGAGAGCGACGATGAGATGGCAGCTCTCGACGCCTATGTGCGCAGCCGCCGGGCTTGGCAGCCTGGGGAGCGAATCCGCAGGCGCATCAACCGGACCCACGCCGGCCAGGTCTGGTGGGCCAGGACGACTTGATCGACTACGTGACCACGCTTTCACCGATGCGCATGGCGGACGTGTGCCGCGCAGTGGCGTTCGCCACGGGATGCGATTGAGATCCCGGCACGCGCCCAGGCTGCGATGGCGCTGGTAGGGTGAACCGGTGGTTGCCTTCTGGGTGGATCACCCGCGCGTGAAGCCGTGAGCGCGTTCAAGCCGCTGCCGGCTTCGATGGAGGCGGTTCTGGAGCGGATGCGCGGTCTGCCGGCGGCGGCGCGGGCGGGGCGTGTCGAGGGCGTGATGGTCAAGACGCTCAAGGTGCACAGCGATCAGCGCGGATTCTTCACTGAGCAGATCAAGGCCGGAGACCTCGACGACGCGGGGTTGCCGTTCGCGCCGGAGGGGCCCTTCGCGCAGATGTCACGCACGCTGAGCTTCGCGCGCGGGGGCAATCCGCCGGAGCTGATCAAGGCATTCCATTGGCACGAGCACCAGTGGGACTACTGGGACGTGGTCGGCGGCGATGCACGGATCGTGCTGGTGGACCTGCGCGCCGAGTCGCCGACGGCGGGTCGCGTGCAGACCGTGATGGCGGGTGAGCACACGCCACGGGTGGTGGCGATCCCGCCGCTGGTGGCGCACGGGTACCAGGTGCTCGGCCTGCGCGACGTGGTGCTCTGCTACTACGTGACGGTGCCGTACTCGGTGGACGACCCCGATGAGGGACGGATTGCCTGGGACGACCCGCGCATCGGCTACGACTGGCGGGTGGAGAACATCTAGCTGCTGCGTGCGGGGGCGTGTCTCGCGGGGGTGGCCGCCGTCGCACTGGACGGACAATGTGTTGGCGGGCTTGCGAGGGCGAACACACGTTCGCTAAAATACAGGAATGTTTAACCCCGGGCGGCTTGCAGACACTGACGCGGGCAAGTTCGCCTGGGACGGATCGGACTACGTCCGCTTGCTTGCGGACCTCACGCCGGCGGTGACCGAGCTGATCGCTGCCGTCGAGCGTTTCCGGGCCCGGCCGCGTGACGGTCGTGACGGCTCGGTGCTGCGGGCCGAGCTGATGCAGCTCCGATACGCGTGCGATCTCCTCGAGCTCGAATTCGCGGACGCGGCTGCTGAGTTCAATGCGATGGACGAAGCTGAGTGGACCGGGTCAGCGTCGCCGGTCGACTGGATCCGCCACGAGTGCCGGATGTCGCGGACGGCCGCCAGCACGGCGGTGGCGGTCGGCGAGATGACGGCCCGGCTGCCTGAGAGCACCCAGGCCGTACGCGACGGCCGGATCGGCCATGCCCACCTTGCCCTGATTGCCCGCGTGGCCGACGACCTGCGCGGCTCAGCCACCGCCACCTCCGGGTTCGATGAGAAGCCGCTCCTCGACCAGGCGCTCGAGCATTCGGTCGGTCGCTTCCGCTTTGACTGCGCGCACGCGCGTCATGTCGCTGATGCCGCGGCGATGCTTGCCGACCACGTCAACGCCGTGACATACCGTCGCCTGGAGCTGACGCCATGTGGCCGGGGGGCGCTGGCGATTCGCGGCATGCTCGACTCCGCTGGTGGCGCGACGCTGCGCGCCGCACTGGAGCCACTGGCCAGGCGAAACGGCGCTCACGACGATCGCGGGCGGGACCGCCGGCTCGCCGATGCCCTGGTGGAGCTGGCCGGCCACCGGCTCGACTCGGGCGAGCTGCCCCAGCGCGGCAGCGTGCGTCCGCATGTGCAGGTCACCACCACCATGGAGACGCTGCTCGGCCTGAAGTCGGCTCCGGCCGGCGAGCTCGAGTTCTCGCCGCCGATCCCGGCCGCCACGGTGCAGCGTCTCGCCTGCGACGCGAGCATCACGCGTGTCCTGCTCCGGCCGGATTCAGCGGTGATCGACGTGGGTCGCGCGCTCCGACTGCCCTCCGGCGCCACGCGTAAGGCGCTGAAGGCGCGCGACGGCGGTTGCGCGTGGCCGGGCTGCGACCGGCCGGCCTCGTGGACCGTCGCTCACCACGTCGTGCACTGGGTCTTCGGCGGCCCCACCGACCTCAAGAATCTGGTTCTCTTGTGTTACCGGCATCACTGGCTTGTACATGAGGGTGGCTGGCAGTTGGTGCGCACTGACGATGGGCGGCTGCTGGCCGTGGCCCCCGTGCACGATGTCCTCAGTCGGGCTCGGGCTCCGGACCAGCACGCAGCCGCCTGAGACCGGGGGCGATCGATACACTCGCCTGGATGCGCTTACTCGTCACCGGCGGCGCGGGCTTCATCGGCAGCGAGTTCGTGCGCATGACGCTGCGCGAGCATCCGGATGACAGCGTCACGGTGCTCGACCGATTCACGTATGCGGGCAACCGGCGCAACCTGGAGTCGGTGCAGGACGACCCGCGGTTCATGCTGGTGGAGGGCACCATCACCAGCGCGGAGACGGTGACCCCGCTGGCGGAAGCCGCCGATGTGATCGTGAACTTCGCCGCCGAGTCGCACGTCGATCGCTCGCTAGAGGCGCCCGGCGAGTTCATCCAGACCGACGTGTACGGGACGTACGTGCTGCTCGAGGCCGCGCGCCAGGCGGGCCACGAACGCTTCGTGCAGGTGAGCACCGACGAGGTGTACGGCGACGTGAGCAGCGGCCGCAGCAGCGAGTCCGACCGGTTGCTGCCGCGCAGCCCGTACAGCGCCAGCAAGGCGGGCGGAGAGATGCTCGTCTTCGCGTATCGAGCTTCATACGGGCTCAATGCCACCATCACGCGCGGCTGCAACACGTTCGGGCACCACCAGTACCCGGAGAAGATCATCCCGCTGTTCATCACCAACGCCATGGACGATCGGCCGCTGCCGCTGTACGGCGACGGCACGGCGGTCCGCGACTACATGCACGTCGACGACCACAGTCGCGGCATCGACGTGGCGCTGCGCCGCGGCGACGGCATCAGCGAGTACAACATCGGCACGGGGGGAGAGGTCAGTGGCGTCACGGTCGCCGACACCGTGCTGCGCCTGCTGGACAAGCCGGGCTCGCTCAAGCAGTTCGTCCAGGACCGGCTCGGGCACGACCGCCGCTACGCGCTCGACAGCAGCAATCTGGCCGCGCTGGGCTGGGCGCCGCGTTTCGACTTCGAGACAGGCATGGCAGAAACGGTGCGCTGGTACGCGGAGAACGAGGACTGGTGGCGCCCGCTCAAGTCGGGTGCGTTCTGGGAGTTCTACAGCCGGAACTACCGGCCGCTGATCGCACGGTGAGGCTGCTCATCCTGGGGGCTGGGGGGCAGCTGGGCTCCGAGCTCGTCGAGGTCGCACCTGCCATCGGCGAGGACGTGGTGGGCTTGACCCGCGCCGAGTGCGATATCAGAGACGAGGCGGCGGTCGATGGCGCGCTGGGAGAACACCATCCGGACGCCGTCATCAACTGCGCGGCATGGACGGCGGTCGACGCAGCTGAGGATCATCCCGATGAGGCGAGAGCCGTCAACACCGTGGCGCCGGCGATCATCGCTGCCGCCTGTGAGGAGCGTGCCGTGCGGCTCTGTCACATCAGCACGGACTACGTCTTCGACGGCACGGCCACAGAGCCGATCGCCGAAGACGCGACGCCGCATCCCCTTTCCGTGTACGGGCGCACCAAGCTGGAGGGCGAGGATGCGGTGAGGCAGTACTGCCGCGACTACCTGGTGGTCCGGACGAGCTGGGTGCACGGACGCGACGGCCCGAACTTCGTGCTGATGGTGCTTCGCCTACTCGACGGCGGGCAAGCGCAGCTCCGCATGGTCGCCGACCAGTGGGGATCGCCGACCTGGACGGGACATCTGGCGCCGGCCCTGCTCCGCCTCGTCAAGGTCGCGCCGGCTGGCACGTACCACCTGGGGGGCAGCGGCACTACCACCCGCCACGGGCAGGCGGCCGGCATCGTCGAGGAGCTCGGTCTCGAGGTGGCCGTGGAGCCGGTCAGCAGCGACGCCTTCCCTGCGCGTGCCGTCCGGCCTCGCTATTCGGCGCTCGACAACCGTGCCTGGCGGGCGCTCGGAGAGCCGGACCTGCCGCCCTGGCGGGTCGGTCTGCACGACTACCTGGCCGCCCTCGGGCGCCTCCGCTGATCGCTAGCGGCGCAAGTTCGACGCGATGTAGGGCGCCGGGTCGACCGGCACGTCGTTGAGGCGGATCTCGAAGTGGACGTGCGGCCCGGTGGACCACCCGGTGGAGCCGCACAGGCCGATCACCTGGCCCTGACGCACCGCCTGACCGGCGTGCACCACGATATTGCTCAGGTGGCCGTACACACTGAGCAACCCGTTGCGGTGCTGGATGAGCACGTAATTGCCATAACCGACCAGATGCCCGGCTGAGTCGGTGCTCGAGGTGGCGAGGACCACCACGCCGTCGGCTGCCGCGCCGACCGGGGCGCCGAGTGCGGCAGCAATGTCGAGCCCGGTGTGGAAATGCGGGTAGAAGGCACCGCCGTACGTCAGCGGAGGCTCCAGCGAAAGTGATGTCGGGCCGAAACCCTGCGTGACCACGCCACTCAGCGGGGCATGGAACGAGACGCGGCCCTTGCCCCGAAGCGGCGGTGGTCCGAACCGCTGCGCAGCGGCAGCCTGGGCCGCGGCCGCCGCTGCCGCGGCGGAGATCGCAGCCTCCTGCGCCTGCTGGGTCTGCACCAGCTCCAGGTCGTAGCTGACCGCCTGATGCACCTGCACAGAGCTGGCCGCCGCGGCGGCCAGCACGGTGGCCTTCTGCGCCGGCGACTGGACCGTGGCGGCGAAGAAGTCGTACTCCGTCTTCAGGCCGGTCTGGTATGCATCCTGCAGCGACGCATGTTGCGTCATCAGCGACGAGAGCCGGTCGGTGAGCACCGGCAGGGGAGGGATACCCCGTTTCGCATCACCGCTTGACACTCGCGCCACGACGCTGCTGACGGACGCGATCTGCATCTCGTTCGCGACGATCGCGCTGTGCCGCTGGCCGAGCTGAATCTCGATCGACACCAGCGCCGCCCATTCAGGCGTCTGCGTGGCGGCGTGCGACGCCAGGCCGTGGTCTGACGCCCAGTCGGGCCGGGCGGCGCTGAACGGAGTTGCAGCGGCGACGAACGCATGCGACGCACCCTGGCCGGCGGTGGGCGTGGCCCCGACGCTGGCCGTCAGGGCCGTGGTGATGGCCACCACCAGCGACAACGCCGCGGCTCGCCCGCGCGACGGCAATCGCCGGCGCTGCCGCGCAGCGAGCAACAGCCACAGCAGCACCGCCGCCAGCATGCAGCCGCAGAGCAGCAGCCATGCGCCGATCGCGAATCCGATGGCTGCTGGCGCGGCCGGTTGCACGGGGGCGGGCGCGCCGACGACGAAGTCCGCGGTCGTGTCGGCCGCCGTTCGGGAGAAGTGCAGAAGGTCGGGGCGCTCCAGCGCAGCCGGGTGCTGGAGCACCTGCGTCACCTGCGCGGCGAGCAAGGGGTCGGCGACGACGATGGCGCCGGTGATCGCCGCCGGCACTGGTAGCGGGCTGGGCGGCTTGGCACTCGCCGTCGGCCCAGGGGCGGGCGCGGGCGCTGGGGTTGCCGTGGGGGGCGGCGACGCGACCGGGGTGGGGGTCGGCAGCGGCTGCCACGTGGCGGTCGGCGACGGCAACGCCGTTGGCGTGCCGAAGAGCGTGGGCGAGGGCTCCGCCGGCGCGGACGCGCAGGTCGGGTCGGCCGGGTCGCAGGTGGCCGTATCGGTTCCGCCGGCAGCGGCCGGCCGGAATGGGATGGCCGCGCCGACGAGCACGGCGGCGATCGGCACTGCCACCACGAGGGCCCCGAGCCTCCGGGCGCGGCGCCGCTTCCCTTGCACTGTCTCTGTCACCCGTACCCTTTGGTCAAATGAACGATTCCGTCCACACCTCTCTTGCTGCGATCGCCCATTTCGCGCGGTGCGAAGCGTACCGCATGGCCGCCGCTGGCAGCCCGGGTCCTCCCACCCTCGCCAAACCCGCCATGCCGCCCGAGTCTATCGGCGTGTACCACCGGACGTCGGCCACAATGTGCGGCTGCAACAGCGGCGACGTGTAGGAGAGGCCATGGCGGACAGCGTGTACCGGGTGACCGAGCTGGTCGGCACCAGCACCGAATCGTGGGAGAAGGCCGCCCAGGCGGCGATAGAGACGGCGGCTGGATCACTGCGCGACCTGCGCGTCGCAGAGGTCGTCAAGCTGGACGTCACCGTGGAGGACGGCAAGCTGGCGCGATACCGCGCCCGCCTGAATCTCTCCTTCAAATACGAGCCGGACTGATCAGCGCCCTGACCAGCAAGCGCTTTTAGATCGCGGCCTTCACTCCGGCCGCCACGCAACCCTCGACCAGCGCGCGGAGGCCGAACGCCTCCACGGGGCCGACCGCGCCCGCGCCGGCGATGCCGTCGCGAGCAGCGCGCATCGCGGCCCAGGCCAGGAAGTTGCCGGTGAAGGTGTAGGGGTTGACCCGGCCGAGCCGCACGGTGCGCAGCTCGCGGCCCGCGGCATCGTGGGCTGTCGCGGTGACGAATCCGCTCACGCTCGCACGCTCGGTCTCGTCAGGCCCGTCCTTGCTCCGGGGCAGGCCGCTGACCCAGCGCACCATCGCCGGCACCCCGGGGAGCCGGGCGGCGGCGCCCACCAGCTGCGCGCCCGCCCTGGCCACGCGTTCCGATTTCGGTCCGCCCATGTAGACGCTGACCTCGCGGATGGCGGGCAGCATGCGCGGAATCGCCAGGTGCTCGAGCGCGCCGACCGCGATGGGCCAGGTGAAATGCGGCGCCAGCGCCGCAGCTCCGGCGGACGCTCGGGCGCCCACGCTGCTGGTGCTGCGGGCGTGGCCGGTCACGAAATAGCCAACCTCGACGCCGGTGGCAAGGTTGCCGGCTGATTCGAGCGCGAGCCATGCGGCCAGGTTGCCCACCACGAACTCGAAACCGCATCCGGGGACGAGGACCACACCGGCGGCCTCGGCCTCCGGCGCCACCTCCTCGTACACGGAGCGCAGCACGGCGGGCTCGCTGCACGAATCGAGGTATGTGGCCCGGCACTGCACCGCCGCCTCGATCACCGGCCGGCCCAGGGCCTCGAACGGACCCACCGTGCTGACCAGCACGTCGTCCGCCTCGAGCAGCTCGATCAGCGTCTCCGGGTGGCGGACATCCACCACGGCCGTGTCGAGGCCCTTGCCGAGCTGCACGCCGAGCGCGGCCAGGTTCTGGCTGCTGCGCCCGGCGAGGACCGGGCGCGCCTTGTTGCGGACCAGCGCGTCGGCCACGAGCCGTCCCGTGTAGCCGGTGGCGCCAAGGAGAACGATGCGGCGGGGCACGTCGATCGAGTGTACGGACCGCCCCAGGCCGGCGATGACAAGGCCTAGTGATGGTGGTGCGCGATCGCCGCAACGGCATTGCGATGCGGCATAGTTGGCCGATGCCGGCAGCGGCGCCCGTGAGGGAGAAGGCCAGCTCGTTCCGCCACAAGGGGCAGCGGCTCGCCTACACCGAGTTCGGCGAGGGGCCTCGCTGGGTGATCCTGACCCCGGGCCTGCTGCTGCCCGTGAGCATGCAGGGGCCGCTGGCGCGCCACCTGGCCGCCCACGGCAACCATGTGGTCACGCTCGACCCGCTGGGGCACGGCCGCTCGGACCGGCCGAGCGACATGTGGCGCTACGCGATCAGCGCCTTCGCCGAGGAGGTGATCGCGCTCCTCGACCACCTGGACATCGACGAGGCCGTCGTCGGCGGCACCTCGCTGGGCGCCAACATCACGCTCGACGTGGCTCGCATTGCCCCGCAGCGCCTGCGCGGCATCGTCATCGAGATGCCGGTGCTCGACCACGGGCTGCTGGCCTCGGCCATGGTGTTCGCGCCGCTGCTCGTGCTGCTGCACTTCGGCGAGCGCGGCGTCGCGCCGGTGGCGTCGCTGCTGCGCCGCATCCCGCGTGGCGCGCTGCCCTTCTGGATCAACGTGGGTCTCGATGCCGTGCGTCAGGAGCCCGGCCCGAGCGCGGCACTGCTGCAGGGGCTGTTCTTCGGTCACGTCGCGCCGACCCGTGACGTGCGCCGCACGTTCACGATGCCGGCGCTGATCATCGGCCACGCGCGTGACCCGGTGCACCCCTTCTCGGACGCCGGCATGCTCGCCGACGAGATGCCTCACGCGCGCCTGGTGGTCGCCTCCAACATCCTCGAGCTGCGGCTGCGCCCGGACCGGCTGTCGGCGGAGATCGCGGAGTTCGTGGCGGAGTGCTGGTCGCCGCGCACGCTGGCGCGGCGGGGACGTCGCCGATCCGCGTAGGTGGCTGACCCCGCGCCGCGGCCGCGCGTGCTGAGCGGCATCCAACCCAGTGGCGACCTGCACATCGGCAACTACCTCGGTGCGCTGCGCAACTGGGTACGCGACCAGGAACGCTTCGAGAACTTCTTCTGCATCGTCGACCTCCACGCGCTCACCGTGCTCCCGGACCCGGCGGCCCTGCGCTCGCGCACCCTGGACGTGGTCGCGCTGTACCTGGCCAGCGGCCTGGATCCCGCGAAGTGCGAGATCTTCGTGCAGTCGCACGTGCCGGCGCACGCGCAGCTGGGCTGGATCGTGCAGTGCTTCACGCCGATCGGCTGGCTGGAACGCATGACCCAGTTCAAGGTGCGCGGCCAGACGCAGGGGCGCGAGCGCATCGGTACCGGGTTCTTCACGTACCCGGCCCTGCAGGCGGCTGACATCCTCCTGTACGACGCCGACTACGTCCCCGTGGGGGACGACCAGCGCCAGCACATCGAGTTCTGCCGCGACGTCGCGCAGCGGCTCAACGCGCTGCACGGCGACGTCGTCAAGGTGCCGGAACCGCTCATTCAGGGAGTGGGCGCGCGCGTGATGGGGCTCGACGATCCATCCGTGAAGATGAGCAAGAGCATTGCAGCCGGACACCCGCTGCACGCCGTGTTCATGCTCGATCCACCCGACCAGATCCGCCGCAAGATCGCCCGCGCGCAGACGGACACCGAGCCGGCGGTGCGCGATCCCGTGGGACCCGGTGTCGCCAACCTGATCGACATGTACGCAGCGCTGCGCGGTGTCGACGCCAGGTCGGCGTTCGACGAGTTCAGCGGCAAGACGTACAGCGCTCTGAAGTCGGCCACCGCGGACGCGCTCATCGCTGCCCTGGAGCCGATCCAGCGCCGTTATGCGGAATTGCGCGCCGATGAATCCGCATTGCGCACTGGCTTGGTTGCATCGGCGGCACGCGTCACCGTGATTGCCGAGGCCACGCTGGCGCGTGTGCAGCAGGCGGTCGGTCTGCGCTAGGCGACCGCGTCCAGCTCGGCGAGCATCGCAGCGTGCTCCGGCTCCGCGAAGTGGTCGCGGGCCGGTTCGAGCAGGTCGATCAGGCGGGCGGCGAGCGCCTGCTTGGCGTCCATCGGGTGGAGCCGGCCGCCGGCGTACGCGGTGGCCACCTCGTCATAGCTGTCGAAGCGCACCGGGCCGCCGTTCTGCGGCGTGCGGTCCACCTGCCACGGGCCGCCCGCGATGCGGAACACGATCTGATCGACCCAGTCGAGTATGGGGTTGAAGTCCACGCTGTCAGGGGGGCAGAAAGCGCGCCGCAGCTTGTCTCTGATCTGGTCAGGGCTGTCATGAACGAACACGGCGGAATGCGGGTCCGACTTGCTCATCTTCATCTCCGCATACACGTCGCGCGCCGAGCCCTCGGGCACCGGCCACACTGGAGGCCGGCGCAGGCCGAGCAGCAGCGGGTGATGCACCGCCACCGGCTTCACCACGGTGCCGTCGGGAGCGTGCAGCGTGTTGATGCGGATGTGCAGGGCCACGTCGCGTGCGATCACGTGGGCCTTGCGCTGGTCGAGGCCGGCATGGGCGATGTGAATCCCCTGCGTGAAGATGTCGGCCGCCTGCATCGCCGGGTAGATGAGCTTGGCAAAGTCCACACTCTCGCCCTCGCGGCGGCCGAGGATGCTGATGCTCCGCTGCATGCGAGCCAGCGTCGTGTTCTTGCTGACGTCAATGACCGTCGCCCAGTACGCCTCGTTCTCGCGGTAGAGGTCGGACGCCAGCACGAAATCGACCGAGCCCGGATCAGCGCCCACACAGCGGAGCGACGCGCGCAGCGCCTCGGCGAAGTATCCAGAGGCGGCGCGCCTGATGAGCTCGCGGTCGCCGCCGAGCTTGTCGTTGATCCAGGTGTGCCAGTCGGCCAGAAGGACCGAGCAGCGCACGCCGGCGGCGGTGAGGTCGCGCACCTTGGCCATGCTCATCAGCCCGGTGCCCAGATGCGCCTTGCCGGAGATCTCGAAGCCGATGTAATGGCGAAGCGGCAATCCCGACTCGAGCAGGCCCGGCAGTTCGTCGCGGCCCAGGATCTCGGCGGTGTTGCGCTCGATGAGCTCGAGCCGCTGCGCTGTCTGCACGGTGCGCGTGAGTGTGCCGCATCCCGGCCCGGACAGCGCCCGCCCCTACAGGTCAGTCGTCGCGTGTGTCCTCGTACTCGTGGCGCTGCGGCGCGACCTGGTCGAGCAGCTCGGCTTCCCAGTCGAGCAAAGCGTCATGCAGGCGGGCTGTGTTGCGGGCCTCCCACAGCGACTTGGGGGCGGGCACGGGCAGGGCATGCTCGAGGTCAGCGAGCTCCTTCCACATGGCCTCCGGTACCTGGCGGTCGCGATGCAGGTTGCGCAGCTCGACCGCCTCGACCACCTTCTCCAGGCGGTGCACCTGCTTAATGCGCAGCCGGCGGCGTGCAGCGAACTCGGCGGCGCGGGCGTGAACCGCGTCCATCTCGGTGAGGGCGTTACGGATGCTCATGTCGATCAGTCACTCGTGGCGGCGAACCTTGCACTGGTCAGGTTTCCCCGTTCGTCACTATCAATAAACGTTGAGGGGTTACAAATGGATTACGAGCGCCCGGTGGGTTTGGTTCCGCTCGCCGGCGCGTCGACGGTCAGCCTGCCGGGGCGTCTCCGGGCGCGGGCATGCCCTCGATGGCCTCGCCGGGGCCGAATGAGAGACGCTGCTCGCCGCGCACCAGCGTGACTCGGCCCGCCCCGTAGGCGCGCCAGACGCCGTCCGCGTGAACAGCCGCGGTGCGCTCGTCGACCCCCACGAGCAGCGTCTCGGCGCCGAGCAACCGCTGCGACGACGGGATCCAGCGCTGCCCGAACGTGTCGTAGTGGGGGAGGAAGGCGCACCCCGGCACCACGCCCAGTGCGGTCGCGGGACGCCGGTTGGTGTGCCCCGGCCACGCGGCGCGGATCAGCGTCCACTCGCAGAGCGCCATCGCGCCCGCGGAGGAGCCGGCCAGCGCGCACCCGGAGCGCCAGGCTTGGCGCATGGCGGCCCACACGCGGCTGCCCTCGAGGACACGTGCGACGTAGCCCGGGTCGCCGCCGGCGATGTAGAGGAGGCCGGCGCGCCCCGCCTCGGCGGCGAGCTCGTCCGAGCGAGCGTCGGCCGGGGTCCGGACCCGCAGCTCGGTGACCGCCAGCCCGAGCCCCGTGAACCAGTGCTGCGCCGTCCGCACCGCGTCCCCGGGGCTGTCTCGAGCGGCCGTCGCCACCACGAACGCCGGGCGCCCGGCGGCGGCCTCGACGAGCAGCCGGTCGTGCGGCTCGTTGCCGGGATGGAATTCGTCGCCGCCAACCAGCGCCAGGGGGCCGGGCATGACGGCGCAGCATAGAGGGGCGTCGGCGACAGGTCCCCTACACTCATTCTCGATGCGGGCATGATCGACTCGGAGAAGTACGCCGCCGCCACGATCGTCGCGCGCCGCGACCTCGCGCCCGACCTCTGGGTGATCCGGCTGCGGCCGGAGATCGAGCTGCCCTACCGCCCCGGACAGTACGTGACCATCGGGCTGCCGCAGAACGGGCGGATGATCGAGCGCCCCTACTCGATCTGTTCGGCGCCGACGGAGCCGGACATCGAGCTCTTCATCGAACGGGTGCCCGAGGGGGAGCTCTCGGAACCGCTCTACGCGCTCGGGGTCGGGGCGGAGATGGTTGTGCGCCGGCGGACCAAGGGCCTGTTCCTGAAGGACGCGCCGGTGGTCGACCAGCCGCACATGCTGGTGGCGACGGTCACGGGCATCGCGCCCTTCGTCAGCCTGATGCGCACGCTCGCCACCCGGGCGCGCGCCGGCGAGTGGTCAGCCGTGCCCGTGACCGCGCTGCAGGGCGCCAGTCGCTCCGAGGAGTTCGGCTACGCGGAGGAGCTGACCGCGCTGGACGCCGAGTTCCCGTGGTTCACCTACGTGCCCACGGTCAGCCGGCCCTGGGACGACCCGAGCTGGGAGGGCGAGCACGGCAGGGTCGAGGACGTGGTGCGCAAGTACGCCGACGCGACCGGTATGCGCGCCGGTCACGGCGCCGTATACCTCTGCGGCCACCCCGGGATGATCGCCGGGGCGCGGGCGATCATGCGCCGCCGGGGCTTCGACGACAAGGAGATCCGCGAGGAGCAGTACTGGCCGGACTGAAGGCGGTGAGGCAGCGGCATCGGCGACCGCGGCTGTCAGCGACCAGGCGGCAGCTTCGAACGAAACGCGACGTAGACGACCACGTCGTAGAGCGACTTGATGACCCCGGCCACCACGAACGGCGCAGCCACGGTGGCGTGCTGCATCAGCGCGCCGGCGATGGTCGGCCCGGCCGGACGGCCGATGAAGCGCGCGGTGTTCGTGTAGGCGGCGGCCGCGGTGCGCTCCTCGGGCTGCACCAGCGTCGCGATGAACGCCTGTCGCGCCGGCACGTCCATCTGCGAGATGGCGAAGCGCACCAGCAGCACCGCGATGGCCGGTCCCAGCGAAGGCATCACCGGCACCAGCGCCAGCAGGATGTTGGACGGCAGGTGCGTGTACACCATGGTGTTGATCAGCCCCAACCGCGGCGCGATGGCACCGGCGACGATGGATGACGCGGCCTGCAGCAGACCGGCGAAGAACAGCGTGACGCCCATGACCTCGGTGGTCGCGCCGTATCGCGTCTTGAACCAGAAGACGATGAAGCTCGTCACCACAAGCCCGCCCGCAAAGGCGTCGACCGCGAAGAGCGCGGCCAGGCGCTGGACGCTGCTGCGCGATGTGGTCAGCGGCCGCCGCCGGGCGCCAGCCTGGTGCTCGACGCTGCGCGGCAGCCGCATGGCGAGCAGCACGCAGGCGACCGCCAGCACGGGGAAGGCGAGGAGCCAGCGCTGCTCGGCGGGCGCGCCGGGCGCCACGGACCGCAGTGCCTGCGGCGCGGCCGCGACCAGCGCGCCCAGCGAGCCCGCCAGGTACGCGGCCGCGTTGTAGCGCCCGAAGACGCGGGCGCGCTCGGCGGCGGGCGAGTCGGCGAGCATGGCCTGTTCCAGCGAGGTGATCGGCCCCGACTCGTTGGCGTCGGTCGACATCGTTCCCGTGATCGCGGCGAGCACCAGCGCGGGCACCCATGCGGTGATGCCGTACACCGCGCCACTCACCCCCATGACCGCCAGCAGCGAGATGTACATGCGCCGGCGTCCCAGCACATCGCCCCACCTGCCCACGGCGAACGTCATCAGCGCCATGCCGCCGAGCATCGCCGTGAACAGCGCACCCACTCCGGCGGCTGAGAACCCCTCCGCAGCGAGGGCGGATCCGAGGATGACCGCACCGAAGCCATACGCGAACGCGCGCACGGTCTGCACGGCGATGACGATGCGCGCGGTCACACGGCAGCGTCGGCGACGACGGTGACGGTGAAGCGCGAGCGCAGCCGTGCCAGCGCGGCGATCACAGGCGCTCCCAGGGCGAGCACGAGAATGGCGTTGCCCGCCGCGCGGAAGCTGTCGTACACCAGTGAGGTCACCACATAGAAGGTACTGAAGCGCCGCACGAGCTCGGCGGCGGCGGCGCCGGGAACGAAGCCGAACGTCGCCGAGCCCCGGTAGAACGTGGTCCAGTCCCAGACGTCGAGCAGCATGCCGAAGGCGTAGCCGGTGACCACGCCGACCATCGCGAGGGCCACCACGTCGCGCCAGGAGACTGCACCGGCGCGGCGCAGACCGGCGAGGCCCGCCGCCAAGCCGACCCATCCGCAGGCGATGGCCTGGTACGGCAGCCACGGCCCGATGCCGCCGGTGGCGACCGCGGAGGCGAGCAGGGAGGTCGCGCCGCACAGGAATCCGTACGACGGCCCGTACACGTACCCGGCGACGAGCACCAGGAAGAAGAACGGGCTGAACCCCTCCACGCCGATGACCAGGACCAGCCGCAGCGCGGCGTCTATTGCCGCGATGGTGGCCAGCAGCGCGAAACGGCGCGCGTCGAGCCGGCGCGCGCCCGCCTCCACGAACGCGAGCACGCCGACCAGGCCCAGGGCGATGCCGAACACCACCGACTCCGGCGGCGCGCTGGAGGCGAAGAACGGCCAGGCGAAGATCACCGCGCCAAGCACCGTGATGGCTGCGAGCTCGGCGATGGTCAGCACGCGTTGCGGCCTCATGCCGTCCTCACGGCGGCGCGCGGTCGAGACTGTGTCACCGCGCCCCCGGCAACCAGCAGGACGCGATCGGCCACCTGGTCGGCCAGCTCGCGGTCGTGCGTGGCCATGACCACCGCGGTGCCCTGACGCGCGAGGCTGGAGATGAGCTCGCGCAGCGCGCTGCGCGACGCGTCATCCATGCCGCGTGTCGGCTCGTCGAGCAACGCGATGCGCGGCGTGCCCGCCAGCACCGCCGCCAGTGCGGCCCGCTGGCGCTCGCCGGTGCTCAGGTCGCGGGGATAGCGGCCGGCCACGCCGCGCAGGCCCAGTTGCCCGATGAGCGCGTCCGCGGATGCGTGTTCCCGGCTGCGCCGCAAGGTCAGCTCGACCTCGGCCCGGACCGTCGGCCGGTGCAGCAGCGAGGTGGGATTCTGGGGCAGGTAGGCGACGCGGCCGGGTACGCGCTCGACGCCGCCGCTGAGCGGCGCGAGCAACCCCGCGATGGTGCGCAGCAGCGTGGTCTTGCCGGCGCCGTTGGGCCCCATCAACACGACGACCTCGCCCGCGCAGCCCCCGGCGTCGACCCCGCTGAGCAATGCCGTGCGCGCCGGTCCGGCCGTCACGTCGCGCAGCTGCCACGCGGAGGGTGCCGCGGCCCGGCTCGGCCTCGCGAACGCGCGGATGGCCGGGTCCGCTCCGCCCCCCGGCGACGGCCCGCCGTTGGTGAGCCCGCCGTGCTCGAGCTGCAGCACCCGCTGCGCGCGCGGTGCCAGGTCGCGCAGCCGGTGTTCGGCGACCACCACCGTGAGCCCCTCGGCGACCAGGCCGTCGAGCGTGTCGAGCAGCGACGCCACACCACCGGCGTCGAGCTGCGACAGCGGCTCATCGAGCGCCAGCAGCGCGGGCCGCAATGCCAGAACGCCCGCCAGCGCCAGCCGCTGCCGCTCGCCCCCGGAGAGCGTGCGCACCTCGCGATGACGCAGGTGCGCGATGCCGGTACGCTGCAGCGCTTCGTCGACGCGCTCGATCATCTGCGTGCGGGGAAAAGCAAGGTTCTCGAGGCCGAACGCGACGTCGCGCTCCACGGTTGCGCACACCGATTGCAGCTCCGGGTCCTGGAAGAGAAACCCGACCAGCCGCGCCAGGGTGCGCGTCGGCGTGCGCAGCACGTCGCGGCCGAAGGTCGACGCGTGTCCCTGCACGACGCCGCCGTGAAAGTGCGGGACCAGGCCGTTGAACACGCGCAGCAGCGTCGACTTGCCGCTTCCCGACGCACCGGTGACCGCGGTGAGGCCGGGCTCGACGCGCAGGTCGATATGGTCAAGAGCGGCCGTAACACCCGTGCCGTATCGATAGGAGAAGCCCGTCAGCGCGGCAGGCGTGTCCGCGCTCATCGCGGCCGCTGCCAGGCCATCACCGGGAGCGCGAGCGCAGCGCAGCACACCACGGCGAAGGCGTCGACCACCGGGAACGACAGTGCCGGAAACGGATACCAGTCGGCCGCCAGGCCCGTGACGCGCAGCGCGACGAAGCACCCCGCGGCGGACAGCGAGACGGCGGACACGAGCACGTCGGCGCGCCGCCACACGACCGGGCGCAAGTGTGTTCGCGGGCCCGCTCCGTAGCCACGGGCCTCCATGGCCTCGGCAAGCGCGACCGAGTTCTCCACCGCCGTGAGCACCACGGGGACCGCCACGTCGGGCCAGTCCCGCAGACGCCGGGGCCGGCTGCCGCGCATGCGCTGCGCCTCGCGGATCTCCGTCGCGCTCCTGGCCAGGCCGGGAATGAGGTTGAGCGCGGTGGCCACCGCGGCGCCGCTGCGCGACAGCGCCTGAGGCAGGGCGTCGAGCAGATCGTGGGCCTCGATCACCTGCGTGAGCGGCGCGACGGCGAGCGCGGCTGCTGCGATGCCCAATCCGCTGGTGGCCCCGAACGCGACGGCCTCGAACGTCAGCCGGCCCCCGGCGATCGGCAGTCCGGCGGGGAGCACGGCGAAGGCATGCGCGCCCCCATGGCTGAGCAGCACGGTCAGCCCGACGGCCAGCAGCGCTGCCACGGCGAGCGCCCGAAGCAGCGTGGCGACGCCGGCCTGCGGACGGCGCAACGCGGTGAGGACGTTGGCGGCTGCCAGCACCACGAGCGCGCGGTACACCGGGTTGTCCGTGGCCAGCGCCACGGTGAGCGAGCTGGCCGCCCAGATGGCGAGGGCGCGCGGGTTCATCGCGCGCGGCGGCGGCGCGACGCCAGCACCGTGAGCAGGCCGACGAGCCCGCCGCCGGCGACGGTGGCGGCCAGCACGCCGGCGTTGAGTGGCGGGGCGGCCGCGGCCTGGGCCCCGGGCAGGCGCCGCGGCGGGGGCGTCGCGCCGACCAGCCCCGGTGTCTGGGAGGGCGCCGAGCCCGCGGCCGCCACCGAGGAGGCGGGTGTCGCAGACGTCGCTCGGGCCGCTGCAGACGCGCGGGGCCGCGCGCCTGCCGGCGACGTCGCCGCCGGCAGGCCGGCCGGCTGCGAGCACGTGCCGGCGGGCGAAGGCGGAGGCGGCGTGCCACCGTTGCCCGGGTCGTCGTACCGGAGCCCTTCAGCGTCGCCGTCCGCGAACGCCTCGGAGGAGACGCCGAGGGTTGCCACCGCCCACGGCCCACCCGCTCGCGACACGAAGAGCGCCCAGTACGGCTGCCCGCCCACCAGGCACTCCGTGTACCGCGATGGCTCGTCGTCGACCTGGCACAGCGCGTCGCCGAGCGGCGGGTAGGTCTGCGTCCCGTATTCGATCCCGCTGGCTCGGAGCACGTCTTCGCCGCTGATGGTGGGGGCGTCGAACCCGATGCAGGCGCGTAGCACGCGGCCGTCGCCGTGCTCGACCACCAGCGCGACGCGGTGCGCCCACGCCGCCGAGGCGCACTGGGGCCGCAGCGGTGCGCCGGGGACGACCACGGCCGCCGCGGTCCCGAGCAGGCCGCCCACCAGCGGGGCCAGCGCGGCGGCGCGAAGCAACCGGATCACGTCCGCCGCCGCCTCAGAACCAGCGCCAGCGCCCCACCGGCGAGCGCGGCGCCCAGCGCGGCAAGGCCGTAGATGAGGCCGGCCGGCGCCGCGGGGACCCGTCCGGTGCCGAGCGGCGGGCGCGGGCCTGGCGCCGGCGCGGGCGGCTCCGCCGACACCGCGGCCGTGGGGCTCGCGGCTGACACCGCCCCCACGATCGGGCTGGCCTCGGCGCTCGGCTGGGCTTCCGCCGCGCCGGAGCTCGAGCCGTGCCGCGCAACCGGTACCGCCGTGGGGTTGTCCAGGCCGGCGCCGGAAGTTGGCGACGGGGTGGCCCGCGCGGTGGGGCCCGGTGGCGGGGTGGGGCCCGAGCCGTACCGGGGGAGGCGTGCGCCCGGCTGGTAGAACCGGTGCTGGGCGAAGGGCACGGGCAGGCCGACCCGTTCCAGCCCGAGGGGCACCTGGCTGGTGGTGGCGGGGTCGGGGGCGGGGTTGC
>VBJV01000063.1 GCA_005879785.1 Chloroflexota bacterium
TCTGGGAGCTTTCGGACTGCTGCGTTTCGCCATCGACGCCGGCCAGTCGCTGCTGGTGGGCAGCAGCTCCAGCGCAGGGCAGACGTACGCGTCCTTCGCCGGCACGTTCGGCTCAGACCCCATCGTGCTGGTGCTCACCGCGAAGAACCCGGCGGCGTTCTACAGCGAAAGGAACCTGCAGCGGCTGGGTGCCCTGGAGGTCGACCTGTCTCACGACAAGCGGGTCGCCTCCGTGCTTGGACCCGGCACGTTGGCGGGGTCTCTCCGCGAAGCCGCGGTTGCCGAGGTGAGCAAGGTGCTCACCCAATACCCGTACTTCATCGCCGAGACCGACTACCTCCAGCAGCTCCGGGCCGGCAACACGGACCAGACCAAGCTGCAGCAGCAGATACAGGCCGATCTGAGCAACGCCACGGCCCTGCTGGTGCGCGCGGTGGTGACCGCCGCCGGCGACGCGCACACGGTGCGGTCACAGTACGCGACGCAACCCGGCGACCGGATCGTCGATTCGCGTGAGAAAGCGGTGGATGCGGCGGTCGCGAAGGACGAGGAACCACCGCTGTGGGCCCAATATCTCGCCGGCCCCAACCAGCAGGCCAACGCCGCCGCGGCGCAGCAGTTCTTCGCCCGGGTCGCCGCTGCGTATGGCGATTGCGACGACCAGATCGCGTCATTGCTCAAGATCTCGGCCAGCTGTCAGGTCTTCTTCCAGCGGACGCTGCTCGACCTGCCCAACTGCCCAGCGCTGAGCACCAACCGGTACTGCACAGCGAAAGCGCAATGGGCCGCCGTGCTGCCGCAGCCGCGCAACGCCGCCGCATCGCACGCCATCATCACGGTGCGCCTGAAGCCCGAGTTCGTCGGCGATCAAACGGCGGTGTCCTCGCTCCAGGACAAGATCAACAGCCAGCTGGCCCATGGCATCGCAGACGACGCATACACGCGGTCGCTGCCGGCGGCACCGCGCAACACGCTGAAGTCGATCGGCAAGCTGGGCCCCACCGAGTGCGGCGGCGCAACCGCAGATCAGGACCCTGCCTGCACCGCCCGGTATCACGATGCGAAGCTCGCATACGTCATCGCCGGTGCGCCGTTGCTCGGTCTCGGCGTCGTGCGCTCGATGACGCAGCTGCTCGCCGTCCTCTTCCCGGTTGCGCTGTTCGTGATGCTGCTCCTGCTCGCCGGCACGTTCCGCGTGCGCGGTCGCGTGTGGCCGCTGGTCGCCGCGGTGGCCACCACCGTCCTCACCGTCGGCATCTCGCTGCTGACCGGGACGCCGATCACCCCAGCGGTGCTCGCCGGGGTCCCGGTGCTCATCGGTCTGGGCGTCGACTACGCCGTCCAGCTGGTGGCGCGCTACTCGGAGGAGCGCGGTCGCGGAGCCACCGTTGAGGTGGCGCTGCAACGTGTCCTGGAACGCACCGCGCACGCCACGCTGATCGCAGCGGTCACCACCATCGCCGGACTCGCCTCGCTTGCGCTGCTTGCCGGCATCGACTGGGGCCCACTGGTGGCCGTGCCCCTGGTGGCCGAGTTTGCCCTTGTCCTGTCCGGAGGCGTTGTTCTCGCCTGGCTGGGCGGGCTGTTCATCGCGCTGCCACTGGCGGTGTGGTCTGAAGCGCGGCAGCCGGCCCCGTCCGCCTCAGCGGCGAACACGGGGACGGACGCAGCCGGCGTTGGCACGCGGGCCGCGGCGCGCACGGCGGCAATCGCGGAGAACTGGCGTGCAGTTGTCGGATTTGCCGGGCTGCTCGCGCTCGCCGGCTGGGCGCTGCTGTTCCTGGTGCCCGTGCAGACCGACGTGCAGAAGCTGGTGTCGACCTCGCTCCCCGAACTGCGCAACGTGGAGACGGTGCAACGCCAGACGGGCTACACGAACGAGATCGACGTCTACCTGCGCGGCCAGGTTGCGACGGGCCCCACCGACCCTCGGAGCGGGGCGCCGGTGAGCGTCGAGTGGCAGTGTGGCGTCGACGCCGCGATGCGCGCCAAGCACCGCGACACCGTGGCCGAGGCGACTTCCATCGGCGACTATGCGTTCGGCGCCGGATCGGGCTCCAGCGCTTCCAGGTGTGCCCCGGCCGCGGCGCCGGCAGCAGCTCCGTCGCCCTCGCCGTCCCCGACCCCGTCTGCAGCGCCGGGCGCAACGAGCTCTCCGTCCTCCAGCGCGGGTGTGTCCGCCATCACGGGCGGCAGCAGCAACAGCACGCTGACCGCGGCGCGCGTGGTCGGCCCGGTGGCTGCGGCAGCCACACCGTCAGCGTCGGCCACGCCGGCACCATCCACGCCGGCGTCGCCGGGGGCATCTGCGAGCGCAAGCCCATCAGCCTCGCCTGCTCCCGCACCGAGCAGTCATGCGCCTGCGCAGACGGGTTTCCTGTGCAGCCTGCGACTGCTGCCTGCGCTCTCTCGCACCCTGGTCATGCCGATCGGCGTCAACGTCGGGCCCTGCCCGCCGGTGGATGAGTATCAGCAGACGTTTCTCAGCGCCGACGCGACACCGATCGGTCCGACGGCGGCGCGCATAGCGATCGGCGTGCATACCGACACGGTCGCCCAGCAAGCGGCACTCGTCGATTCGCTGCGTGCCGAAATCGGCAAGCCGCCCAGTGGCGTGCGGGCGGAGCCGACCGGCCTGGCGGTGCTCGCGACCACCGCCTACAACAACCTCGTCGAGCGTGCCTACCCGCTGAACCTGGTACCGCTCGCCGTCGTGGCGCTGGTGCTGTTCGCGGTCTACCGGGAGCCACGCCGGGTGCTGCTTCCGCTGCTGCCCACCGCGCTCGCAGCGGGCTGGGCGCCGCTCCTGCTCCTCCTGCTCGGTCGCCTGCCGGGCGGTCTGGGCAGCACGCTCGGATCATTCAACCCGCTCACCGTCGTGCTCGGGGCGCTGATCGTGGCGCTCGGCACGGAGTTCGGGGTCGTCCTGATCGGCCGCTTCTACGAGGAGCGCGCGCGTGGCCTCGATCCCGACGCGGCGGCCGGCGCCGCCCTGAACGGCGTCGGTCGCGCCATACAGGTATCCGCCGTCACCCTGGGCGCCGGCTTTGCGGTGCTGGCGATCAGCGGGCTCTTCCCCAACTCGCTGCCGCTGGTGGCGGACTTCGGCCTGGCGGTGGTGATCGACCTGGCGCTCGCCGTCGGCGCCGTGTTCCTGGTGATGCTTCCCCTGGCGGTGGCTCTCGAGAAGCGCTACCCGCTTCCCGTCGAGGCGGTCACCGATGTGGCGCCGGCTGCTCGGCCTGAGCCGGCACTGCCGCCGGAACCGGCACCGAAGAAGGAACGGGTGCGCCGGCGGGCGACCACGGCAAAGCCGGCTGAGGCAAAGCCGGCCGAGGCGAAGCCGGGGCCCCCACCGGAAGCCACCGGCGATACCGCCCGCCGGATGCCCGGCGTCTCCGGCCGGCGCAGAGCGCCGCGCGATGAGGAGACCACACCTCCTGCGACCGATGGTCCGCGACGGCTGCGGCCCGGAGTGTCAGGCAGAAAGCGCCGCTCCTGACCGCCGCCGGCTTGCGCTTTCCGGCGCTACTGGTAGCGGTGCCAGCTGCGCCGCCGGCCCAGCCCGAGCAGCCTCAGGATGAGCAGCAGCACTATCGCGCCGAGGAAGGCGATGATGATCTCGGAGATGATCGGGTGCCCCGGCACGGTGAAGCTCACGCCAAGGGCGTGGGCCAGCAGGGCGCCCCCGAACGCTCCCACGATGCCGACGGCGACGTCGGCAAACAACCCCATGCCGTGACCCAGCATCAGCTTGCTCGCCAGAAAGCCGGCAACCAAGCCGATGAAGGCCCAGATCACGATCGCCGAGGGGTCGAATGCGAGGGTGACAAGTCCAAGGTTCATCGCGTGCTCACCTCCTCTCCACCCATGCTAGTGACCAGTACCCCTCCCCGCCACCACTGATCTCGCGCGCCGAGCGCTGCGCAGGTAGCCGGGCACCGGCGGTCAGAGCAGCTTCTCGTCCTGCTCCGCGCGTCGGGTGCGGCGTCGCGGCGCCTCGTCAGCGCCGGGCGGCTCCGCGGCAGGGTGCTCGACGATGGCGATCACGCGAGAGGCCATGAAGCGCCCCACCCGCACCTGGTGGCCGGTGCGGGTCACCTCGGCCACCTCCACCACGCCGCGGCCCTGGGTGACGTCCACTCGGCGGCCCGCCCTGGTGGCCTCGATCTCGAAGGTCTGCGCGCTCCCGGTGCCGGTGTCGATCACCACCTCGACGCGATCGCCGATCAACGTCAATTCCCGATGTGGTCGGCGGGGATCACGCCCATTCGTCCGGCCTTGAAATCGCTCAGCGCCTGGGCTATCTCGGCGTGCGTGTTCATGACGAACGGCCCGTACCACGCCACGGGCTCGCGGATCGGCCGCCCACCGAGGACGAGCACGTCGAGCGCGGGACTGCGGCTCTCCTGCGAGCGCGACGCCGTGAGGGTGAGCGCGTCTCCCTCGCCGAACACGGCCAGCTGACCGCTCTCGAGCGGCCGCTCCTCGGTGCCGGCGGTGCCCGTGCCCGCCAGGACGTACACCAACGCGTTGAACTCGCGCGGCCACGGCAGGCGCAGGCGGGCACCCGGGCTCAACGTCGCGTGCGCCAGCGAGATCGGCGTGTGCGTGACGCCCGGCCCGCGATGTCCGCCGACCTCGCCGGCGATGACCCGCACCAGAGCACCGCCGTCGTCCGAGGCGAGCAGCGCGACATTGCCGGCGCCGATGTCCTGGTACCGCGGCGGCACCCATTTGTCCGCGGCGGGAAGGTTCACCCACAGCTGGATGCCGTGGAACAGCCCGCCGCTGGCGATGAGCGCCTCGGGTGGCCGCTCGATGTGCAGGATGCCGGCGCCGGCGGTCATCCACTGCGTGTCGCCGTTGGTGATCAAGCCTCCGCCGCCGGTCGAGTCCTGGTGCTGGAAGGTGCCGTCGATCATGTAGGTGACCGTCTCGAAGCCACGGTGCGGATGCCACGGCGTGCCCTTGGGCTCGCCCGGCGCGTACTCGACCTCGCCCATCTGGTCCATGTGCACGAACGGATCCAGGTGGGCCGGATCCGCGCCGGCAAACGCGCGGCGCACCGGAAAGCCTTCGCCCTCGAACCCGTGCGGTGCCAGCGTCACGGTGCGAACTGCACGCTCCGCGTCCCCGCCGGTCGCCGGGGCCGGGATGCGCGGCAGCTTCGTGATGTCTTCGATGGTGACGGCAGGCATGAGCAGGTTCCTCCGATCAGAAAAGGTGCTAGAGAGCCAGCGGTTTGACCGGCGCCATGACGGCGGCGCCGTCTTTCCAGTCGACGCCGGGCACATCGATGTACAGCTCGATCTCGTTGCCGTCGGGGTCGAGGATGTACAGGCTGTGACTCACGGTGTGATCGCTCATGCCCACGATGCTCACGCCGGCGTCCTGCATGGTGCGCAGCACCGCGCGCAGATCGTCGTCACTGTCGCCGACCTTCAGGCCGAAGTGGTACAGGCCCAGATGGCGGCCACCGGGCTGCGGCTGCGCGCTCTCGCCGACCTCGATCAGGAGCAGCTCGTGATGCGTGCGGCCGCTGGTGAACGCGGCGACCGGGATCCGGCCCAGCGTGCCGTTCCCCGGCATCTCGATCTTCTTCCAGCCAAGCACATCCCCGTAGAAGGCGGCCGACCGCTCGATGTCGCGCACGTACAGGACGATGTGGCCGAGTTCCTTGACTTCCATGGCCCCAAGCATACCCACCGTCTTTCGTGGCGACACCCACCCGGCCGTCGGCCGACCGTCAGGCGACCCCCCCACCGGTGCCCACGGCGCGCAGGCTCAGCGCGAGCGTCACCAGCCACCCGGCGGCCAGCACCCAGCCATCGCCGCGGCGATCGCGACCGCGCGCCATGGTCCGCGCCACGGGCAGGCTGAAGAGCAGCAGTGGCCCGAAGACGAAATGGAGCGAGTCCGCCGGCCGCTCGCCGCCGATCGCGAGGGCGATGCCCAGCGCTGCCTGAACCGCCAGCAGGCCGGTCACGCCCCAGCCGAACTGACGCAGGCGGGCCGCGTTCAGCGATCGATACGCGGTGAAGCCCGCCCACAGAGCGCCGATGAGCGCGATGAGGACGACCAGAACAGCGATCTTCTGATGGGCCGTGGCCACAGGCCACGGAGCTTAGGGCGTTACCGGCTCAGTGAGAGCAGGAACGGGCTTCGCCGGATCCGTCCGCAGTCTGGAAGCTGTGCCCGCAGCTGCAGGTCCGCACCGCGTTGGGGTTGTGGATCGTGAAGCCGCCGCCCATGAGCTGATCGACGTAGTCGATCTCCGCGCCCTGCAGGTATTCCGCGGAGTACGAGTCCACGTACACCTTGAGAGACTCGTCCACGTTGACGATCACGTCGTCCTCGCGGGGCGGGTTCTCGTCGAGCCCCATGCCGTAGGAGAAGCCCGAGCAGCCGCCGGACTGGACGAAGACACGGAGACCCAGCTGGGTCTCGGTCGCCTGGCCGGAGATCAGCCCCTTGAGCTGGCCAAGGGCGCTGTCGGACACGGTGATCATCTGGGAGCCGGGGATTGTCATGGCCATAACTGCGTCCATCATACGACACCTCCTTCACGGCGGCCTACCCGCGCATGTGTCACGGGCGGATGACCCGAACCCGAGGACTCTCCTGCGCTGGTCGTCCGAGCTGCCAAGCGGTGGTGAAGCCGACGACGTGATGCTTCCCGAAGACCCACCGACCGACTCCTCCCGAAACGACTCGCGACTCCGCTATATTCGCGACATCGGGTGACCTGAGCGCGCCCGGCGGGGCACTGCCGACATCGGCGGCGTCACGGGAATGGGACACTGAAATACGGAAGGGGCAAAACCATGCGCACAGCTCCGCGGGTGATCCTGGGTGCCGCAAGCCTCGCAGCCATCGGTCTTGGTGCCGGAACCGCCGGCACCCGCGCGGCTGGACCGTCATTGCCCTACAGCTACCCGTCGGGCATCCCTGATGCCAACAATAACCTCGACTGCAACGGGTGGAGCCAGGCCTACCGGCCGGTCAAGGTCAGCATGAAGGCGCTGTGCACGGACCCGGTCCAGGTCAACCCCTCGACCGGCGCCCGCACCAAGTTCTACGACAACTACCACTATGTCGGCCACGATGAACCGTCGGTCAAGTTCATCTCCACCGCGACCAACAGTGGCAACACCTTCACCTTCTTCCAGCAGCTGTCCACGGACCCGTCGGGCACACCGACCACGGATCCCAACGCCAGCCCGACGCGCAGCGACTACGCGGAGCTGAGCGTCGCACCCTGGTTCGGACTGCCAATCTGCGACCCGAACTCCTACCCGGGCGGCGTCAACGGGACCACCGTACAGCCGGCGCCGTGCACGCCGGACAGTGACACCAACGACCCGAACTCGGCGGGTTCGGCGTTCATGGAGCTGCAGTTCTACCCGCCACGCTACGGGCCGTTCATCGACTCAACGAGCTGCGACCAGACCCGCTGGTGCGTGGCGCTGACCATCGACAGCCTGGAGGCGATCTGCAACCCGCCCGGATTCACGGGCTGCGAGGGCAACCCCAACTGCACCGAGCCGGTGAACTTCGCCTACCTGACGCTGGACGGCATTCCCAGCGGACCGCCCAACCCGCAGAACACCAATCTCGAGACGCTGACGCCCAACAACGACGCGCTGTACATGAACGACGGCGACACTCTCAAGGTGGAGGTGTTCGAGGTACCCGATCCGCCAGGAACCCAGGGCACCACGGCCGACACCGGCGGCCTCGAGACCCGGGTGAGCGACCTGACCACTGGTCAGACCGGGTTCACCATCGCCAGCGCCTCGCATGGATTCATGAACACCGATCCGAGCACGTGCAACGGATCTCCCTTCAGCTTCCACGCCGAGTACAACACCGCCAAGCAGTCCAACCAGGTGCCGTGGGCCGCGCTCGAAGGCGGCGTGCTGATGCAGGACGAGATCGGCCACGGGGAGGTGTGCGCCGCGCTGATGAACCAGGACCCGGTCATCCAGAACTACGCGAACGGAGACACCTTCGTCGACCAGACGGCGTCCGACAACTGCAACGACGGCGTGTCCGATCCCAACCAGGACCCGCCAACCAACGGTGAGTGCGCGGTGGGGACCAGCTTGAGCTGCCAGCCGGAGACATTCGAGGACGCCCCGGGTGACAACACCTTCGGCGGCCAGACCGGCGTCGGCACGGGCCTGCTCGAGGTGTCCGACGGCTACTGCCTGCCCCAGGGCGCGCGAACGGTGGTGTTGAACGGCAACAACCAGCCGTGGAACGACCCGGTGGCCTTCTGCGACCAGGCACGCGACCAGAACGGGGACCTTGACTATGACGGTACGCCGTACTGGAAGGACTGGCCTGATGGCGGGGCCACTCATCCCCAGACGTTCAGGTACATCGGGCCGTTCGACACCGGTGGCAATCCGTATCCGACCGTGCAGCTGGAGACCGACGCAGCCGGTTCCGAGGGTGACTGCAACACGACCACCGGCAGCGGCTGCACCGTCCCGCCGTACGGCGCCATCTTTTACCCCTTCTGGAGTGTCGCCAACCGCAGCCTTGACGGCGTCAGCGTCACCGGCCAGAGCAACTACTGCGTCTGGAACTTCGGTGACGACGGGAACCTGGGAGAACTCGACAACCTCGGCGGTGATTTCCCCAACCCCACCAGCGGCGCGAGTCCATTCGGCCAGTACGGCGCTCCCAACACGGCGCGATACGGCGGGACGTTGATCACCACCACTCTCACCAATCCGCAGCCCAACGGCCGGAATTCGAGTCAGATAGGGACCACAACGGGAGGCGCGTATTCCTGCCCGTCGTTCACGTTGTCGCAGGTGACGAACCTGAACGCCAACGTCCCGGAGGCTCCTTGGATACCGGCACTGCCGCTGGCCGCAGTCGGCGCCGCACTGGTCGCGCGTCGTGAGATCGCACGCAGGCAACGGAGACCGCGATGAAGCGCGCGCCCGATTCCGGGTTGACAGAAACCGCGCCGTGCGGTTATCGTGCCGCCCCAATGCGGTCCCTCGGCCTCGCCAAAAAATCCATCGCCACCGGGAAGCGGGTTCTCCGCGCTCGGAAAGCGATGGCGCGCAGGTGACGTAGACAGCAGCGCCTCGATCTTTCGAAGCACAGAGCCCCTTCTCGGAGGGGCTCTTTCTTTTTGCCCACCAGATCACAAGAGAGACATGAGCATCACCGCCTTCCACATCATCGATTCCACGCTCCGTGAGGGCGAGCAGTTCGCCCACGCCCACTTCACGCCGCAGCAGAAGCTGGAGATCGCGGCCGCGCTCGACGAGTTCGGCGCCGACTACCTGGAGCTCACCTCGCCGGTGGCATCGCCGCAGTCCGAGGCTGACCTGCGGCTCATCGCCACCCGGCCGCGCCGCTTTCGCCTGCTCACCCACGTGCGCTGCAACCTCGACGACGCACGCCTCGCCATCGACACCGGCGTCGACGGTGTCGACGTGCTCATCGCCACGTCGTCGCAGCTGCGCCCGGTCTCGCATGGACTGAGCGTCGACGAGATCATCGCCACCGGCATCGCCGTGGTTACCGAGATCCGCGGCCGCGGCCTGCAGGTGCGCTTCAGCACCGAGGACTCGTTTCGCTCCGACCCGGACGACCTGGTGCGCGTGTACCGGGCCATCGACCGCGCCGGCGTCGATCGTGTCGGCCTCGCCGACACCGTCGGCGTGGCGACGCCGCGCCAGGTGCACGAGCTCGTCTCCCTGGTGCGGGCGAACGTGGCCTGCGACATCGAGTTCCACGCCCACGACGACACCGGCTGCGCGGTGGCCAACGCGCTGGCCGCCCTGGAGGCGGGCGCGACCCACATCGACACCACGATCCTTGGCATCGGCGAGCGCAATGGCATCGTCCCGCTGTCGGCGATGATGGCCAGGCTGCTCACGGTGCAGCCCGATCTGGTGGAGCGCTACCGCCTGGATATGCTGCCCGAGCTCGACGGTATGCTCGCCGCCATCCTGGGCGTGGACATCCCCTTCACCGCGGCGGTGACCGCGCCCAACGCCTTCCACCACAAGGCGGGCATGCACACCAAGGCGGTGATCGCCGACCCCAGTGCGTACGAGGTGCTCGACCCGGCACGGTTCGGCCGGCAACGCAGCATCCTCACCGGACACCGGCTGTCCGGCCGGCATGCCATCCGCCATCGCGCCACAACGCTCGGCGTCGAGCTCGACGACACGCACCTGCGCTCGCTCACCGCGGAGGTCAAGCGGCTCGGCGATCGCGCACCGCTCGACAACGACCAGCTGGATGCGCTCATCCGCGGCTGGGCCACAGCGTAGGGGACGCCATGGGAACGCTCACCGAGGAGATCTTCAGCAGGCGCACCGGCCGGCGCGTGCGTGCCGGCGACACCGTGATCGCGCCGGTCGACTGCGCCATGGCCCACGACGTGACCGGGCCGCTGGCCATCGAGGCCTTCCGCAGCCTCGATCTGCCCCTGTGGGACGCGCAGCGCATCGTCTTCAACTTCGACCACGTGATGCCGGCGAACACCGTCGCCGCAGCGGAGCTGCACCGCATCATCCGCACGTTCTGCGCCGAGCACGGCATCGTCAACGTGTTCGCCGAAGGGATCTGTCACCAGGTCATGGTCGACCGCGGCTTCATCGAACCCGGCGCCATCGTGGTCGGCGCCGACTCGCACAGCACCACGTACGGGGCGCTCGGCTGTTTCTCGACCGGGCTCGGCTCCACCGACATCGGCGTCGTCTTCGCCACCGGCCGGACGTGGTTCCGCGTGCCGGAGACGATCCGCATCGACGTCGGCGGGGAGCCCGCTCCGGGTGTCTACGCGAAGGACATCGCGCTGCACGTCATCAAGCTGATGGGGGCCGACGGCGCGGACTACTGCGCGGTCGAGTGGGGCGGCGAAACAGTGCAGGCCATGGGCGTTGACGAGCGCCTCACGCTGTGCAACCTGAGCACTGACTTCGGCGCCAAGGCGGGCCTGATCGAGCCCGACGCTGCCGACCTGCACCCGCTGCGGCCGCAGTACGCGCGGACCGTGCGTGTCGACGCCTCGCGCATCCGCCCGCAGGTCGCCGTGCACCCGGCCATCGACAACGTGCACGACATCGACGACGTAGCCGGCACGCCGCTCGACCAGGTGTTCATCGGCAGCTGCACCAACGGACGCCTGTCCGACCTGGCCGCGGCGGCGGCGATCCTCCGCGACCGGCACGTGCACGCCAGCACACGGACCGTGGTGGTACCGGCGTCGCGACGCGTGTATCTCGACGCGCTGCAGGCGGGATACATCGAGACCTTCGCGCTGGCGGGCGCGCTGGTGCTCAACCCCGGGTGCGGGCCGTGCCTGGGCCGCCAGCACGGCGTGGCCGCCGCCGGCGAGAACGTGCTCTCCACCAGCAGCGAGCGTGGCGTCAGCGTCGGCGTTGCGCGGGGCCATAACAGACCCCGCGGCGGTGCGCTGATGGGACGCGTCTTCAAGCTCGGCGACGGCGTCAGCACCGACGCCATCATCCCCGGCCGCTTCAACGTCACCACCGATCGCGACGCACTCGGTCGCGGCTGCTTCGTGGAGCACCGCCCGGACTTCGTCGATGCGGTGCAGCCCGGCGACGTGATCGTCGCGGGCCGGAACTTCGGTTGCGGCAGCTCACGCGAGCACGCGCCGGTCGCCATCAAGCTCAACGGCGTGGCAGCGGTGATCGCGGTGAGCTTCGCCCGCCTCTTCTATCGCAACGCGGTCAACATCGGCCTTCCGGCAATCCGATGCCCCGAGCTGTGGGACATGGTCGCGGACGGCGACGAGGTCACCGTCGACGTGCGCGCCGGCCGCATCCGCACCGCCATTACGGAGGTGACCGCCGAGCCGCCGTCCGGAATGGCGCTGCGCATCATCGAGGCCGGCTCGCTCGTGGAGCTGATCAGGAACGGCGGCTGGGCCGCCCTGGAAGCGGAGGTAGGCGATGTGTCCCGAGTGTGACGCGCGCGTCAGCGTCCCGGACGATGTCGAGCGCGGGGAGCTGGTGCAGTGCCCCGAGTGCGGCGTGGAGCTCGAGGTGGTGGCGTTGGAGCCGCTGCGCTTCATCGTCGCTCCGCCCGAGGAAGAGGACTGGGGCGAATAGATGCGAGTTGCTCTGCTCTGCTCACGGATCCGCGTCGAGGAGAAGCTGCTGCGTCACGCGCTGCAGCGGCGCGGCGTCACCGTCGAGGTCGTTGACGATCGAGAGCTGGTCCTCGACCTGGCCGGCCCGCGGCGTGACTGGGACGTCGTGCTGCAGCGCTCGCTGTCGCAGACGCGCGGCCTCGCCGCCGCGCGCGTCCTGGCGGCCGCCGGGGTCGCCGTCGTCAACCAACCCGAGGTGACCGCGCTCTGCGCGGACAAGCTGGCCACCACCGCGCTGCTGCATGCCGCCGGCGTCCCGGTGCCGCGCACGCTCGTCGCCTTCAGCGCGGAGTCCGCCCTGCGCGCAGCCGAGGAACTCGGCTACCCCGTGGTGCTCAAGCCGGTGAGTGGCTCCTGGGGGCGAATGCTGGCCAGGCTCAACGATCGTGACGCCGCCGAAGCAGTGTTCGAGGACCGCACCGTGCTCGGATCGCCGGAGCACTCCGTCTTCTACGTGCAGGAGCACGTGGCCAAGCCGGGTCGCGACATCCGCGCCTTCGTCGTCGGCGACGAGGTGATCTGCGCCGTGTTTCGGGAGTCGGCGCACTGGATCACCAACACCGCGCGCGGCGCCACGACGCGCGACTGCGTGGTGACGAGCGACATCGCACGCCTCTGCGTGCAGTCCGCGCGGGCGGTCGGTGGCGGCGTGCTGGCGGTCGACCTGCTCGAGGACGGCGATCGCCTGCTGGTCAGTGAGGTCAACGCCACCATGGAGTTTCGCAACAGCATCGATGTCACAGGCGTCGACATCCCCGGCCGGGTCGCCGGCGTCGTCATCGACGCCGCGCGCGGTGCGCAAACCATGGCGGCGGCGGGTTAGCCATGTGTGCCGTGGCGAGCATCGACGCGGTGGGGACGCTCACGGAGATGCTGCGCATCGAGAGCGTCAGCGGCGCCGAGCATGCGCTCGCTCTGTGGCTGGTTGACGTCCTGGATGGCGCGGGATTCGAGGCACGCGTCGATGCCGCCGGCAATGTCATCGCAACCTGGGGTGGCGGACCCGCGTGCACTGCGCTGGTCGGGCATCTCGACACCGCACCGGGTCGCATCGAGGTGCGCCGCGACGGGCACGTGCTGTACGGCCGCGGCAGCGTGGACGCCAAGGGACCCCTGCTGGCGGCGATGCTCGCGGTGATGCGCCAGCCCCGCCGTGGCGTCCGAGGGTTCATGTTGGTTGCCGCTGTCGAGGAGGAGACGACGTCGCGCGGGGCACATCACCTGGCCACCACCCTTCCGGCACCCGACGAGCTGATCATCCTCGAGCCGAGTGGTTGGGACGCGATCACCGTCGGCTACAAGGGCAGCGTGCGCGTGCGCTGGTCACACGAGCAGGAGAGCGGGCACGGAGCCGGCCGCGCCGCCAGCGCTGCCGACCATGCGTTCGAGTTCGTGCGCCGTCTGCAGGACTGGGCGCACGGGTTCAATCGCGACCGAAGCGTCTTCGAGTGCCTGGACGTGCGCGTCATCAACTGCGAGGCGGGCGGCGATGGGCTCGCCGACCGCGCCAGCGTGGACGTCGGGATGCGACTGCCGCCGCGCTGCGACGCCGTCGCGCTGCTCGACACGGTGCGTTCCGCAGCGGCGGGCGGCGAGCTGCGCATCGGCGACATCGACCTGCCGGTACGCACCTCGCGGACGAGTGCGCTGTCACCAGGACAGCACGCCGCGCTACAAGCTGAAGACGGGGACGTCGGACCTCAACGTGCTGGTTCCCGCCTGGGGATGTCCCGCGCTGGCCTACGGTCCAGGCGATTCGAGCCTCGATCACACGGCCCGTGAGCACCTCGATGTTCGCGAGCTGGAACGCGCCGTCGACGTGCTCGACATGGTGCTGCGCGCACCGTGATGCGCGCCGCGGTTGTGGGCGGCGCCGGCTATGCCGGTGGTGAGCTCCTCCGCCTGCTTGCCGATCACCCCTGCGTCGAGGTGACCCAGGTGACCTCCGAGCGCTTGTCGGGCAAGCGCCTCGACAGCGTGCATCCGCCGCTTCGCGGCCGCACCGACCTCCGCTTCCGGCCACGCGATCGGCTCGAGAGCGCCGACGTAGTGTTCGCCGCGCTCGAGCACGGGGAATCGAGCCGTCAGCTCGACCTGCTGCGTGCGACAGCGCCTGTCGTCATCGACCTGGGGGCCGATTTCCGGCTCCGCGCTGCGGGCGACTACCCACGCTGGTACGGCTGGGACCACCCGCGCGCGGAAGCGCTCGGTTCGGCCGTGTACGGCCTCGCCGAGCTGCATCGCGACGCGCTGCGCGACGCCACCCTCGTCGCCACCGGCGGTTGCCTGGCGACGGCCAGCATCCTGGCGCTCGCGCCGCTCTTCACCGCGGATGTGGTCGATCGGTCGCTGCCCCTCGTCATCGAAGCCAAGACCGGGTCGTCGGCCGGTGGTGCGCAATCCGGTGACGCGACCCACCATCCGCACCGCAGCGGCGAGATGCGCTCCTACGCACCAGCGGGCCACCGCCATACCGCCGAGATCATGCAGGAGCTGGGGCTCAACGGCGGCGGGCCGGTGATCGCCTTCTCCGCCACGTCGGTCGAGGCCGTGCGCGGCGTGCTCGTCACCGCGCACGTGTTTCTCGACCGCGACCTCGAGGACCGCGACGTGTGGCACATCTATCGCGAGCGCTACGCGGCAGAACCGTTCGTGCGCATCGTCAAGTCGGCGTCCGGGCTGCACCGCACCCCGAACCCCAAGCTGCTGAGCGGCACCAACTACTGCGACATCGGCTTCGAGCGCGACCCGCACAGCCGCAGGCTCGTGGTGATGAGCGCACTCGACAACCTGGTCAAGGGCGCCGCGGGCCAGGCGGTGCAGGCGCTCAACATCCGCTGCGGCTGGGATGAGCGCACCGGGCTCGGCTTCGCCGGCCTGTATCCCTTGTAGAACGATGCTGGTCATCAAGGTTGGGGGCAGCGTGCGCAGGCTCGATGGGTTGCTGCTTGACATCGCCTCCGTGCGCGAACCGCTCGTGCTCGTGCACGGCGCCAGCCGCGATCTCGACGCGCTCTCAACCGCCCTGGGTCGGCCGCCACGCATCGTCGAGTCGGTGCGCGGCGAGGTCAGCCGCTTCACCGACGGCGAGACCATGGATCAATTCCTGATGGCCTACGCCGGCAAGGCCAACAAGCGAATCGTCGAACGCCTGCGCCAGCTCTCCGTGAATGCGATCGGGTTGACCGGGCTCGACGGCGGACTGGTGCGCGGCCGCCGCCGCCGCGACCTGCGCATCCGCGACGGCGAGCGCGTCAAGGTGCTGCACGACAACCACGTCGGCAGCATCGACGAGGTCGACACGGCGCTGTTGCGCGCGCTACTCGATCGCGGCTATGTGCCGGTCCTGACGCCGCCCATCGCAGCGGAGGACGGCACGGCAATCAACGTTGACGGTGATCGCCTGGCTGCGGAGGTGGCGGTGGCCCTGGGGGCGTCGTGCCTGCTCATCTTCTCGGACACACCGGGCCTGCTGCGTGACGCAACCGACGACACCACGCTCATCGAACGCATCAGCGCCGGCGAAGCCGACGCGGCGGTGGAGCTGATAGGCGGTCGAGCGCGCACCAAGCTGCGCGCCGCTGCTGACGCGCGGCGTCGGGGCGTTGCGGCGGTGGGCATCGCCGACGGGCGCGTGGATCGACCGGTCATCACTGCGTTTGCCGGCGCGGGGACCTGGCTGAACTGATCGCCCGCGACCTGTCCGCGCCACGGTGTTATATATGGCATCATGTATGTCGTGAAGCGAACGACGATATACCTGCCGGAGGGCTTGAAGGCCGCCCTGGAGCAGGCCGCCTCAGAGGACAACCGGACAGAAGCTGACTTGATCCGCGAGGGGGTCGAGAAGTTCCTGGCCGGCCGGCATCCCCGACCCAGCATTCCTCTCTTTGAGAGCTCGCTGCCACCCGACGCGGCCGAGCATTTCGATGACTTCCTGCAGGGCTTCGGCGAGGATTGATCCTCGTTGATTCGAGCGGCCTCCTGGCTGTCATCGACAGCCGGCAGCGGTCTCACGCCGCTGCCGCGACGGCCCTCAATCGCGCGGCGCCGCCCTTCGTGCTGTCACCGTTCGTCCTGGCCGAACTGGACTACTTCCTGACCACGCGTGTTGGGTTGCCTCAAGAGCTCGCGTTACTCGCAGATGTAGCTCGCGGCGTATACCGGCTCGAACCATTCTCAGCCCTCGACATCACCCAGGCACGTCGCGCCATCGAGCGCTATCGTGACCTCAGTATTGGCTTGGCTGATGCATCGATCGTGGTGCTCGCTGGGCGCCACGGGGTCAGGGACGTGCTCACACTCGACCGCCGCCACTTCAGTGCACTGCGCACGCCCACGGGAGAGCGTTTCAAGATTCTCCCGGCACCAGCGCACTAATCGGCGCCGGCGCGCGCCTCGGCTGCGTAACGCGGAAGGTGCACGTCCTCAGCGCCCACGAAGCGCATCGCCCCTGCCACGAGGTGATGCCCGGCCACCTGGTCGATGAGCCGGTGCATCTCCTGCGCGACGCGCCGGTACGACGGATGTCCCTGCGGTGAGCTGCGCAGTTCGATGAGGTGCATCGCTTCGCGAGCGTTGATCTTGATGAGGTATCGGATGCGATGCCCCAGCGTCACCAGGTATTGCGCTTGCTCGGGGAGGTCCGCGGCCATGCGGCGATGGACATCCTCGGCTTGCGCCACAGCGCTGCGCCACGCGGCCGCGAGCCCGGCAGCCTCCAACTCGGCCGGGACCGTGTATCCCAGCGCGGGCGTGAGCCCTTGCCACTGCACCGTCAGCATCCGGTGCCGCTGCAGGTCGCGGAACGCGCCGTAGTCGGAGACGACCTCGAACGTGTACTCACAGTGCTCGAAACCGCGCCCAGGGTGGTGACGCCGGTTGCGCCGCTCCCCCACCGCAGCATTGAACAGCACGGTGCGTCGCTCCTCGGACAGAGGGCGGACTGCGGCGAGCAGCCGCTCCTCGGACGCG
>VBJV01000179.1 GCA_005879785.1 Chloroflexota bacterium
TCCGGATCGGCCTGCCGGTGCCCGACGCCGTCGTGCTGCCGATCGGGTGGGCGGGCGACGCGAACGACCTGCTGGACGCCGTCGGGCACCTGCGGCCACCCTTCGCCGTGAGAAGCTCGGCGGCCGGCGAGGACTCCACCGAGCGCTCGGCGGCCGGACAGTACGAGACGGTGACCGGCGTGCGCAGGCATGCCGACATCGAGGCGGCGGTGGCGCGCTGCCGCGCTTCGGCCGCCTCACAGCGGGTGCGGGCATACGCCGGCGACGGGGCGGCGGGAGGACTCGCGATCGTGATCCAGCACCAGGTGAACGCCGGCCGCTCAGGCGTGGCGTTCTCGGTCGACCCGATCACCGGCCTCACCGACCAGGTGCTGGTGGAGTGCGTGTTCGGCTTCGGCGAGGGGCTGGTGGCCGGCCTGATCACTCCCGACACCTACCGGGTGACGGCTGACGGAGCGGTCCAGGCACGCGTCTCGTCGAAACCCCTGGCGGTGACGGCCGCAGGTCGCCGGCGCCGGCTGCCGCTCGAACGCCGCACCGCGCGGACGCTTCGCGACGACGAGGCGCGGTCGGTGGCGGAGTTGGTGAGAACGGCCGAGCGCGGCTTCGGACTCCCGGTCGACGTCGAGTTCTGCTTCGAACGCTCGCGGCTGTGGCTGGTGCAGTGCCGGCCGGTGACGGGGGTGAGGACCCGGTGACCGCCGATCCCGGGCTGACCTGGACGTACGACCGCTCGCACTATCCAGAACCTCTCACGCCGATGACGGCGTCGCTCTGGTTCGAGGCGATGGGACTCGGCATCCAGCGGGCGTGCCGCGATCTGAAGGCGCCGTTCGGAGGCTTCAGGACGGCCACGATCGGCCATTGGGCCTACGAGTCCGAGCTCGAGCCGGACTGGGAACCCGATCCGGAGGCGTTTCGCCGGTCGTGCCTGGGCGTGGCCGACGCGTGGGACGCGGGACTGCGCGACCGGATCGAGCAGTCGACCCGTGAGCTCCAGGCGATGCGCCCCACGCGCCCCGATGCGGCAACCGCGGTGGCGATGCTCGACCGGCTGGTCGAGATCGTGCACGACCAGTGGCACATCCACTTCGTGGTGGTGCTGGGGGTGCATGTCAGCCGGGAGCTGCTGGCGGAACGCTACGGCGAGCTGCTGGGAGGTGATCCGCTGGAGCCGTACCGGCTGCTGGAGGGGCTTCCCAACGCAACCCTGGACGCCGACGCCGATCTGGCCCGGCTGGCGGGCACGGCCGTGCGGCTCGACGTGGCCTCCCTGCTCACCGAGCTGCCGTCGGACGCGGTTGTCGCCGAGCTGCGCAGCACGCAGAACGGCCGCGAGTTCCTGGCCGAGCTCGACCGCCACCTGCTCGACTTCGGCGCCCGATCGCGGCTCCATGAGCTCGCGGAGCCCCGCTACGCCGAGCATCCCCAGTTCGTGATCGAGAGTCTCAGGCTGACGCTGTCCGCCGCTGCCACGGCGCGGCAGGATGACGATGCCGGACGGCGTGCTGCCGATCGCAACCGTCGCGAGGCCGAGACGCTGGAGCGGATCGACGCGGCGCAACGACGGGCCTTTTCCGAGCTGCTGGAGCGGGTCAAGCGGGCGGCGCCGCTCGAGGAGGGGCACACGTTGTACATCGACCAGCGGGGCCTCCAGGCCGTTCGCGAGGCGCTGCTCGGCTTCGGCGCGCGGCTGGTCGCGCAGGGCAGACTCGATCGCCGGGAGGACGTCTTCATGCTCGATCGCCACGGGCTTCGCAGGGCGCTGCTGCGCGACCACGGCGGCCGGCTCCAGCCGGAAGCCGGCAGACGGCGGGCGGAGCTCGATCAGGCCCGCAGCCGGGAACCGGAGCTGATCGTGGGCACCCCGCCCCAGCGCGCCGCTGCGGTCGATCCGCTGTTCGTCAAGTTCTACGGCACGCCCGGGGTCGATCGCGGTGACGCCGGCCGTCTGATCGGCCACCCCGCCTCGCCGGGCCGAGCCAGCGGCACCGCTCGAGTCGTCCGGGATGCGGGCGATCTTGGCCGGGTGTCGGCCGGCGACGTGCTGGTCTGCACCACCACCACTCCCTCCTGGACGCCGGTGTTTGCTTCGCTGGCAGCGCTGGTCACGGACACCGGCGGCATCCTCTGTCACGCGGCCGTGATCGCGCGTGAGTACGGTCTGCCAGCGGTTGTGGGAGCCGAGACGGCCACTCGCCGGATCGCCGACGGGAGCGTGGTCACCGTCGACGGGTCGACGGGAGACGTGTGGATCGGCTGATCCTGGTCAGGCACGCCGAGACGACCTACAACGCCCGCGGGTTGATGAACCCGGACTCCCAGGCCGAGGCCGGACTCTCCCCGGCCGGGCTGCGGGCTGCGCTCGAGCTGAGGACGAGGCTGTCGCACGAGCCGATCGAGATCGCGATCGTCACCTCCCGGCTGCGGACGGCGCTGACCGCCGAGGCCCTGGTCGGCGACGGCACCCCGCTGCTGGTGCTCGACGAGCTGACCGAGATCGGCGTGGGCAGCTTCGAGGGCCGGCCGGTCTCGGAGTATCGGGCCTGGATTCGCAGCAACCCCCTGCGCAGCGCGCCGTCGGGTGGTGAGAGCGTGGCCGACGCCACCGCCAGGTACCTCACCGGGCTGCGGCGGATCCGCGAGCTGCCGGGCGACCTGGGGGTGGTGGTGATGCACAACCTGCCGATGCGGATGACGCTGAACGCGGCCGCCGGCAACGACCCCATCCGCGGCGACGTTCAGCGCGTGCCGAATGCCGCCCGCTTCGACCTCTCCGGCAACGGTTTGGACACCGCCATCGCCGGTCTCGGCGCCTGGTTGACGGGCATCTGAAGCCGATCGCGGCCCGCTACCGGCAGCTGGCTTGACCGCCATCGGCCAAGCGCATATTGTATCCAATCGTGGCCGAGCGACGAGTTCGCGTGAGGGTCGATGGCTCGCCCAGCTGGGGTCGGCTGGACGGTGACGGCGTGCTGCTCGACTCGGGAGTCCGCGTTTCGGCCGCCGATGCCGAGTTCCTGGCGCCGGTCGAGCCTAGCAAGATCATCGCCACCCACCTCACCTACCGCAGCCGCGTCGAGGAGTACGCCGCGCGCACGCCGCCCGAGCCCTCGTACTTCATGAAGC
>VBJV01000180.1 GCA_005879785.1 Chloroflexota bacterium
TGAGGAACAGCGCGACCAGCGTCAGCAGGGCGGCGGCCCACAGCGGCAGACCGAATGTCGATGCGATCAGCAGGCAGGCATAGCCGCCGGTCATCGCGAAGGCGCCCTGCGCCAGGTTGGCGTAGCGCGAGGCCTTGTAGACGAGCACGATGCCGAGTGCGACAAGTCCGTACATCAGCCCGACCAGCGCGCCGTTGATCGCCAGTTCCGCGTACAGCAGCATGTCCATCAATCGATGCTCCTCAGCTCCAGCATGCGCCGCAGGTTGCCGGCCTGGCCGCTTTCGTAGGTGATGGCGGAATCGAACTTGATGCTCGACGCAGACCCGTACAGCGCCTCGATCAGCGTCGCGTAACGCTCCTCGACCACGTTGCGGCGCAGCTTGCGGGTGCGTGTGACCTCGCCGTCGTCGGCGTCGAAGTCCTTGGGCAGATTGACGAAGCGGCGCAGTGCCAGCCCCGGCGTCAGCACGCGGTTGACATGCCGCACCACCGAGGCGATCAACTCGACCACCTCCGGACGCTGAGACAAGTCCGCGTACGACGTGTAGGCCACGCCTCGCTCCTCGGCCCAATGGCCGACCGCCTCGACGTCGATGCAGACGAGCGCGGCCAACCGGTCCCGTCCGGCGCCGATCACCGCGGCGTTGCGGATGTACGGGCTGAACTTCAACCGGTTCTCGATGAAGTTGGGCACGTAGCGCTCGCCGGCGGCGGTGTGCACCACCTCGCCGACGCGCCCGAGCACCACCAGATGGCCGCCGGGTTCGAGATAGCCGGCGTCGCCGGTGGCAAGCCAGCCGTCTCGCAACACCTCGGCCGTGGCCGACGGGTTCTCGTGGTAGCCGGAGAACACCGACGCCGAGCGCACTTGAATTTCACCGCGCTCGTCGATGCGCACCTCGACGTTGGGCATCGGCTTGCCGACCGTGTGCAGCTTGACGTCGCCGTCGTCCTGCGCGGCGGTCAGTGCCGCGGTCTCGGTCTGGCCATAGAACTGCTTGAGGTTGATGCCGAGGGCGCGGAAGGCGAGGAAGGTGTCTTCGCCGAGTGCCTCGCCGCCGGTGTAGGCGCGGCGTGCGCGCGACAGCCCGAGGATGTCGCGAATCGGCGCGAACACGAGCCACTCGCCGATCACTCGCAGCACGCGCTCGCCAGCCGTCGGCGAGCGGCCATCGAGGCGGCCGCGCTCGACGGCCACCGCGCGCCGCATGAACCAGTCGTAGAGGCCGCGCTTCAGAGGCGTCGACTCGGCGATCCCGACCTGCACCCGCGTCAGCATGTGGTCCCAGGCGCGCGGCGCGGCGAGGTACATCGTCGGCGCGACCTCGCGCAGGTCGTGCAGCACCGTTTCCTGGCGTTCGGGGATGTTGATCGTGAACGCCAGCGACAGCCCTGCGGCGAGCGTGAAGACGAAGTCGCCGACCCAGGCCATGGGCAGGTAGGCGTAGTGCTCCTCGTGGGGGCAGAAGTATCCAGCCGCCACGGCATTGCGTACGCCGCCGAGCAGGTTCGAATGGGTGAGCGGAATGCCCTTCGGCACGCCGGTCGTGCCCGACGAGTGCAGCAACACGGCGACCTCGTGGCCCTGCGCACGGCCTATCAGATCCTGTATCAGCGCCGGCTCACGCCGCAGCCGTTCATGCCCGCTTTCGAGCAGCCGGCCGAGCGGTAGAAGCCCTGGCTCCTCGTAGCGCAGCAGACCGCGCGGATCGTGGTAGACGATGGTGTGCGGCCGCCCGCCGTTGCTCTCGCGCAAGCCGAGCAGCTTGTCGACCTGCTCCTGGTCTTCGGCGACGGCGATATCCGGGTGGCCGAGCTGGCTGTAGTGCACGAGTTCGGCCGGCGGAACGTCCGGGTAGATCGGCGCCGGGAAGGCACGCAACGCCATCGCGCCGAGCATCGCCTCGTACAGTCGCAGGCGGTTGTCGCCGATCACCATGATGGCGTGGCCGGGCTGCACGCCGAGGCTCTCGAAGCCGGCGGCGATGGCCAGGACGTCGGCGAGCAGGGCCATCCAATCGTGTTCGACCCAGATACCGCGGTCGCGCTCGCGCGCGGCGACGCGTCGTGGATGCCGCTGCACATTGCGTGCGAGTGCGGCGATCAGTGACAGCGGCTCACCATCGGCATCACGCGCCCAGCGCTCGCACGCCGCGGCGATCTCGGCGCCCACGTCGATCGTCGATGGACCGCTCACGCGACGGCTCCGACGCGCTGCGCCGCGCGATGGCCCAGGTAGGCCTCGACGACGGCAGGCGACGAGATCGCTTCGCGCGCCGGGCCCTGTGCGATCGCCTCGCCGTAGCTCAGCACCAGCGCGCGGTCGCACAGCGATGTGACCACATCCATGTGGTGCTCGATGAGAAGGATAGCCACGCCACGCTCGTCACGCGCATCGAGGATGAAGCGGGCGATGTACTCCTTCTCCTCCTGATTCATGCCGGCCATCGGCTCGTCGAGGATCAGGAAGCGCGGCTCGGCGGCGAGCGCACGAGCCAGTTCGACGCGTTTCTGCAAGCCCGGCGGGATCGTTTCGATCGGCTCATCACGGATGTCCTGCAACTGCATGAAATCGATGATGTCCTCGACGACACGACGGTGTGCGACCTCCTCGCGGGCGGCCCAGAACCCGTAGCACAGCGAGGCCAGCGCACCCGGTCGCATGTGTACGTGACGGCCGAG
>VBJV01000182.1 GCA_005879785.1 Chloroflexota bacterium
CGTCCTTCGGATAGCCGCCTAGTTTCGGGGATCGCGCATGAGCGAGTTCTGGACGGATCGTCGCGTGCTGGTGACGGGCTGCACCGGGTTGGTCGGCAGCTGGACGACGCGCGCCCTGCTGGAGCGCGGCGCCCACGTGGTCGGCCTCGTTCGCGACGGCGTCACCGGGTCGGAACTCGTCCGCGGCGGCCTGATCGAGCGGATCGACGTGGTCCGCGGCGGCGTCGAGTCCGAGCCGCTGTTGCACCGCGTCATGGCCGAGTATGAGATCCAGACCGTGCTGCACCTCGCGGCCCAGACGATCGTGGGCATTGCCGAGCGTTGCCCGCTGTCCACGTTCGAGGCCAACATCCAGGGAACCTGGTGCGTCCTGGAGGCGGCCCGCAACTGCGGTTTGCAGCCGCAGGTGATCGTCGCCTCCTCCGACAAGGCGTATGGCGAACAACGGCACCTGCCCTACACCGAGCACGCGCCCCTCCTGGCCCGGCATCCCTATGACGTGAGCAAGGCCTGCGCCGACATGCTCGCCTTGACCTACCACCACACCTTCGGCCTGCCGGTGTGCGTGACGCGCTGCGGCAATTTCTACGGCGGCGGCGACCGCAACTGGAACCGCCTGGTGCCCGGCACCATCCGCTCGGTGCTGCGCGGCGAACGTCCTGTGCTGCGCTCCGACGGCAGCAACATCCGCGATTACTTCTACGTCAAGGACGGCGCGGCCGCGTACCTGCACCTGGCCGAGTGCATGGCCGGCCAGCCGGAGGTGCTGGGGCAGGCGTTCAACTTCTCGACCGAGATCCAGGTCACCGCCCTGGAGATGGTCGAGCGCATCCTCCGCCTGATGGGCAGCAACCTGGAGCCGGACATCCGCGCCAACGCGCGCCATGAGATCGGTCACCAGTACCTGTCCGCGGTCAAGGCGAGAACCTTGCTGGGGTGGCAACCGTGCTACCAGCTGGATGACGCGCTGCGCGAGACCATCGCTTGGTATGAGGAGTTTCTTGCGTCGCGGCCCGCTCCCATGAAACAGGCGGCCTGAGCGCGATCCCGAAAGCCCAAGAGAAGGCGGATGACGGCCCAGCGCGAACGAGTATTGATCACCGGCGGCAGCGGTTTCCTCGGCGCTTGCCTGGCCCACAACCTGGTGGCGGAGGGCCACGACGTCCACTTGCTGTTGCGCCCCGGGTTCAACGGCTGGCGCCTGCGGGATGTCGCCGGCCGGTACACGCCCCAGTGGGCCGACGTGTGCGACGCCGACGCGGTCAAACGGGCGGTCGCCGCCTGCCGGCCGGAGGTCATCTACCACCTGGCCGCGCACGGCGCGTACCCGTTCCAGCAGGATCGCCGCGCCATCCTGGCGAGCAACGTGCTCGGCACGGCCCACCTGCTGGATGCGCTGCGCTGCCACGAATTCCGCGCCCTGGTACACGCCGGCAGCTCGTCGGAATACGGCCACAAGGACGGCCCGATGCGCTCCACCGACCTCCTGGAGCCGCGCACGGACTACGCGGTCGCCAAGGCCGCCGCCACGCTGCTGTGCCAGGCGGAGGCCCGCAAGGGTCTGCCGATCACCACCGTGCGCGTCTTTTCCGCCTACGGGCCGTGGGAAGAACCGACGCGGCTGGTGCCCTACGTGATGGGCTGCTGCTACCGCGGCGAGGACCCGCGCTGCACCGCCGGCTTGCAGCCGCGCGACTTCGTTTACACCGACGACGTGTTGCGCCTGCTCAAGCTGGCGGCGCAGCTCCCCGCCGCGCGCGGGCGAATCCTGCACGCCGGCACGGGACGGCCGCAGCGCGTGCGCGACATGGTGGCAACCATCGTCGCCGTGTGCGGCGGCGGTCGCGTGAACGCTCACTTCGGCAGCGAGCCGGTCCGCGCCGACGAGCCGGCCGCGTGGACGGCAAGTATCGAGGAAACGACCGCGCTGACCGGCTGGCGGCCAGAGTGTGATTTGCGCACCGGCGTCGAACGGATGTGGGAGTGGTACGTGGGCGCGGCCGCGCGCCGGGCCGCCTGAGCGGCGGCCGTCATGCCAAAGGAGAACCGCGGATGGCACCCTGCAAAGTAATCATGATCTCGGCGATGTACGAGAACGGCGGCAACACCACGCACCGCATGCTGGACGGCCATCCCGAGCTATTCGTGTACCCCTTTGAATCGCAGCTGGGCACGCGCCTTGTCACCGACCACTGGACGAGCTTCGTCCCGTTCAAGTACCGCTGGCCGGCGTTCCCACTGGGGGGCGAGCCGGAGCGGGACTATGAGCTGATCTTCGACGAGGAGATGAAGGTCCGCCTCCGCACCCCGGAGCGCAGCAAGTTCAAGCACGCCGACATGCAGTTGGACGAAGCCGAGCGGAAACGCCACTTCGTGCAGTACCTGCAAGGCAAGCCGCGCAGTCGCGCCCGCCTGGTCGAGGCGTTTTTCCACGCGACCTTTGCCAGCTGGAAGAATGTCCGCAGGACCGGCGCCGAGAAAGCCTGGCTCGGCTACAGCCCGGTGCTCGTTCTGGACACGGAGAAGATCTTTGCGGACTTCCCCGACGCCCACGTCATTCACGTGGTGCGCAACCCCTACTCGGGCTACGCCGACACCAAGAAACGACCGTTCCCCCTGTCGCTGGAGCGCTACACCTGGACGTGGAACCTCTGCCAGCACATGGCGCTCACCTATGCCGAGACGTTCCCGACTAGTTTCCACATCGTCCGTTTCGAGGATCTGGCCGCCAACCCGCGTGCCACCATGCAAAAGCTGTGCGCCCGGCTCGGCCTGGCCTACTCCGACACTTGCCTCGCGCCGTCGTGGAATGGCGTCACCCTCCAGGAGGTCTATCCGTGGGGGACGATCCGGACGCCGACGCCTGAGGCGAATGTCGCGACGATGAACCAGCTCAGCGACGACGAAAAGACGTGCATCTTCACCCTGTCGGCCTTGATGCAACGGCTGCTCGGCTACGACAACTTCTGGGCGGCAGCACCGAGGCACCGCACCCACGCGGCGTAGCCTGTCCCCAGGGGATGCCCATGCGCCACGAGCTGGGAGCCTGCCACTGCCAGCGGCAAACGATCTTCTATGCGAAGGCGGACCTACCGCTAGCCGACGAGCTGCTGAGGCCGCGGATGCCGCCGCCGTCGCTGGTGGA
>VBJV01000181.1 GCA_005879785.1 Chloroflexota bacterium
TGACCAGCGCCGCGATGATGCGGCGCTGCCGGCGCGTATGGCTCACGGTGTTTGGATCCCCTTAAGGCTGCCCCGGGGAGCGGTGGCTCCCGCGAATCCGGGCATACGCGTCTACACAACTAAACGCATCAATCCTCTCAGCCTTGCGCTCCGGCGATGCCCCCTGGAGGAATCGAACCTCCCTCAACCGGTTAAAAGCCGGCTGCTCTACCGATGAGCTAAGGGGGCGCGGCAGCGCGATTGTATGTGCCCGTCCGACGCCGCCTAACATCGCGCGAGATGGCCAGTGTGCCGCGCGGCTTTCCGCGCACGTTCCCCGCGCGCAGCGACGGGCGCCGACCCTGGCGCTACCGCGTCGTCTCGTTTCTCAGCCGAGTCGCGCTACGCCTGCTCTTCGGCCGCGGTTTGCGTTTCGAAGGCGAAGCGGCGTTTCCGCGCCGTGGCCCGCTGCTCGTGGTCAGCAATCACCTGAGCAACATCGACCCGTTCATCTTCGGCGGCTTTGCGCCCGGGACGATGTTCTGCATGGCCAAGCGAGAGATTTATGCGAACCGCTTCGTCGCCTGGGTCATGGCAGGCTGCAACTGCTTTCCGGTGGACCGCGGCGCGCCGGACCGCTGGGCGCTGCGCACGACGCTCAACCTGCTCAGCAGCGGCGGTCGCGTGCTCATCTTCGTGGAGGGAACACGCGCTTCGGGGCCCGGGATGAAGCAGGCGGAACCGGGGATCGGCTTCCTGGCGCGACGCTCGGGTGCGCCGGTGTGCCCGGTGGCCGTCTGGGGGACTGAACGCGCGCTGCAGCGCGGGCGCCGCCTGCCGCGGCGCGTGCAGGTCACCCTCCGATACGGGACGCCGTTCGAGGTGGAGCTGCCCGAGGGGCGGCCGGACGACCAGGGAATCGCCGACGACATCGCCCGCCGGATCGCGGAGCTGCTCCCGGAGGAGTACCGAGGCGTCTACGCCTGACGCGGCTCAGCGGCGGCTGCGACCGCCGCCGCCCCGCTTCGGGGCCGGCTTCGAGGAGCGCGTCGTGGCCCGGCTGCCACGGGATGGCGCCGGCCGTGCCTTCTTCGCGGGGCTCTTGGCCGCCTTCACCGGCTTTCGCGCCGCAGCCTTCGGGGCGGGCTTGCGGCTGACGCTCGCCTTCGACTTGCCCGCGGCGGCGGGCTGACGCCGGGCGGCGGAGGGCGCCGCCTTGCCGGGGGCCGCCTTGGCCGCGACCCGCCCCCGGGTCGGTGCCTTCGCCGCCGGCTTTCGCGGCGCCGCGTTTCGCGCGGCGGCCTTCGCGGCTTTTCGCAGCGGGCTCTTGACCGGCTTTGCGGCCGCACGCGCACCGCCTGTTTTGGCGCGCGCGCTTGCCGGCTTGACCTTCGGCTTCGCTGCGGGCCTCGCCACCGGCTTCGGGGCCGGCTTGGCTACCGGTTTGGCGGCCTTGCCGGCCTTGGCGGCGGCCTTCGCAACGACCTTGGGCGCCGCCGCCTTCGTACGGGCCGTCGGCGCAGGCGCGGCCTTGGCGGGCGCCCGCTGCGGCGCCGGCCGTTCGGCTTGGCGAATCGCGATGGGTTTGGCTGCAGCCGGCCTCGCGGCCGCCGCCGGTTTTGGGGTCGCTGGTTTGGGGGCCACCGGCTTGGGGGCCGGCGCCAGCGGTGGTGCCACGCGCGTTTCGGGGGGCCGGCTGGGCGGCGGAGGGGGCGCTGGGCGAGGCGGCGACGGCGGCGTCGGAGCGGGCGCCGCGGGAGGCTTCGCCGCGGCGCGTGCGGCACCGTTGCCTCCCGCCGAGACGGCCGGGGAGCGCGGACCCCGGTCGATGCTCCGCGACGGCGCCTCCATCATCTGGGCGCGCAGCTCGGCGGCGCGTTCCGGGGTCTCCGCCGTCTCGAGGTTGGTGAACGCCACCACCTCCTTGGTATCGGGCGCGCGGTCGAAGCGGACGATCGCCGTCTGGCTGAGCACCGTCTCGACGCGTCCCCGTGAGCCGACGGGGTAGTCGCCGATGGGAGTGCCGGTGCGCGGCCGCGTGTTCGAGATCAGCGTGACGCGTTCGCCGATGCCAAACGGCGGCGGCGGCTCCTCTCTGGCGCTGGGCGGCCGGCCCGGCTGCGGCCGGTTGATCGGCGGGGCGGCAGCGACCGGGCGCGCGGGTACCTCAGGGTCGGGCCTCGCCGCAGGGCGTCCGACTACCTCGTCTTCCGCATCCTCTTCTTCATCCTCCTCCTCGTCGTCGTCCCCGCCCGCGACGACGACGACGGTTTCCTCCTCCAGCTCGATGTCGACCTCGACAGGTTCGGCATCGCCGGCCTCGGCGTCGTCCTCGGCCGCCTCATCGGCGTCCGCCGGTGCTGGTTTGGCTGTGTCGTCGGTGCTTTCGGCCATGATGCTCGCTCAGGGGTGCTGGCTAGACTGCGTCAGTCGATGATCGCGCGATTCTGGGCGATCCCGCTCCCCGAGCGTACCCAGCAGCGGCTGCTCGAGATCCTGCCCGGAGCGCTGACCTGGTTGGTTCTGCTCACGCCAGTCGCGGTTGCCTTCGCCATCCGCTTCAACGACCCGAGCGCCCTGTGGATCCTCGGCGCCGGTGCGAGCGTGCTCGATTTCTACTGGTTGATGCGCACGGCGGTGACCGTCACCGGGGTGCGCAAGTCGCTGCGGGCGCTCCAGGCCACCGCGACCGTCGACTGGTGGGGTCGCTGCCAGCAGCTGGAACGCAGCCTGCCGGCCGGAGCACCCCGCCCCTCAGAGATCGTGCACTGCGCGCTCATCCCCACGTACACGGAGCGCTACGAGGTGCTGCGAGCGACCGTCGACGCGCTCGTCGCGCAGAACTTCCCGGCGCACCAGAAGATCTGCGCGATCATCACGCGAGAGACCGATGAAGGTGGCATCGCCAATGTCACGAGGCTGCGCGAGGAGCTGGCGCACAACTTCCGCGCCTTCATCCACATCAAGGATCCGTTGCTCCCCGGCGTCGTGCTGGGCAAGTCGGCTGCGATGTCCTACGGAGGCCCTGTCCTCAAAGCCGCGTGCGACCAGCTCGGCCTCGATCCGAAGACCACGCTGGTCACCGACCTCGATTCCGACTTCCGGCTGCACGAACAGTACTTCGCCTACATCACCGCGGAGTACTGCTCACCGATCCCGGTGTTCCTCAACAACATCTGGCGCGTGCCCGCCGCCGTGCGTGTCATGGCCACCGCGACCACCCAGTGGCAGATGTTCCTGCACCAGCGGCCGCACCGCCTGGTCATGTTCTCCTCGTATACGCAGGCGCTCCAGTTGCTCCACGAGGTCGGCTACTGGGACTCCGACGTGATCCCGGAGGATTCGCGCTTCTTCTGGAAGAGCTTCTTCCACTACGGGGAGCGGCTGCACGTGCGACCGGCGTTCCTGCCCGTGCTGGGTGACGCTCCACGCGCGCGCGACTACGCGAGCACGCACACGTCGCAGTACAACCAGATACGGCGCTGGGCGTGGGGCGCCACCGACATCCCGTACGTCACCACGCGCATGCTCCGCCATCCGGAGATCCCGGTGAAACTGCGCGCCCGCCGTTACATGAACCTGATCTTCAACCACCTGACGTGGGCCACGCTGCCGCTGCTGCTCTTCTTCGGCGGATTACAGCCTGTCCACCGCGTCCACCGTGATCGGCTGGTTGATCGTTGCCATCCTGACCATGGCGCTGCTCAACACCGTGCTGCTCATCCAGGTCGATCACCGCGTGTGCCCGAAGCCGGCGACGTGGCCGTGGTGGCGGCGCCGCTGGGCCGACCTCCAGCTGTTCTTCTACCCGGTGGTGGGGCTGGCGCTCAGCGTCATCCCCGCCCTCGAGGCGCAGACCCGGTTGATGTTCGGCGCGTACCTCGAGTACCGCGTGACCGAGAAGGAGTAACCGGCTCGACCCCGATCCGCTTCACGCAGAGGTCGTTGGGCGGACTGACGCCAAGCACGCGGTAGGGCACGTCCGCGCGCCCGTGCTCGGCCACCCAGCGTGCTGCGGCCGCCGAGTAGTAACGGGCGCACAGTCGCTGGGCGGTCTGTGCGTCACGGAATCGCAGTGACTCGTTGCCGCGCAGCGCTATGTACGTGAAGCCGCGTGCTCGCAACCAGGCCGGCTGCTGCGGCCAGATCACCACGACGTCGCCTCCAGGCCGGACGATGCGCTCCGCCTCGGCCAGCGCGGCGTCACCGCCGTGCGGCGCGTGCCGGGTGAACGAGGAGCAGGCGACGGCCACGTCGACGCTGCGGTCCGCCAGGGGCAGCGCTGTGAAGGGACCGCGGCGTATCTCCACGTTGTGCACCGCCGCGGCCCGGACGTTGCGCGCCAGGCGCGTCAGCAGCGGGGTGACGATGTCGACCGCGACCACGCGGCGCGCGCGCCGCGCGGCGACCAGCGTGAACCGGCCGGCGCCGGCGCCGATGTCGCAGACGTCGCGGCCGTCGATGTCCAGTGCGTCGAGGACGCCCGGGTGGATGTGCTCTCCGGCCACCAATTCCTCGTAGTCGTCCGGGTCGTTCCAGTACACGAGCGGCCAGAAGAGCACGTCGAGGACGCGGCGGCGCGCCCGCTGCGCGTCGCTCGCGATACCCGGGGCCCGCTGCGCTCGAGCGAACGCCGCGCGCTCCTGG
>VBJV01000038.1 GCA_005879785.1 Chloroflexota bacterium
ACTTCCCGCTCTTCGACACCGTTTTCCTCACCGAGACCGGGCAGGCCACGGCGCTGCTCCCGCTCGGCGAGCTGACCCGGGCGCTGCTGCTGTCCCGAGCTGCCAACGTGGGGTTGGGTTCTGTCGTGGCCACCGAGACGGTGCAGGAGTTGCTGTTCGTCTTCATGCTGTTCGTGATCGCGCTGCCTGAAGCCGTGTCGCTGCACTTCATCGCCGTGGCCGTGATCGTGCCGATCATCTTCGTGGTCGCCATCGTCCTGGTGTTGACGATCGAGGGGCTGTACGCACGGGTTCGGCGGATGATCCAGGTGGTGCCCATGCTGCGCCGGCTCCGCCCCGCCATCGACGAGCTGCACCATGACACCCGTGTGCTGTTCCGGCACCCGGACACGTATCGCTGGCTGCCGCTGAGCATCGCGCAAGCCCTGATGGCGGTGAGCCTGCTGTGGTTCGTCGCCGAAGCCGTGGCGCCAGGCAAGCTGCCGTGGACCAGCGCGGGTTTCATCTACGCGGTGACCCAGGGGGCCGCGTGGCTGAGCTTCTCGCCGGGTGGCCTGGGAGCGATTGAAGCGAGCACGGCGGGACTGCTGGTGGCGATGGGGATCAGCTTCGACGTGGCCACGGCGATCGCCGTCATGCAGCGCGTCGCCGACAAGGGCCTCAACACCGTGGTCGGCTGGCTCTGCTTCATCGTGGCCCGCCGCCGCTACTCGCTCACCGGCTCCTCCCTGTTTCGCCTCGAACTCCCTGGAGCCCCACAGAGCGCCCGAGCAGCCGTCTAGCGCCGCGCGGGCGGGGAGGCCTATGTCTGTGTAATCATGTAATCTATGAAATTCAACGCCACCAACCCTGCGCCTTTGACCGCGGACGAGCTCACCGGCTGGTTCGCGGGCCGGCTTCCGCAGGGGCTCTACTCCGGAGCCCCGACCATCACGTCCGACCGCGACGAGATCCTCGTGGTCGGCGACATCGACGATCCCGAGCTCCCGGCTGAGAGCACCGAGGGCGCCCGGGCGGCCGCGCGCTCGGCGCGCATCGCCCGGTTCCGCGGTGAGACGCGGGACGCCCGCATCAGGGTTGCCCGCGATGCCGAGCGCCTCTTCGGGCGCAAGGTGTCCTGGGGCGCCCGCTGCGGCGGTGTGGAAGAGCTCTTCACCACCCTGGGCGTGCCGGTCATGACGCGCCTGCGGCTGGAGGACCGTCACGTCCTCGACACCCTCATCGACGCCGGTGTGGCCCGGTCCCGGAGTGAGGCGCTGGCCTGGTGCGTGCGCCTCGTCTCGCAACACCAGGCCGAATGGATCGAGAGCCTGCGCGGCGCGCTCTCCAGCGTGCAGAAGGTTCGGGCCGAGGGGCCCGATGTCGCCTGAGCCCGACCCCGACCCCGACGACGCGGCGCTGCTGGACTCGTATTCGCGGACGCTGACAGGCGTCGCCGCCAGCCTGGCGCAGTCGGTGGCGGCAGTGACCGTGTTCGGGCGCGGCCGGGATGGCGGCCGGCGGCCCGCCGGAAGTGGCTCCGCGGTGGCAGTGACCGCTGACGGCTACCTGGTCACCTCGGCACACGTCGTCGCCGGCGGCAGCGACGGCGAGATCGCCCTCGCGGACGGGCGGGTCATGGGCTACCAGGTGACCGGCCGCGACCCCCTCTCCGATCTGGCGGTCCTCCAGGCGGCGCGCGGCGACCTCACGCCGGCGACGCTGGGCGACGCCGATCGCCTCCGCGTCGGCCAATTGGTCGTCGCGGTCGGCAACCCGCTGGGCCTGGCCGGGAGTGTCACGGCCGGCGTGGTCAGCGCGCTCGGGCGCTCGCTGCCGGCGCGGTCCGGCGGTCAGATCCGCGTCATCGACGACGTCATCCAGACCGACGCGGCGCTCAACCCCGGCAACTCGGGTGGCGCACTGGCCGACAGCGCTGCCCGGGTTGTCGGCATCAACACCGCGCTGGCGGGGATGGGGCTCGGCCTTGCCGTACCCGTCAACGCCACCACGCAGCGCATCATCGGCGCCCTCATGCGCGAGGGAAAGGTCCGTCGCGCGTACCTGGGTGTCGCCGGCGCGCCGCGTCCGCTGCCGCCGAGGTGGGCTGAGCAGCTCGGCCGCCGTCAGGGCATGGACGTCGTGGAGGTGGTCGCGGGGAGCCCGGCGGAGTCGGCCGGCATTCGCCGCGGCGACATCATCGTCGAGGTCGATGCGCACCCCGTCGAGCGGCCGGGTGACGTGCAGCGCCTGCTCGTCGGCGCGGCCATCGACCGCTTCGTCGTCCTGCGCGTCTTGCGCGCCGGGTCGCTGCGCACGCTGACGGCGATCCCGGACGAGTTGAAGGCGGCGTAACCAGGGGCGGACCGGCCGGCGCTACGTCGCCAGGCCGGCGCGTCGCAGCGCGGCCTCGATGTCCTCGACGCTCTGCGGGCCGAGCAGGATGCTGACGATGCGGCTGTCGGTGTCGAGCAAGAACGTGGCCGGAAGCCCGCGCACGCCGTAGTCGTCGCCGACAAGCCCGTCCGCGTCGCGCAGCACGGGGAAGGTCCAGTGGTGCGCGGCCAGGAAGCGTCGCGCGCTGTCGAGCCCGTCGTTCCAATCGACTCCGACCAAGGCCACGCGCCCGTGCAGGGAACGCGCGAACTGCTCGAGGCTGTCCGCCTCGTCCTGGCACGGCCCGCACCAGCTGGCCCAGAAGTTGATCACGGCGGGCTTGCCGTGAAGCGAGGTCAGCGTGACGCGTGGGGGCACCATGACTTCGGTCGGAAGCGCCGGCGCGGGTCTGAGCCGGCCGTCGACGATGCTGGTGGTCTGCGCGTGCAGGTGGACGGCGGCGGCCGTCGCGGCACTGGCGGCGGCGAGGACCGCGAGTGCGATGAGCGCGATGCGGTACCGCGACACGGGCTACTCCTGGGCGAGCAATGGAACGTCGTGCACGATGTCCGACGGCTTGAAGTTCGATGCGTACACGGTCGTCAGCTTGCCGCTGGCACCCACACCGAAGACCGCGGCGGTGTGGTTGATCAGGCTGGCGTCCTGCGCGTCGGGCGTCGCCTCGACGTGCCACGCTGTCCAGACGACCTTCGCTGCCGGTGCACTCCCCAGCAGGTACAGCATTCTGCCCGTCATGTTGCGTGCGCTGAGAAACGCTGCAATCGCAGCTGGTGTGTCGCCGGCGGGATCGGTGGTCACGGCGATGATCTGCAGGTCAGCGGCCGCAGCTCCGAGGCGCTTCTGCGCCGTGCCGAGGTTCGAGATGATCAGCGGACATACGTTGGGACATTTCGTGTACACAAAGGTCACCAGGACGGCCTTGCCGCGGAACTGTTCGAGGTTCACCGGCGTGCCGTCGTAGTTGGCCAGGTCGAGGGGCGGTGCGGCGGCAGGGTGCACGATCTCGGCACCCGCGAAGCGCGACTGCGGCGAAGGGTGGGCTTGGCCGGCGGACGACCCGCAGCCGCCCAGCAAGGGGATCAGAAACAGTGGCGCACATCGCCATACCCTACGCGGCACCGACTCAGATTACCGGGGTCGGTTACATCACCGGCCTCCGGCGGGAGCGCGACACACAGTCTCGCCGGGCCTGACAATCGGATGCATGAGGCCATTGGTCGCCCGTGCCGACGGATCCGTCGAGGTGCTCGGTGGTTTCCGGCCGGCGGCTCGATCTGGGACGCGCGCCTGCGGCCTCGAAGCCGCGGACGTGATTCCGATCCCCGAGGGGTGCACGCTCATGCACCTGCCGGAACGGCGCCCCCTGGCCCTCGACACCCGGGATCGCCCGATCGAGATCGAGGCCGACCTCCTGCCTGTGGCGGCTGTGCTGCCGGTCGGGTATCTGCGCGCGCTGCTCCCCGCGTCGCGGCCGCTGCCGGGCAGCCGCCGGCTGCCCCTCTTCGGGTACGCGGCCGTGGTCGAGCACAACGGCGCGCTGAAGGTGGCGGCGATGCGCACGGACCGGTTCGCCTGGTGGCAGCCGGAACACCACGGCAGCGCGGAGCTGTTACCCGCCATCGCCATGGCGCGGGCGGCGCTCCCGGACAACCGGCTCGTCGAGCACCTCACCACCTGCGCCACGGACCATCGCTGCTACACGGCGCAGAACACGTTTTTCCGCCGCTACGAGGGCGCACTACCCGCGTCGCCGGCGTGCAACGCCGACTGCCTGGGCTGCATCTCGCTGCAGTCCGACGGAGCCGCGCCCGCGCCGCAGCCGCGCATGCGCTTCGCACCCACGGCGGACGAGCTGTTCACCCTGGCGGATTACTTTCTCGATGGCCGCGACGCCGCCATCGTGTCGTTCGGCCAGGGCTGCGAGGGTGAGGCGCTCACGCGCGACGACGTCCTCATCGAGGCCACGCAACGCATCCGCGCGTCGCATCCGCACGCCACCGTTCACATCAACACGAATGGCAGCAAACCGCGCTTCCTGGAGCAGCTGATCGCCGCCGGCTGCAACAGCGTGCGTATCAGCGCCATCTCCTTCACCGACAGCGTTTTCCGCGCCTACTACCGGCCGTTGGGCTACGGCCTCGACGATGTCATGGCGTGCGGTCGCGTCATGGCCGAGGCGGGCGGCCAGGTGTGCCTCAACCTGCTCACCTTCCCGGGTCTCACCGATTCGCCGGCCGAGCTGGACGCAACCGTGGCGGCGTGCGTTGCGATGGGCGTGCAACAGGTCCAGTGGCGGTCCCTCAACGTCGACCACGACTGGCTCATCGACGTGCTGTCACGCGCGGGGCATGCGCTCGACTCCGGCATCCGAATGCCGCAGGCGTACGAAACCGTGCGCCACCGGCTGCCCGGCGTGGAGCACGGCAACTTCACCCGGCCGGTGCGTACCGGCGCACCGAGTCCGTGGGGTTAGGAAAGGCCATCGCTGTGGTAGGCTCATTGACGTTCCCAGCGGATCATTAGAAGGCGCCATGAAGACCGGCATACATCCCGAGTACCACGCCGAGGCAGTGGTCCACTGCCTGTGCGGCAACACGTTCACCACCGGTTCGACGCTCGCCGAGCTCAAGACCGAGGTGTGCTCGGTGTGCCATCCATTCTTCACGGGGACCCAGCGCATCATCGACACCGGCGGCCAGGTGGAGCGGTTCCGGCGCCGCGCGCAGCGAGCGCAGAAGAACTAGCTGGCATTCGCCGCGGGGCTGCACCCTCGGCCCGGGGGTAGCATGGTCACCGTGAAGGCCTCGCCGCGTATCCGCGACATCCTGTTGACCGCCGCCGTGAACGCGGTGAGCGCACCACCGTCCACCTTTTTCTACGGCGGTCAGGCCGTGCTCGAGGGCGTTCTCATGCGCGGCCGCAGCCACTATGCCGTGGCGGCCCGCCGCCCCGACGGCGAGATCGCGGTGCGACAGGACATTCTGAAATCCCGCGTGTACACGAGTCGCGCGTGGTCGCGTCCGTTTCTGCGCGGGGTGGCCGGCCTGTACGAAACGCTGCATCTGGGCATGCGCGCGCTGCAGTGGTCCGCCTCGGTGCAGCTGGGCGAAGAGGCCGAGCTCGGCGCCGGGCCGATGCGGGTCGCCATGCTGGTTGCGCTCGTGTTCGCGCTGCTGCTGTTCATCGGCGCGCCGCTGCTGCTCACCAGCCTGCTGCGCCGCGGCCACTCGCAATCGATCATCTCGGTGCTGATCGAAGGCGTGATCCGTGGTGCGGTGCTGCTGCTGTACCTGCTCGCCATCGGACGCATCCGCAACATCCAGCGCCTGTTCCAGTATCACGGCGCGGAACACAAGGCGATCAACTGCCTCGAGTCCGGGGATGCAGTGGTGGTCGCCAATGTGCGACCGGCAAGCCGGCTGCACCCCCGCTGCGGCACCGGGTTCCTGGTCGTGGTGGCGCTGGTCAGCGCGATCGTCTTTGCTCCCCTCGGCCTGCTGCCCACGGCGGTGCGGCTCGGGTGCCAGGTCGTGCTCATCCCGTTGGTGGCCGCGGTGTCGTACGAGGTCATTCGCGGCCTGGCCCGGATCCGCCACAGCACCGCCGGCGCAATCCTCCTTGCGCCCGTGCTGGGCACGCAGCTGCTGACGACTCGCGAGCCGGACGATGCCCAGATCGAGGTGGCCATCACCGCGCTCGACGCGGCGCGCAGCGGTGAGGGATCCGTCGGCGAGCTCGCCGTCCCCTGACTCAAGCGATGAAGAGCCATGGCAGGCATTGAGGCGCGGCTGGCGTCGCTCGAGGAGCGGTACGCGGAGGTGGAGCGGGAGCTGAGCGCGCCGGACGCCTACCAGGACCTGGAGCGGGTGCAGCGTCTCTCGCGCGAGCAGGCTCGCCTGCGCGATGTCGTGGAAACGGGGCGGCGCTGGCGTGCTGCGCAGCGCGCCTCGCAGGAAGCCGCAACGATGGCGGGCAGCGAGCATGACCCGGAACTTGTCGCGCTGGCCGAAGAGGAGGAGCGCTCGCAGCGAGCCATCGCCGAAGCAGAGGAGACGCGACTGCAGGCGCTGCTGCTGCCCACCGATCCCAACGACGAACGCGACGTGGTGGTCGAGATCCGCGCCGGCACCGGCGGCGACGAGGCGGCACTCTTCGCGGCCGACCTCTTTCGCATGTACTCGCGCTACGCGGAGCGCCGCAACTGGAACGTGGAGGTGCTCGACCACAACGAGACCGCCGGGCGCGGCTTCAAGGAGATCGTCTTCGAGGTGCACGGCCACGGGGCGTACTCACGCATGAAGTACGAGTCCGGCGTGCACCGCGTGCAGCGCGTGCCCGAAACCGAGGCCCAGGGACGCATCCACACGTCGGCGTCATCGGTGGTGGTGCTTCCCGAAGCCGACGAGCTCGAGGTGACCATCGACGAGGCGGACCTGAAGATCGACGTGTACCGGAGCACCGGGCCCGGTGGGCAGAGCGTCAACACCACCGACTCCGCGGTGCGGATCACCCACGTGCCGACCGGACTCGTGGTCACGTGCCAGGACGAAAAGTCGCAGCACAAGAACCGCGCCAAGGCGATGGCCGTGCTGCGCGCGCGTCTCTATGACCTCGAGGAGTCGAAGCGGCAGGACGAGCTGAAGCGCACGCGGCGCTCGATGGTCGGCAGCGGCGATCGCAGCGAGAAGGTTCGCACCTACAACTTCCCGCAATCACGAGTCACCGACCACCGCGTCGACCTCACCCTGCACCAGCTGCGCAGCATTCTCGACGGCGACCTCGATCTGCTCATCGAGCCGCTCGCCCAGGAGGATCAGGCTCGGCGGCTGCTCGAAGAGGGCGCAGGCAACGGCTCTGTCCGCAGTGCAGCGTCCTGAGGCAGCACCGGCCGCCAGGACACTCCTCGACGTCGTCAGGCTGAGCACGGCGTACCTCACCGAGCACGGCAGCGCGAGCCCGCGGCTGGACGCCGAGCTCCTCTCCGCACACGCCCTGCAGCTGCGCCGCCTCGACCTGTACCTGCAGTTCGACCGCTTGCTCGACGGCGCCGAGCTGAGTGCGATACGCGAGCTGATCCGGCGTCGTGGTCAGGGGGAACCGGTGGCGTACATCACCGGCGAGCGTGGGTTCTACGGCCGCGTGTTCGAAGTATCACCGGCCGTGCTCGTGCCACGACCGGAAACCGAGACGCTCGTCGAGCGCGCGCTGAAACGCATTCGCTCCACAGGTGACCCGGCCGCGATGCGAGTGGCTGACCTGGGCACGGGCAGCGGCTGCATCGCCGTCACACTGGCCGCCGAGTGTCCGGGGCTGCAGGTCACGGCCACTGATGCCAGCAGCGCGGCCCTCGCTGTGGCACGGCACAACGCGGCTCGGCATGAGGTCGGCGAATGTGTCGCCTTCGTTGCGACATCGTGGGCGGACGACCTCGTCGGCGCGGTCGACCTCGTGGTCAGCAACCCGCCCTACGTCACCAGCGCCGAGCTGGCCGGCGCCGATCGCGACGTGCGTGACCATGAGCCGGCGGCCGCGTTGGACGGCGGCGTCGACGGGCTGGACGCCTATCGCGCCCTGCTGCGCTCCATCGGCGAGCGAGTCGACCGGGGGAGCTCAGTGCTGCTCGAGGTCGATCCGCGCCGCGCCGGGGCCGTGGCGGATTTGCTGGCGCAGGCGTTTACCGGTGCGACGTGCACCACGATTCCGGACCTCGCCGGCCACGCCCGGGTCATCGAGGCAATCGTTCAGTGACCGACATGGACGATGCCATCGCCGCCATACGCAGCGGCAGCGTCGTCGCGGTGCCGACCGACACCGTGTACGGCGTGGTCTGCGACCCTGCCAATGCAGCCGCGGTCGAGCGCATCTACAACCTCAAACGCAGGCCGGAGTCACTCGAGCTGACGCTGCTCTGCGCAGGCGCGGGAGACCTGGAGGACGACGTCGAGCTCACGCCCGGGGCGCGACTGCTCGCCGCAACGTACTGGCCCGGGCCGCTGTCCATCGTGATGCGAGTGCGTCGCAACCGCTGGGCGATTCCACGCACGGGCGCCTCACTGTCCTGCCGCGCGCCCGACCACGCGCTGCTGCTCGAGCTGCTCCGCCGCACCGGCCCGCTCGCCTCGACCAGTGCCAATCGCCACGGCCAGCCACCGGCGGTCAGCGCCATGGAGGCGCGCGTCGCGTTTGGCGCGGATGTGGACACGGTGCTCGATGGCGGTACCGCGTCCGGACGACCCTCCACTATCATCGACTGCACGACGACACCCCCGCGGGTGCTGCGAGACGGCCCCATCACCAACGGTGAGCTGCTCTCACGCCTCGGGGCCGGCCACCCGACGGAGGGGCAGCCACAGGGATGAGCGGCATGACCGTCGACACCCGGGCCGGAGGGGCGCTGGCGCCGCCCCCGGCCGGAGATGACTTCACGGCCAAACTGGCGCTGCGGGCCGCCGACCCCGAAATCGCGGGCCTGCTCGACGAGGAGCTGCACCGCCAGGAGGACACGCTCGAGCTGATCCCCAGCGAGAACCTCGCCTCGGCGGCCGTGCTCGAGGCGTTGGGCTCATGGCTCAACAACAAGTACGCCGAGGGCGTGCCCGGCAAGCGCTACTACGGCGGCTGCCAGGTCGTCGACAGGGTCGAGAACCTGGCGCGCGACCGGGCCAGACAGCTCTTCGGCGCCGAGCACGCCAACGTGCAGCCGCACTCGGGCACGCAGGCCAACATGGCCGCCTACGCCGCCGTGCTCAAGCCTGGCGACCTGGTGCTCGGAATGGCGCTCGACCAGGGTGGCCATCTCACCCACGGGTCGCCGGTCAACTTCAGCGGCAAGATCTACCGTTTCGAGCCGTACTTCGTCTCCGAAGCGACCGGCCTTCTCGACATGGCCGAGGTGCGGGCTCGGGCGCTCGAGGTGCGGCCGAGGATGATCGTCGCCGGTTACAGCTCGTACCCACGCACCCTCGATTTCGCGGCGTTCGCGGACATCGCTCGAGAGGTCGGCGCCTATCTGATGGTCGACATGGCTCACTTCGCCGGCCTGGTCGCCGGGGGCGCGCACCCCAGCCCGGTGCCGCACGCGGACTTCGTCACCTTCACCACGCACAAGACCATGCGCGGGCCCTGGGGTGGCGTCATCCTGTGCCGCGCCGAGCACGCCGACGCCGTCGACAAGTCGGCGTGTCCGGGCGTGCAGGGCGGACCCCACCTGCACGGCATCGCGGCCAAGGCCGTGATGTTCCGGCAATGCATGCACCCCGAGTTCGCCGCTTACGCGCACCAGGTGGTCGCCAACGCCAAGGCGCTCGCGGCCGAGCTGCTGGAGCGGGACACGGTTTTGACCACCGGCGGCACCGACAACCATCTGATGGTGATCGACCTGCGGCCCTACGGGCTGCGCGGGCGCGCGGTTCAGTCGGCGTTCGACGAGGTCGGCGTGACCGTGAACGCGAACACCTTCCCCGGCCACGGCGGCACGCCGTTCAATCCCAATGGCATCCGCCTGGGGACGCCGTCGGTCACCTCGAGGGGGATGGGCGAAACCGAAATGGGAGAGATCGCCGGTTTCATCGTCGACATGCTGCAGGGCTTCGACGACCCGGCCGTCCATGCCGAGGTGCGCGAGCGCAGCGCCGCCCTGTGCCGGCGCTTTCCACTGCCCTACCGCCGCACGACCGTGTCGTGATCGCCGATAGCGCCCCCTGGCTGCCGGCGCTGCCGCCGTTCCTGCTGGCCGGGGCGGTATCGATCGCCGCGGTGCCGGCCTCCATCGTGTTGGCGCGGCGCACCAAGGCGGTCGCCGAGCCCGACGCCGACCGCCACCTGCACCCGCTGCCCACGCCGCGCCTCGGCGGCCTGGCGCTGTTCGCCGGCTTCGCCGTGGCGGTCGCCGTCTTCGGAGGCGGCATCGCTTACCGCTGGCAGATCGTGGCGGTCACGGGCGCGATCACCGTGGCCATGGCCATCGATGACATCCTCGATGTGAGCTGGCGCAGCAAGCTCGTGCTCGAGGTCGGCGCCGGTGTGCTCACCGCGCTGCTCGGCATCACCATCACCTTCGTCACCGTGCCCGGCGTCCACTCGCCGACGGTGTTCGAACTCGGTCTGCTGGCCACGCCGATCACGGTGGTGTGGCTGGTTGGAATGCAGGTGTCGGTCAACCTGCTCGACGGCGCCGACGGGGTGGCCGCGGGCGTGATCGCCATCGTCGCCGCGGTGTGTCTGCTGGCCGCCATCAATCGCATCCAGGCGCCGGGCGACGTGCAGACGGGCGTGGTCGTGCTGTGCGGCGCGCTCATGGGCTGCTGCCTGGGCTTCCTGATGTTCAACCTGCCGCCCGCCAGGGTGTTCATGGGCGACTCGGGGAGCCACTTCCTGGGCGTGGGCCTGGGCGTCATCACCATCCTGGGCGTGGCCAAGATCGTCGTCGGCCTGTCCCTGCTGGTGCCGCTGATCGCGCTGGCCCTGCCGATCGGGGACACCGCCTTCGCCATGGTCCGCCGCCGGATGGCGGGCCGGCCCATGTCCGAGCCTGACGCGGGCCACCTGCACCACCGCCTGCAGGCGCGCGGGATGAACCCCGTGGAGACGGCGCTGACCTTCTACCTCGCCACCGGCATCCTCGGATGCCTGGCGCTCTCCATCTATGGGCACCGCAAGATCCTGGACATCGCCCTGGGGCTGCTGGTGGTGGCGCTGGTCGGGCTGATCTGGCGCAATCGCCGCAGCGCCACGCGGCGCAAGCAGGAATTGATCGACGACGAGGGATTCATCGTGGTGGAAGGCCACCGCACAGTCCACTCGCAAATCCGGCATTCGGGCGAAATCGACTAAGCGCTGATCCACTCCCCCCGCATGTGCTAACGTCCGCCGCTGTTCGGTGACGGGCGATATTTGGTGCCTTTCGGCATGCTGATGCGCACGATGTGGCCGCTCACAGTGGTCCAGCAAGGGGTCGGTTGGGTGTCCGAACGCGGCGGCGGGGACGAGCAGTCATCCAGTCAGCGCGGTCCCACGGGCACCGAACTGATCGGCCTTGGACTGCTGGTGGCCGCCTCTGTCGTGCTGCCCATGCTCGCCGGTCTCGGGCTCGACGCGCTCCTCCACATCAGCCCGGCAGGGCTGCTGCTCGGCCTGGTGGTGGGCGTGACCATCGCGACAGTCTCTGTCTACCGCCAATACAAACGGTACCTGTGATGGGTGCCGAGCTTTCGCGGACAGTCACCCGGCGAACCGTGCGCACTGCCGCGTTCATCTGCGTGGGCATGG
>VBJV01000183.1 GCA_005879785.1 Chloroflexota bacterium
GCGGGCGATGTCTACGGGCAGCCCGTGCCCGTCACCAGGCCAGTGAGCTGGGGCGGCTCGACCACCGGGATCACCAGCGCGCCTACCGTGCTCGCCGCAAGCGGGTTCCGCCGCGCGTGACGGATCAGGGTTCCCCGACCCCTCCGCTCTCGCTCAAGGTGGCCGCGCCCGCCGCACCGGTGCCGATCTCCGGCGTCGTGAAGCCGGGGGGCTGGAGCGAAACTCATGAGCCCTGCGATCACGGTGGCGATCGCCGCCACCTACGACGAGACGCGGCTGCTGGCCCCGCGCGGCCCGCGCGAAGTGCTGCGCGCGCGGCTGGCGTCGCCGCGGTTCGCGCACCGCTGGACGATGCCGTTGCTGCTGGAGAGCCTGGCGCTGGGGTGGCAGCAGCCACTCCGCGTTGTGCTGTGTGCGGAGTGGGAAGCGCTTTCATCCGCCTTGCAGCTCACCGACGAGCTCGGCCTCGAGCGTTCCACGCTGTTCTACGAGCTCGAGCTGCTCGAGCCGGTCGGTGGCCCCGGCGATCGTGAAGGGTGGGGCGGCTTCGATGTGCTACGCCGCTGGTGCCGCGGACAACGGCCATGACCGTGCCGCCCGCGATCGAGGCCGAGATCCGCCGGCTGTTCTTCGCCGAGCACTGGAAGGTCGGCACCATCGCCCGCCAGCTCGACGTCCACCATGACGTGGTGCGCCGCGTCCTCGGGCTGTTGCCGCCGCCGGAGGCGACCGGCCCCCGCGCCCAGCGGCTCGACCCGTACCGCGAGTTCATCGCCGCGCAGCTCAAAGACTACCCGCGGCTGCGCGCGACCCGGCTGTTCGACATGATCCGGCCCCGCGGCTACCGGGGCAGTGTGCGTACCCTGCGCCGCTGGGTCGCCCACGTCCGGCCCGCGCCGCAGGCCGAGGTGTTCCTGCGGCTCCAGCCGCTTCCCGGTGAGCAAGCCCAAATCGATTGGGCGCACGTCGGCACCATCCCGGTCCCGGGCGGCGAGCGATCGCTGTGGGTGTTCCTCATGGTGCTCGCCTACTCGCGCGCCCTGTGGGCCGAGCTGGTGTTCGAGCTCACCACCGACTCGCTGTGCCGTTCGCTGGTGCGCGCGACGACCTGGATGGGAGGCTCGGCCCGGCAGTGGCTGTTCGATAACCCCAAAACGGTGGTGCTCGAACGCCACGGCGATGCGGCGCGCTTCCATCCCGATCTGCTCGACCTCGCCGGCCACTACCACGTCCAGCCGCGCCTGTGCGCGGTTGGCAAGGGCAACCAGAAAGGACGCGTGGAGCGCGCTGTACGCTACCTACGCGAGCGCTGCTTCGCCGGCCGCCGCATCACCGATCTCGCCACCGGCAACCGCGAGCTCGCCCGCTTCCTCGAGGAGATCGCGCTGCCCAGGCCGCACCCAGTGTTCAAGGACCGTTCGGTCGCTGACGTGCTCGTCGAGGAGCGTCGGCAGCTGTTGCCGTTGCCTGCCACCCCGGCCGCCACTGATCGCGTGCTGTCGGTCGCGGCCGACAAGACCGCCAGCGTGCGCTTCGACACCAACCTCTACTCGGTCCCGCCCGCCGCGGCCGGCAAGACTCTCACTCTGGTCGCCAGCGACACCCGGGTGCGCCTCGTGGAAGGCGCGCTCGAAGTCGCCCATCATCCGCGGTGCTGGGGCCGCCGCCAGGTGATCGAGCTCCCCGAGCACCGCGCCGAGATCCTGCGCCTCAAGCGCGCCGCCCAGGAGCTCAAGGGCCGCGATCGCCTGCGTGCCCTGCTGCCCAGCATCGATGCGCTTTATGCGCGCTGGATCGAAGCCGGGCGCAGCCTGCGCCACATGACCGCCTTCGCCAACCGCCTGCTCGATCTCTACGGCGAAGCGATCTTCACCCACGCCGTCACCGAGATCCTCCAGCGCGGCCTCCACGATCCCGGCGCCCTCGCCCAGCTCTGCGAGCAGCAGCGTCGTGCCCACGCGCGACCCGTCCCGATCGAGATCGCCGTTCCCAGCCACGTCCCCGACCGCGACGTCATCCCCCACAACCTCGAGGACTACGATGACCCACCCCAACGGTAGTGTTCCAGAGGCGCTGCGCAGCTTGGGCCTGCGTGCCACCCCCGACGCGCTCGCGGCCTTCTTCACCCACGCCACCAAGAGCCGGCTCTCGCCGATGCAGACCGTCGAGCAGTTGATCGCCCTAGAGCGCAAGGAGCGTGAGGTCCGAAACCTCGCCCAGCGCACCCGCCTCGCCACCCTGGGCAAGTTCAAACCCATCGATCAGTTCGACTGGAACCATCCGCGCCAGATCGATCGCGGGCTCTACGAGCAACTCCTCGACGGCGCGTTCATCGAGAACGCCGCCAACGTGCTGTTCCGCGGCCAGAGCGGGGTGGGCAAGACCACGCTCGCCCAGAACCTCGGCCACTTCGCGCTGCAGAAGGGCTACCGCGTGCGCTTCACCACCCTGGCCCAGGCGCTCGCCGATCTCAGCAAGCACGACTCGCTCGTCGCCTTCGAGCGCCGGCTGCGCATCTACACCAAGCCCGCGCTGTTGCTGATCGACGAGCTAGGTTATGTGCCCGCGGATGCACGCGGCGGCGACATCCTCTACAACATCATCAGTCGCCGCCACCAGCAGCGCCCCACCGTCATCACCACCATCCTGGCGTTCAAGCACTGGGGCACGATCTTCCCCGGCGCGGCTTGCGTCGCCGCGCTGGTCGATCGCTTCACCGAGTCGTGCCACACCGTCGACATCGATGCCGACTCGTGGCGGCAGAAGAAGAAGTGAGCCCGACTACGCGGAAATCACAGGGTCAGAATCGCGCGGCTTTGCACGGCCGTCTACACTCCGTCATCAGCACGTGCAGATGCGGATGGAGATGCGCCACCGAGCCGAACCTCTGCACGCATACGATCACCCCCGGCACGACCTCGCACTCGCGCGGCCACCCGGCTCAGCAGCGCCCCAGCCGGCGCCGATCATGAAGGAAGTACGCGCGCAACCGTTTCGGCAGCGTCAGCACCACCTGGCGGTGCGCCACCGATGACGCCGGCGGGTACAGCGTGTCCACTCCGTCGTCGCAGCGCTCGTGCACGGGCCAGTGCCTAAAGTA
>VBJV01000039.1:0-25314 GCA_005879785.1 Chloroflexota bacterium
GGACCCGCGGCTCGCGGCCCAGGGCGTGCGCGGCAGCGAGCAGCTCCCCGGGCGTCAGGCCGCCCGGCAGGCTCGCCGGGCACGCCGGGGCGAAGGCGCGATCCACCGCGTCGATGTCGAAGTCGACGTAGAGAGCCGACACGCCCGCGTGCGCGAGCGTCGAGACCGCGTCGGTCACCACCGAGCTCATGCTGGCGGTGAGCACACTGGCCCGGGAATAGACGCGCACGCCGTGGGCGGCAGCCCACTCCGCGTGCTCGCGCGCGTTGCCGAACGCGCTGATGCCGATCTGCGCCACTCGGTCGCCGGGCAGCCCCGCCTCGATGAGCTCGCGCACCGGCGTGCCGTTGCGTGACCCCCGATCGGCGGGGCGGCAGTCGTGGTGCGCATCGATGGTGATCAGTCCCCACTCCTCCTCGGGGCGTGCCGACATCATGCCCAGCATCGCCGGCCGGGTCAGCGAGTTGTCGCCGCCGATGACAAATACAGCCGGGGCGGCGCGGGCCGCGCCAGCAGCCGCCGCGTCGAGGCGGGCGTGAGCCGCCGAGGCGTCGGCGTCATCGCGATCGCCGGGGACGTCGCCGAGGTCATGCGGGAGCAGTGACGCGACATCGATGCCGTGTTCGGCGTCCCAGGTGGGAAAACGGGCCAGCGCGTCTCGGAACGCCGGCGGGGTGGACCAGGCCTCGGATGGGCTGATGGAGGCTCTGGAGATGGGAGCTCCCAGCACAGCGATGTCAGGGGCAGCCGGGCCACCACTGCCCAGCCATTCGCGCGCGTTCATCAGCCGGGCGCGCCGCCGTCGAGCATGGGAACGCGCACGCCGCGCTCGCGGGCGGCGGTGCGTGCCTCGTCGTACCCGGCATCCGCGTGGCGCATGACCCCGGTCGCCGGGTCGTTGGTCAGCACGAGCTCGGCACGCCGCGCCGACGCGGCCGATCCGTCCACGCACACCTGCGCGCCGGCGTGGATCGACAGCCCCATGCCGACGCCGCCGCCGTGGTGCACCGCCACCCAGGTCGCCCCGCTCGCGCAGTTCAGCAGCGCGTTCAGCACCGGCCAGTCGGCGATGGCGTCGCTGCCGTCGCGCATCGCCTCGGTCTCGCGGTAGGGAGAAGCGACCGAGCCGCTGTCGAGATGGTCGCGGCCGATGACCAGCGGCGCAGCCACCGACCCATCGCGCACCAGGTCGTTGAAGCGCAACCCGGCCAGGTGGCGCTCACCTGCGCCCAACCAGCAGATGCGCGCCGGCAGGCCCTGAAACTGCACGCGCCGCGCCGCCAGCTCGAGCCAGCGGTGCAAGCCGTCGTGCTCGGGGAAGAGCTCGAGCAGCGCCTGGTCGGTGCGCGCGATGTCGCCCGGCTCACCGCTCAGGGCCACCCATCGAAACGGACCCCGGCCCTCGCAGAACTGCGGCCTGATGTACGCGGGCACGAACCCGGGGTACGCGAAGGCGCCGTCGAAACCGCCGAGGCGGGCCTGCTCGCGCAGCGAGTTGCCGTAGTCGAACACCTCCGCGCCGCGGGTCTGATACGCGGCCATCGCCCGGCAGTGCACCGCCATCGACTCGCGCGAGCGCGCCACGTACGCGGCCGGATCACGCTCGCGCAGCGCCGCGGCCTCGTCCAGTGACATGCCGGCCGGGACGTAGCCGTGGAGTGGGTCGTGCGCGCTCGTCTGGTCGGTGACCACGTCGGCAGCGAACGCCGACTCCACCAGCGCGGGCAGCGCCTCCGCGGCATTGGCGCACACCGCCACCGAGAGCGCTTCGCCTCGCTCCCGCGCCACATCGCAGCGCTGCAGCGCGTCGTCGAGCGAGGCCGCGACCGCATCGACGTACCCGGTCTCGAGCCGGCGCTGGATGCGGTGGGCATCGACGTCGATGCAGAGTGCCACGCCCTCGTTCATGGTCACCGCGAGCGGCTGCGCGCCACCCATGCCGCCGAGCCCCGAGGTGAGCACCAACCGGCCGCGCAGGCTGCCGCCGAACCGCTTGCGGGCCACGGCGGCGAACGTCTCGTACGTCCCCTGCAGGATTCCCTGCGTGCCGATGTAGATCCACGAGCCCGCCGTCATCTGCCCGTACATGGTCAGCCCCATCGCCTCGAGCTTCCAGAACTCGTCCCATGTCGCCCATTTCGGCACCAGCATCGAGTTGACGATGAGCACGCGTGGCGCCATGTCGTGGGTGCGGGCCACGCCCACCGGTTTGCCCGACTGCACCAGCAGGGTCTCGTCGTCGCGCAGGTCGTGCAGCGCGGCCACGATGGCGTCGAAGCTCGCCCACGAGCGCGCGGCGCGGCCGGTGCCGCCATACACGACCAGCGCGTCGGGATCCTCCGCGACCTCGGGATCGAGGTTGTTCATCAGGCAGCGCAGCGGTGCCTCGGTCTGCCAGCTGCGACAGGTGATCGCGCTTCCGCGAGGAGAGCGCACGGGACGGGCCCCGGTGCTCACCTCGGGTTCGTGACGACGTCGCGAATCGCGTCGCGCCAGCGCTGTTCGCGCAGCCAGCCGGCCAGGACCTCCAGGTCCGGGGCGATCACGCGATCGTCGGAGAGCGGCGGCACCACCTCGCGCACGGAGGCGAGCAGGGCGGCGGTGGCGGGCGCGGGCCGCAGGGGCGCGCGAAGCTCCAGGGCCTGGGCGGCACACACCATCTCGACGGCGAGCACCGAGCGCAAGGCCGCCACGGATCGCCGCGTGCGCAGCGCCGCCTCATATCCCATCGAGACGTGGTCCTCCTGGCCGGCACTGGTCGAAGCGCTCAGCACGGCCAGCGGTGTCGCCGACGCGCGCAGCGTCGCCACCAGTGCCGCCGCGCTGTACTGGGCGATCATGAAACCGTTGTTCAACCCCGGGTCGCGGCTGAGGAACGCGGGCAGGCCGCGCGAGCGGGCCGGGTCGAGGAGGCGATCGACGCGGCGCTCACTGATGGACGCCACGTCGGCGCACACCGAGGCGAGCAGGTCGGCCGCGTATGCCATCGCTTGCGCGTGGAAGTTGCCGGCGCTGACCAGCTCGCCGTCCAGCACCACCGGGTTGTCGACAATGCTGGCCAATTCGTGGTCGACGGTGGTGCGCACGAATGCCACCGCGTCACGCGCTGCGCCGTGCACCTGGGGCGCGCAGCGCAGCGAGTAGGCGTCCTGCACCGCGTGATGCGACTCGCGGTGCGAGGCGACCATGGGGCTGTCGCGCAGGAGCTCGCGCAGGTTGGCGGCGCTCGCCGCCTGCCCGGGTGACGGACGCAGCGCGATCACCGGCTCGCGGTACGCCACGGTCGTCGCCAGCAGCGCCTCCGCGCTCATCGCGCACGCGCAGTCGACCGCCGACAGAAGGCCTTCGACGTCGTGCGTCGCCAGCGCCAGGATCGCCGTCAGCGCGTCGGTGCCGTTGATCAGCGCGAGCCCCTCCTTGGGGCCGACCTCGATGGGGTCGATACCACGCGCACTGAGCGCGTCACGTGCGGCGATGCGGGTCCCGTCATCACCCCGGACGAAGCCCTCACCGAGCAGCACGGCTGCGATGTGTGCCAGCGGCGCCAGGTCGCCCGACGCTCCCAGGGAACCGTGCTCCGGCACCCAGGGCACGACGCCGCTGGTGAGCAGGCGGAGCAGCGCCGCCACCAGGTCGGCGCGGACGCCCGACATGCCTGCCGCGAGCGTACGCGCGCGCAGCAGCGCGGCGCCTCGAACCACCTCGGCGTCCAGCGCTTCACCCACGCCGGCGGCGTGGCTCAGCACGACGGCACGCTGCAGCGCCGACCGGTCGGCCGGCGCGATGGCTCGGTCTGCGAGCGCGCCGAACCCGGTGGTGACACCGTATACCGCGGCCCCCTCCACGTTGATGCGCTCGACTACGGCCCGCGATCCGGACATGCGCTCAGTGACCCCCTCGCCGACCCTCACCGGCTCACCGTTTCGCGCTACGCGGACCACGTCCTCGATGCGCAGGCTGCTGCCGTCGATGGTGAGCATGCGCAGGCGACACTATCAGCAGCCCGATCGAAAGTCGCCGGCGAAGGCGGATTCACTCCGCCGATAGCCGGCTCCGATCTCAGCGCTGAAAAGCGCGGTGATCGGGTGCGGCTTTTCAGCGCACGTCTCGCGCGATACCCCGAACGTGCGGTGGCCGTTATCGTCCGTTGCACGTGGAGCCGTTCGACACCGCGCCCAATCCCCCACCCGCGCCGCTGCCCGGCGCCGGCTGGCGGGCGCCCTACACGCCACTGCCGCCTCCCGTCGAGCCGTCGGCGCCGCTGGTGGCGCCGCGCGAGCCATCTGCGTTCGAATCGCTGCGTGCCGAGCCGGCTCGGCATCGCCGGCGCTGGCCGGTGGCACTCCTCGCGTTCCTCGGCTCGGGTCTCGCCTATGTCGGGGCCGCGGCAGGTGTGGCCGGGGCGACCGCGGACGCCGCCGAACGCGCGGCCCTGCTGGCTCGTCACGGCGATTACGGAGGCGCGATCGCGCTCGACAACCGCATCGCGTCGCTGGGCGGGCCGCTGCAATTCCTGAATCGATCCGACGTCGAGCAGGCGCCTGTGAAAGCCCAGCGCAGCATGCTGGCGTGGGCGAGCGCGCTCGCCGCCCAGGGAGAGGTCGATGCTGCGGTGACCCTCATCCGCAGTGTCACGGACCCCGCGCTGGCAGCCGACGCAGCCCGCGAGCGCGCGACGCTGCTGCTGCGCGCGGCCACCGCCGCCGCGCAGAAACCGGACTACGTCAGTGCCGTGGGCAGGCTGGAGCAGCTCATGTCCAGCGATCCGACCTCGAGTGAAGCCGTGCAGGCGGCGGCGCTGCTGCCCGACTACCAGGTCGGCGAGGCAGCCGCACTGGTTGCAACCGGGCGAGGCGCCGATGCGCTCGCCCTACTCGACGCGGTGCTCTCGGGCACGTCCGCGCCGGCGAAGCAGAAAGCGAAGGCGGCGTATCCGGCGGCGCTGCTCAGTGCCGGTCGCGAGGAGGTGAGCGCCTTCTCGTTCGTCGAGGCGCGTACCACGTTGCAGCGCCTGGTGAGCGCGTACTCGCGGAGTGCGGAAGCGCAGCGTGCCCGCGGGATGCTCTCCGCCGGCCAGCCTGTGTCCGGGACACTGGTCGACCGCACCGGTCATCCCATCGGTGGCCGAGTGCGGTTGAGCAGTCATTTCACCGCACTCGGTGACGGCTACATCACCAGCGGTCCGTTCTATCCGTCGACTGCGGATGCGAAGGGCGATTTCACGGTGGAAGCCGTGCCGGTGGGCGGGCCGTACGTCCTGGAGGTGTTCCACAACGGGGACTGGACGACGCTGGTCGACCCGGGCAGTGGACAGCCCGCGGACCCGGTCACGGTCAAGCCGCTGGAGCCGGCGGCGCTCGCGTTCATCGTGCTGCCGGCGTAAGCAGATCGCCCTGGCGATACCGGAAAAAGAGGGCGGGGTCGCAGCGCTACACTAGCCGGCACCATGGAAGGCGATCGTCGCGCCATGGCGTGTGAGTGGGGGAAACGCTCGATTCTCACGCTGCGGCGCATTGCGCGTGGCCAGGCGACACTCGAGTTCGCGTTTGCCGCACCGCTGTTCCTTCTCGGTCTGTTCGCCGCAGTGGACTCGGCGCTGTGGTCGGTGCAGACCAACGCCGAGGTGGCGGCGGTGCAGAGCGCAGCGCGCGTCGCTGCATCAGCCGGATCGACGCCGCTCGGCCGCGCGGCCCCGGACGTGCGCACGGTCACCGCCGGGGTCGAAGCACACCTCGGCCAGGCCCTGTTCGCGACCCGTCTTGTGGCCTGGTGCGACCCGACTCCGGGGGCGCCGTGCGTGCCGCCGGTGAGCAACGCGGGCGTGTGCAGCGGGCCGGCGTGCAGGTTTCTCGCCTGCCCGTCGACTCCGCAAGACGTGCAGGCTGTCTTCGGTCCGCGTGTCGTCGCGGTCTGCGTGCACGAGCAGGATGCGCAGCCGTGCGCGTCCGGTGCGGACGCTGCATCGGCGAGCGATCCGTACTGCACGGATTCACCCACCATCACGGTGCGCGCCGTCGGCTTCCTCGCGTCGCTGGTTCCGCCCGGTTTCGGCGCGGGCGAGGTCGGCGGGGAGTTGCCCACCAGCGTTTCGGCCACCACGCACACGTTGCGCTTCGCCCCGTGAGACGCCGGGCCCGCAGCGGGGACAGCGCGCAGGCGGTGCTGGAGACAGCACTGCTCATCCCGATCATGCTCTTGCTTGCGTGCAACTTCATCGCGCTCATGGTCCAGGCGTCGGTGCAGGAGCAGCTGGACTCGGCAACGGCTCTGGCCGCGCAGTCGCGCTTCCAGGCACCCACCAACTCGCTCGACGCAGCCGGCGCCGAATGCTGTCCGGATCCACGCTGCTGCCAGTCCCGGAGTGACGCCACGTCGCTGCGCACCGGTGGCCTGCCGGTTGGATGTCGCTATGCCGCGGAGAGCTTCTACGGAACCATGCGCAACGCAGCGTTCCTGGAGTGGCACAAAGGGCCGCTGTGCCTCAGCGGTGGCGACAGCGGCGCCGGGTCGGAGCCCGCGCGGGCAGCCCAACCGTACCCGAATTCGCCGCTGGGCTCTGAAGTGTCGTGTGTCGTCGCATCGCGGGGAGGCGACGGAACGTTGCATCACGGCTTCCTCGATCGCACGCTCAACCCGCCCTTTGGGCTCGAGGTGGTGGTGTGCGACGCCAGTGCGCGGCTCGACTTTTCGCGTACGCCGCTCGCCTGGGGCGTGTTCTGGGCGCCGATGCTGCACGCGCATGCGGAGGCACTGCCGCCGCCATTCCGGCAATGACGCGCGCAGCATCGCGTGCGCTGCGTCCGCGCAGATCTGCGGCGACGTCGGGTCAGATGCTGATGATCTTCGCGCTCGCCTTTGCACTGTTCCTGTTCGGCGTCGCCTGCCTGGTGGCCGACGCCGCAGCGCTGTATCGATGGTCGCAGCGCGTTGACGCGGCCGCGCAGCTCGCGGCGCAGTCCGGGGCGGACGCCGTCGATCCCCGGTTCCTCTACGGCGAGACGCAACCCTGCGCGCCGCCACGGCGGGATCAGCGCTGCGCGGTGCCGCTCGTCGACATTGCGGCGCAGGACCGGCGCGGCGACCTGTTTGCGTTCGAGCGCGCCTGCATTCAGGCCGGCGACCAGTCCGCGCAGGTGCCCCGCGGCGGCGGGGAGGGCGCCCTGAAGATGGTCGACGACGCGCAGTCGCCGGAGGGAACACGCTGTGACAGCGACGGCTGCCGCGTGTACGCGGTGGTCACCCGTGTCGTCGAGCTGCCCATACCGATTCCGGGTTTCCCCGCGCGCATCCCCGTCACCGGTCGCCAGTACGCGGCGCCGGTCGTCGGCTCGACGTCGCCGCTGTCCACCTGCGGCGGATCTGCGTGGGTGCCGGCCGCGCCGTCATGAGAGAGCCGGCGCGGCGGCCGCCGGCGACCCGAGGGCGACGCCCAACACTGCGGCCAGCCGCACGCCGTCGGGGCTGCCCCAGCCACTAGCCGGGTCCCAGCCCGCGCCTGCGCGGTAGGGCCCGCCGGTGTCGCCGCGGAGCACATCGTTGAACCCGCGCCCGCGCGCCGCATACAGGCGCGGGTGGGGCATGCCAAGGCGGCGGCGGCGCTTGGCGGCGATCAGCGTCCAGAGTGCGGTGTACATCGGAGCCACCGCCGAGGTACCCCCGGTGACCCGGACGTCCCCGCCGGCGACGACGTTCCAGCCCGTGCGCGGATCGGCGTTGCCCGAAGCATCGGGCAGACCCCGTCCGGGCGCGCCGTCATCGGCGGAGCGGGGCAGGATGCCGGCGGCCTCCTGGTAGGGCGGAACAGCGAACACGCGGCTGATGCCGCTCCCGGCCGCGCCGGCGCCGCTGCGCAGCTCGTTCCACACGACCTCGCGAGTGATCCGCCCGGCGGCGGCCAGCACCGCCGTCCCGCCGCAGGCCCAGACCGACGGGGACGACGCGGGGAACTCGGCATGCTGCAGGCCGTCCGTCTCCGCGTTGGTCGACCCGGCGTCGCCGGCGGCGGCGCTGTAGGTGACGCCCCGTGCCGACCCCGACGCGAAAGCCGAATCCAGACCGCGCATGCCCTGCAGCGTCCAGTCGTCCTCGGGGGCGCCCCAGCTGATGGAGACCGCTGCCGGCTTGTGCCAGGCGTCTCCGGCGGCCGTCGCGACGGCGTCGATGAAGCCGCGCTCCGAGTTCGGCGCGTTGTACACGACGATGGTCAGCCGCGCTCGGGGCGCCATCGCCATCACCATGCCCGCGATGACCTGGTAGTCGAGCGCGACCTCGACGTCGGCGCCCTGCGGGTCGGGCGCTGGGACGGCGCCGTCCAGCCACACGTTGACGATCTCGGGTGGCCGCAGGCCGAGACGCCTGAACGACAGTTCGACGTCCGCTGCATGCGTGATCCCGCCCAGCTCGATCATTCCCGCAACGAGCTCGACGCCCTCGCCGTCGCCCGCCAGGCGCGGATAGCGGTACAGCTCGGCGAGCTCAGGCGGGTCGTAGGTGGCAAGCGCCGCGTCGGAGCGCAGGGTGCGCAGCTGCGAGCGCGCGACCGGGCGATCGTCGAGGCCGAAGACCCCGACCACCTGGTCAGCGATCTCGGCGGGCACGTGGACGGGTCCGCGGTGGGCTCGGTACTCGGCGCCCGGCCTGCGCACCCAGCTGAAGCGCTCGAGGCGTACCCCGAAAAGGTCCGCCAGCCGGCCGGCCGGCCCACGCAGGACCAGGCGGCGCGTGGCCGCGTCCTCGGCCACCGGCCTGACGCCAGCGAGCTTCGCCCACTCCATGACCCTGCGGCGGTCCTCGGCTTCGGCAGCCCAACCGCGAGCGGCATCCCGCAGGAGGACGGTGAGATCGATCGGCGCCCGAGCCTCGACGGCGGTGAGGTCGCGCACGCGCCGGTGCCCGGGTCGCGCGGCCCACGACGGATGAAACGCGCTGCCGGGCAGCGCCACGGTGGGAGGCATCAATACCCTCTCGTGGGTCGGGCGGGCGCCACCCGCGGCGGCGCAGCGCCCCGACCGGAGCCGGCGATTGTGCAACGCCAGGCGGCGTGCGCTCGCCGCGCTCGCCGCGAGCGATCGCTTCAGCCGGCCTTTGTCCGCGTCGGGTCCAGGAGCGGTCGATCCAGCGTCACGCGCAGTGAAGCGCCGGCTGCCGCCGTTGTACGATGCGATGGCTTTTGCCGCGAGCGGGGAGGACAGGAAGGTGACACCGGCTGGGTCTCGGAGTTCTGGAGCGCTGCGCCGCGCGCTGCTGCTCGTCGCCGCCGGCGTGTTCGTCGCAGGCTCGGCGTTCGCGGGCAGCCGGGCCCACGCCGCGACCGCACTGCCGAGCTTCGGGCGTCCGGTCACGGTGCTGAACGGCTGGGGCTTCGAGCCCAACCTGCGCGTCGACACGCACGGGCGCATGTACATGAGCGTGCCCAACACCGCGTCGTCCGGCTACAGCTTCATCTGGCGGTCGCTGGACGGAGGCGCCACCTGGAAGTGGGTCCCGGCGTCGACACCGTACGCAGGCAAGATCTCGACGACGTGCGCCGGCGGCGGCGACACGGAGCTCGCCACCGACAGCAGCGACAACCTCTACTTCAACGACCTCTACCTGGTGAACTTCTCGACGGCCCGCTCGGGCGATCAGGGCGCGACCTTCGCGCCGGCCACATGCGCCGCCGTGGACAGCTCACCCGACGACCGGCAGTGGTACGCGGTGCGCGGCGATCCCACCAACGGCGGCGACCTCGTGCTCGCGTACAACATCGCGTACAGCCTGGCCAACCCCGGTGCGGCCGGCTGCCAGCCGGCGAACCAGCTGGTGGTGCAGCGCTCGCCGGTCGTCGGTGACGTCACCGGACAGAGCGCGGGCGTGCAGTTCTCGACGTATCAGGGCATCACGTCGGTGACGGACACGTCCTGCCCCGAGGGGATCATGGGCGCGGACGAGCTGCACACATACGCCGGCACGACCCAGGTCTTCGTGCCGCATGACAACGCCGCGTTGACCGCGATTTCCGTCGGTCGCTGCGACCTCGTCGCCTACACCACGTCGCCGACCGGGTTCGCCAACTGCGTCGATCTCCCGGTGGCCAGCTTTCCCAACGACATCACGGGCGGCAACTTCCCCGTGCTCACCATCGACGGCGCCGGCAACATCTACGTCGTCTGGGAGGAGGCTGCCTACGACCATGCCAACTTCGCGGTCACCGGCGACTGCGTCCTGAAGATGGCCGTGTCGCACGACCAGGGCGCGTCCTGGTCGGTGAGTCAGGTCCCCACCCCGGGGCTGCACAACAACGTGTTCGCGTGGGCGGCCGCCGGCGACGACGGGCGTGTCGACCTGGCCTGGTACGGCACGGACTCGGCGCAGCCCGCCGGAGCGACGGGTGGGCCCACCAGCGCCGAAGGTGACTGGAGCCTGTTTGTCGCGCCGCCGATCAACGCCGGCGAGCACTTCGTACACCGCGGCCACATCTTCACGCTGCTCGGCTTGAGCGATCCCAACAACCCGCTCGGGCCCAGCCTCGACACGCAGCGCACCGCCACCGGTGACTTCCTCCAGCTGCGCATCGGCTTGCAGGGCGAGGCCGTGATCTCCTACACCGACTCCAACCATCCGTTCGAAGGCCTGGGCGAGGCCGCGTTCGTGAGGCAGAACGGGGGCAGCAGCGTGCTCGCGGACCCGCAGCATGCCGTCGTCCCGGGCGCTCCCGCGGCATCCGACTCCATCGGCGACCCCGCCGGGGACGCCACACTCGACGCCGCCGGGCAGGCAGTGGGCAGCTTTCCGAGCCTCGACATTCGTGGCGCATCCGCACAGCTCGCGCCCGACGGCCAGCACTACCGGTTGACCATGAGCATCGGTGACCTGACCAGTCTCAGCCCGCCGTCGACCGCTGGCGGCACGGATCTCGTGTGGCAGGTCTCGTGGCTGCGCCCCGAAGGTCGCGACGCAGGTGGTGGCGGTGACGCCAACGGCGGTCATCACTTCTTCGCGTACATGGAGTCGAACAACGGCGGCGCACCGGCGTGTTACGACGGCGACGCAGCGTTCGACACCGCCGGTAACGGCGCCCTGCGCAGCTACCCCGGGCTCAACCAGATCACCGGCGCAGCGTGCTCGTACACGCCGACCGCGCCCGGCACGATCACCATCGACGTGCCCGTCACCGACGTCTCACCGACCATCCCCATCGACAGCACGCTCTACAGCGTCACAGCCTCCACGATGACGCTGACCGAGCCCGCGAACTCGGTGCCGTCCGTCGCCGGCATCGGCGGCGTTCCCTTCAACCTCATCGACGTTGCCGCGCCGTTCGACTTCAATGCCTCGACCAGCGCGGTGACGCCTGAGGGCGCGCCGCTGCTGATCGCGCTGACCGCGGGCACATCCGCGGCGGTTGCCGTCGTGGCGCGCCGCACCCGCAGACGGCGCCGCGGCGCGTCGCTGGAGTAACGGCAGCCCGGCTCAGCCGGGCCGCACCCGCTCGATGGCTTCGATCGCGCTGCGGTTCTCCAGTGACGACAGATCCCCGGGGTCGGCGGCGAGGTAGACCGCGCGCACCACGCGGCGCAGCACTTTGGCGTTTCGCGTGCGCGGCAGCTCGTCGACCACCTCCACAACGCGTGGGGCGAGTGCCTTGCCGAGGTCGTCGGTGATGCGCCGCGCGAGCGCGCGGCGCAGGTCGGGATCGTCCTGCACACCGGTCTTGAGCACCACGAAGGCAACCAGCGCCTCGCCCTTCAGGTCGTCGGGCACGCCGATGGCGGCGGCTTCGGCCACCGCCGGGTGACCGACCAGCGCTGATTCCACCTCGGCGGGGCCGAGCCGCTTGCCGGCCACCTTGATCGTGTCGTCGCTGCGCCCGCGGATGTACCAGAGCCCGTCACCGTCGATCTCAACCCAGTCGCCGTGCACCCAGACGCCGGGCCAGCGCGACCAGTACGTATCGAGGTAGCGCCGGCGGTCGTGCCAGAACCCGCGGGTCATGCCCGGCCAGGCCGCGAGCACCACGAGCTCGCCGACGCGGCCCCGGATGCTGTGGCCATTTTCGTCATAAACGTCGGCGGCCATGCCGGGAACCGGCCCGGCGAACGCGCATGGCTTCAGCGGGGTGAGCATGTTGCCGGCGAGGATGCCGCCGCTCACCTCCGTGCCGCCCGAGTAGTTGATGACCGGGCAGCGCCCGCCGCCGACACGCTCGTGGAACCACAGCCACGGTTCGGTATTCCACGGCTCACCGCTGGACCCGAGGACGCGCAGGGAGGAGAGGTCGTGCGCGGCCACCGGTTCGTCGCCGTGACGCATGAGCGCACGCACCACCGTCGGAGCCACCCCCAGCACGCTGACGCGATGACGCTCGACCACAGCCCAGAGCCGGTCCGGCCCAGGGTGGTCGGGCACTCCCTCGTACATGACCAGCGTCGCGCCCAGCGTGAGCGCGCCGCAGATGGCCCACGGCCCCATCATCCAGCCGATGTCGGTGAACCAGAGCAGCCGGTCCGCCTCGCCGACGTCGAAGCAGTGAGCCATGTCCTGCGTCGCCTTCACCGGGAAACCTCCGTGCACGTGCACCGTGCCCTTGGGGCGTCCCGTCGTGCCGCTCGTGTAGATGATCATGAAGGGCTCGTCGGCGTCGGTGTCGCGCACGGCCGGGGTTGCGGTCGCTTCTGACGTCAACTCGTGGTACCAGCGGTCACGACCGGGCTGCATGCTCGAGGCAGAGCCGCCCAGGCGGCGTACGACGAGCAGGTGCTGCAGCGACGGCAGCTGCGCGGCGGCCTCGTCGGCGGTCGGCTTGCTGTGCACCGGGTGGCCGCGACGCAGGAAGCCGTCGGCGACGCAGAGGACCTTGGCGTCGCAGTCGCGCAGCCGGGAGACGATGGCGCCGGCGCCATAGCCGCTGAACAGCGGCACGACGATGGCGCCGAGCTGCGCACAGGCCAGGAAGAGGGCGGCCGTCTCGGGGATCATCGGCAGGCAGAGACCGACGGCGTCGCCCGGCGTGACACCCAGGGCCTGCAGCGCCGCCGCCGCACGGGCCGTCTCCACCTCGAGCTGTGCGTACGACCACTCCCGGGTCGAGCCGTCGTCGCCCTCCCAGACGATCGCGGTGCGCTGCGGAACCCGCGCCGCCCAGCGGGACACGGCGTTGCCGGTGAGGTTCAAGCGCCCGCCGGGCCAGAAGCGCGCCCAGGGCAAGCCTCCGGCGAGGTCCAGAGCGGCGTCGAAGCGGCGGCTCCAGCTGATGCCGATGTCGTCGGCGACAGAAGCCCAGAAGCGCTGGGGCTCGGCCCGTGCGATGCTCGCGACCGCGTCGAGGTCCGCCGCCCCGAGCGAATCGAGGAAGTGCCGCAGTCGCGCGGCTCGCCTCTGTTCGAGTGTCGGCGCCCACGCGAACGAACCACTGTCGACAAGGCTCAAAGCCGGGTCACGATAGCTCCCCGCGGCGCGTGGTGCGTCGCAGCACGATGAGCCCGGCTGCGAGCAGGAGCAGCGTGGCGCCGGCGGCAAGGGCCCACTGCCACGGCGCCGGGCTGCCGGCGGGCGCCGGGCTCACCGTCTTCGCCGGCGGGGTGCCGAACGTCGCCAGGCGGATGACGTTGTCGCCACCGACTGCGAGATCGTAGGTGACCGCTTCACTCGGGGCGTTGAGCGTGAGGTAGGTGAGGTAGCCGTCCCGGGGGACCCATGCCATATTGCGGTCGCCGGACAGGTCGCGGTGGAGGACGTCGTTCATCGGCTCCTGGCTGGCCACGCTGAATCCAGGAGCGCCGTCGACGTCCTGCGAGCCGAAGAACCCAGCCAGGATGAAGGGCGCATTCGCGGTGGTCAGCGGGCCGTCGGTGAGCAGGAAGAGGTCGGCGTTGACGGGTGTGTCGTCGTTGGCGAGCACCTCGAGCGGCACCCACAGCTGTGGTGTGTTCATGGTGATGAGCAGGGGCACGCCGTCACCGGAGCGCTGACCGCGGAGCCGTGCCGCGTTCACGTCGTACTTGGCCGCCATGAACACCGGGCTCTCCTGCGCATACACAAGCAGGTGATCCCTGGTCTCGGGCGGCAGGAGGAAGCCGTTGTGGATGCACCAGTCGACGACCGCCTGGCCGCTGCCCTTGAGCACAGTCACGTCGAGCGCCTCGACCTGCACCTGCTCGACCACGATCGAGCTGGCGGCCGCCGGGGCATGCAGCGCGTCACCGGCAGTGGCCTCGAAGCGAACCGGGTTGACCTCGCGCTCCAGGCGCTGCAGCGTCCACTTGCCCGCCGGCTGGACGCTGGTCGGCACCGCCGGCAGCGGCACGATCCAGCCCAGGTCGGTCACCTCGCCGTCGAACGCGAAGCTGGTGACGTAGTGCTCGACGCCGGCATGCCACGTCACGAAGGTGGTGGCCTTGTCGAGGCGGACGTCGCCGTCGGGGGCGACCAGCCCCCCGCAGGCCAGGGCGGTGGTCGTCTGCAGCAGCAGGGCGCCGCCGAGGGCGGCCCCCACAGCAAGGATCCGGCGCATCGATGTTCCTCCGGCGTTCACGAGGGTTGACGCGACTGGGACGCGCCGGCGCGCCCCGGTGTTCCCATCCTTGCCTTTCATATAGTTAGGCTACATAATTACTATCCGTGAAGACGATGGATGCGCCGCCCCGCGCCGAGGACTCGGTGGCCATCGCCAACCGCCTCCGTCCGGTTCTGCTCCACGTCAACCGGCACCTGCGTCGGGAGCTGCACATGCTTGGCGTCTCGTCGGGGCAGGTCTCCATCCTGGCGGCCATCCGGGATCGCCCAGGGATCGGCGTCGCCGAGCTGGCTGCGGCCGAGGGGACGGCGGTGCCGTCGATGTCGGTGCACATCGACCGGCTCGAGGCCGGCGGCCTGGTGACACGGCGGCGTGAGGAGGCTGCCGACCGCCGTCGCGTCGGCCTGACCCTCACCCCCGGAGGCACCAGGGTGCTGCGCACCGTCCGGTCGCGACGCACCGCTTGGCTGGCCGAACGCCTGGCCGCGCTGAGCGCAGACGAGCGCGAGGTCATCGCCAGGGCCATCGGCCCGCTCGCTGCGCTGGTGAACCGCTCATGAGCCTCGGCGTGGGCGCGGCGACGTCGCGCACCTTCCTGAGCCTGCGCCGGCATCGCAACTACCGCCTCTACTTCTTCGGCCAGGCCGTGTCGCTCAGCGGCACGTGGATGCAGAACGTCGCTCAGGCGTGGTTCATCGTGCAGCTGACCCACTCGCCGCTCGCGGTCGGTGTGCTCGCCGTGTGCCAGTTCGGCCCCTACGCGCTGCTCGGGCTGCTCGGCGGCGCAGTGGCCGACCGCCTGAACCAGCGCAGCGCGCTGATCGCCACGCAGGCGGCGCTCATGCTGAACGCCTCCGCGCTGGCTGCCCTGACGCTCACCGGTCATGCACAGATCTGGGAGGTGTACCTGCTCGCCGGCGTCACCGGGACGGTGACCGTGCTGGACACGCCGGTGCGGCAGGCGTTCACCATCCAGCTGGTCGGCCGCCGCGAGCTGTCCAACGCGATCGCCTTGAACTCCAGCCTGTTCAACGCTTCGCGCATCGTCGGGCCGGCGCTGGCCGGGCTGCTCATCGCCGTGGTCGGCGTGGGCATCTGCTTTCTGCTCAACACGGCCAGCTACCTGGCCGTGATCCTCGCGCTGCTGCTGATGCGCGAGAGCGAGATGTACCCGGTGGGACGCGACGACAGCCACATCAGCGTGCTGCGCGGCGCCGGTGAGGGCCTCACCTACGCGTGGCGCACGCAGGTGATCCGCGTCGTGCTGCTGATGATGCTGATCATCGCCACGATCGGCATCAACTTCAGCGTGCTGCTGCCCATCCTGACGTCGCAGACGCTGCTGGCCGGACCGCAGGTGTTCGGCATCCTGTCGGCGCTCTTCGGCGCCGGGGCGCTGGCCGGCGCGCTCGTCTCGGCGTCGCTCGCACGCGCGAGCGGGCGTGCCCTGATGACCGGAGCGGTCATCTTCGCCATGGCCGAGCTGGCACTGGCTCCGCTGCGGGTGACCTGGGCCGTGGGCAGCGTGCTCGTCGTGGTGGGGTTCGCCTTCGCCCTCTACGCGTCGCAGAGCAACGCTGCGTTGCACCGCGTGGTCCCCGACCGGCTGCGGGCGCGCGTGCTCGCGCTGTACGGGTACGTGTTCTTCGGCACCGCGCCGCTCGGCGGGCTGCTCGCCGGGTGGCTGGCCGAGTCCGGCGGCACGGCGCTCGCCTTCCTCGTGGCCGGCGTTGCCGGGATGCTTGCGATTCTCTATGGTCGGATCGACCTGCGGCCACAGCGGTGGCGCAGCGTGCTCGAGTCGAGTGCGACGTGACCGGCGGGGTGACAGGAGGCACGGCCATGGAACGGCGGCGTCTGGGCGTTGACGGACTCGAGGTTTCCGCACTCGGGCTCGGCTGCATGGGCATGTCCGACTTCTACGGCGCGCCGCAGGAGCGCGACGAGGCCGAGGCTGTCGCGGCCATCCATCGCGCGGCGGAGCTCGGCATCACCATGCTCGACACCGCGGACATGTACGGTCCGTTCACCAACGAGCAACTGGTGGGTCGCGCGATCGCCGGGCGACGCGACGGCTACGTGATCGCCACCAAGTTCGGCTTCGTGCGCGACGAGGACGGCTCGCAGCACATCGACGGCAGCCCCGAACACGTGCGCGGCGCATGCGACGCGTCGCTGCGGCGCCTGGGCATCGACGTCATCGACCTCTACTACCAGCATCGCGTCGATGCAGCGGTGCCCATCGAGGAGACCGTCGGCGCCATGGCCGAGCTCGTGCGCGCCGGCAAGGTGCGCTTCCTGGGCTTGAGCGAACCGGGCGTGGACTCGCTGCGTCGCGGCCATGCCGTGCACCGCATCAGCGCGGTCCAGTCCGAGTACTCGCTGTTCACGCGCGACATCGAGGACGAGGTGCTGCCGACCCTGCGCGAGCTGCACATCGGGTTCGTCGCCTACAGCCCGCTCGGCCGCGGCCTGCTCACCGGCATGATCCGGTCAGCCGACGACCTTCCCGAGGGCGACGTGCGCCGCGTCCGCTTTCCCCGCTTCCAGCAGGGAAATGTGGAGGCCAACGCAGCGCTGGTCGCGGTGATCGCGGACATCGCGCGAGCCCGGTCGGTGACCCCGTCGCAGCTCGCGCTGGCCTGGGTGCTGTCGCGCGGTGACGACGTGGCGGCCATCCCCGGCTCCAAGCGTGTCGCGCACGTCGAGGAGAACGCAGCCGCGGCGAGCCTCAGGCTGGATGCCGGCGAGCTGGAGCGGCTGGAGGCGGCGGTGCCTCGCGACGCCGTGCGCGGGAAGCGTCACTGGGACATGGCGTCCATCGGGCGCTAGCGCGATACAGGCGCCGGCAGGTTGGCGACGGCGACGGGTTCGACATCGTCGGTGATGTCGATGCCCAGCACCTGGCCGTAGAAGGAGAGCTCGGCCTCGATGGCTCGCCGGATATTGGCCGCGTCACGGAAGCCGTGCTGCTCGCCGGGGAACATGATGCAGGCGCATGGCACGCCGGCTGCGCGCAGGGCGTCGAACATCATCTGCGTCTGATTGGGAGGCACGACCGGATCATCGGTGCCCTGCAACAGGAGCAGCGCCGCGCGTACCCGATCGATGAAGTGGATGGGCGAGCGCTCGCGATAGCGCTCGCGCTGCTCCGGGTACGGTCCGGTCAGGCTGTCGTCGTAGCGCGCCTCGAACTTGTGGGTCTGCTCGTGCAGCAGCTCGAGGTCCGCGATGCCGTAGAGGCTGGTACCGGCGGCGAACACGTCGTGAAATGCCAGCGCGCAGAGCACGATGTACCCGCCGGCGCTGCCGCCGTGGATGAGCATCAGTGTGGGATCGACGGCGCCGATCGCGGCCAGGTGCCGGGCGCCGGCAACGCAGTCGCCGACGTCGACGACTCCGGACGCGCCGCGGAGGCGCTCCCGGTACGCGCGGCCGTACCCGGTGCTGCCGCCGTAGTTGACGTCGAGGTATGCGAACCCGCGCGATGTCCAGAACTGCACGTGCGCATCGAGGGCGGCGCTGCGCGCACTGGTCGGACCGCCGTGCGCCCCCACGAGCAGCGGGGGCTGGGCTGCGGGCGGTGCGACGTACGCGGTGTTGCGCGGTGCGTAGAAGAAGGCGTGCGCGGTCGCGCCGTCCTCGCCGGGAAAGGTGATCGCTTCGGGTGTCGACAGGACCGCTTCATCGACGGTGGTATCGCTGCCGCGGCGCAGGATGGCGTGCTCGCCTGAGGTGATGTCGATGCGGACCACGCTGGTGGGAGTCGCGGGCGCCGCAGCGAACGCGACCACACCGCCGCCGAGCGCGACGATGTTGCTCAGCGACGTGAACGGCGTCTCGACGGCGGTGATCCGCCCCGACGCGACGTCGAGCAGCATCAGCTGCGAGACGCCGGCACGTATCACCGCCATCGCGATGGTTCCGCCACCGCAGAACGTGTACGCGGACATCCGGAAGACCCACTGCGGCCTGCCGCACTCCGCTTCCATGGGCGCGACGGCGTGGGTGCCGTCCGCGTCCCAGCGGTAGAGGTTCCACCAGCCGGTGCGGTCGGAGCAGAAGTACAGCGTTCCGTCGGGCGCCCAGCTTGGCTGAAAGATCGACTCGCTGCGCCCGCCGGCGATCAGGCGCGCGTATCGCACCGCGCCTGCGCCGTCCAGTTCGGCCAGCCACAGCTCGGTGCCGTCCCACGGCATGTTGGGCTGATTCCAGGTGAGCCACACCAGCCGCGAGCCATCCGGGCTGAGACGTGGCGTCGAGTAGAAGTCGTTGCCGCCGGCCAGCGGCTCCGGCTCGCCGCCGCCGGTGGGAACCGTCCTCAGGTCGTTGATCACCGTCGCACCGCGATGGTCTTCGACGACGCAGAGCAGGCGATGGCGCACCGTATCGAGCACCATGTCCGCGTAGCGCACGTCGCCGAGATCGGGCGTCACCGCGCGCGGGCCCGCGCCGGGGGTGACGCTGTAGAGCCGGTTGTCGGTGGCGTTGCTGAAGTAGACGGTGCCGCTGACGGCCAGCAGCGCGCCGCCCCCGTACTCGTGGACGCGCGTCCGTGCCGACCAAGGCGCATCGAGCGCGTCCGCGGCTCGCGAATCGCGCCAGCGCACGATCGCGCAGCGACCCTCCTCGGACGCGCGCCCCTCCACCCAGTACACCTCGTCACCGTCGACCTGCAGGTCACCGAGACGCCGCTCACCGGCGGCGACCATCGTCGCCGTCAGCGGGGAGCGCCAGCTCCCGAAGCGCCGGATCTCCGGCGTCACCGCCGGCGCAGCGAGTCCGCGAGCACAGCCCCGGCCACAGCCGGACCCAGGTACACGCGCGGTCCGGCAGCGTGAGCGCGCAGGTGGACGCCGAGGAGCGCGAGGTTCGCCGCCAGCAGGGTGGCGCTCAACCCGACCGCAGCGGCCGGCGCCGCGTCGCCGCGCCGGCCCGTTTGCGCCGCCAGCCCCAGCCATAGACCGAGCAGCAACAGGCTGCCGGCCAGTCTCCCGGGATTGGCGCGCATCCGGCTCCAACGGGTGAGCACGAATGCCGCCGTGTCGGCCGCGCCGGCGATGGCCGCCATGCTGCCGATGCGGAAGTGCCAGCCGCCGGCCATCACGCGGTCTCCACGACCTGGAACTGCTCGGCCATGCGCCCGTCGTTCAGCCCCGCCGACTTCGCGGTGGCGCTCATCCAGGTGCGCATGCGTTCCTCGAGCTTGTCCCAGTCGTCGTACTGGCTGCGGTGGCGTCGCAGCGCGGCGAGCTTGCGTTCGACGGTGTCCGTGATGTCGATCACCTGGTCGGCCTGGTTCACGGTCATCAGCCAGACTTCGTCGACGGTGTGCGGCTCGAGTCCCTCACCGTTGAGCAGCTCCGGGTGCGCGAACGGGTTGCGTGCATCGGGATAGACGGCGCACATGGTCGCCTCACCGACGGCGAGGTGGTCCGGGTGGCTGGCGTAGATGCGCGCAAAGTTGCGCACCGGCGACTGCGCGACCACCCGCTGGGGCTGCTTCTGCCGGATCACGCGGGTGATGTCGCGGCGCAGCTCGATGGAGGGTGACACCCTGCCGTCGGGGTAGCCGAGGAACGACACGTCGGTGACGCCGACCTCGGCAGCGGCCTCCATCTGCTCGACCCTGCGGACGCGGGCCATGTCGGCACGCGTGATGCTGCGGTCGGAGCCGCCGGCGTCGCCGTCGGTGACGATGCAGTAGGAGACGGCGAGGCCCTCTCCGGTCCATTTCGCGGTGGTTCCGGCACAGCCGAAGTCGCAGTCGTCCGGATGCGCCACCACGACGAGGACGCGCTCGACGCTTTTCTCTTCGCTCACGGCGAGCGATGGTAGCTCGACCCGCCACACCGAGCCGCTCGGCGACGCCGCGTACACTCGGCGCGGTGGACGATGTCGTGCCCCATCCCGATCTGGGACGCCTCGCCGAGCTGCTCGGCGACTGGGAGGGCGAGGGCCGCGGCCAGTGGGGCGGCGGCGACATCTTCGGCTACCGCGAATGGCTGCGCTTCGCGCACAACGGCAAGCCCTTCGTGAGCTACACGCAGCGCACCGCGGCGTCCGACGACGGCCGTCCACTGCACGGCGAATCGGGCTACTGGCGCGCCGGTGCGGACGGCTCGGTCGAGCTGGTGCTGGCCCACGGCATCGGGGTCGCCGAGATCGAGATCGGCGGCTGGGACGGCAACACGCTGCGCCTGCGCACCGAGTCGCTGCGCACGTCGCCCACGGCGAAACCGGTCACCGCGCTGGAGCGGGACTTCGAGCTGGACGGCGACACCCTGCGCTACACGCTGCGTATGTCGACGACCTCCGAAGCGCCGCGGTGGCACCTGTCAGGGGAGCTGCACCGCGCGCGGTGAGGTCAACGGCCGGGCCGCCCTCTCGGGAGATGGCGCAGGCCTTCAGGGGGCCCGCGGTCGGACCCCGCTGGGGTCCGCCGCTTATCTCTCAGCTCGCCCTGCGCTCCGAGCCGTTCCGGCTCGCCTCCGAGGAGCCCCCTTCAGGCCTGCACCACTCCCGAACCGGGCGACCCGGCCGTTGACCTCATCGGCACGCTGCTAATCTCGCCGTGTGCTGCGTTTGCCCACTCCGGCGCTGCTGGCGCAGGTGCTCGCCAGGCCGCTGCCGCGCTCGCGGCAGCCTGCCCCGCTGCGCGACCCGGCACCGGACCCGGGCTTGTTCGGGCCCGGCTCGGTGACCTGGCGCGTGATGCGCGAGCCACTGCTCATCCTCGGCGCTGGCACAGCACTGCTCCTGCAGGCGGCCAACCCCATGGTCGCGCAGGGCGCGATCGACCACAGCAGCTACGCAACGGATCCGTATGGCCGGCTTGACCGCACCATCGACTGGGTCACCGTCGTGTGCTTCGCGACCACCGCCGAGGCTCGCAGCGCCACGCGGCGCATCAACCGGCTGCACCGCCGCGTCGCAGGCACTATCCCGACCAGCAGCGCAACACGCCGCGCCCGAGCAGGACAGGCGTACACAGCCGCCGACCGTGCGCTGCTGCGCTGGGTGCACGCGTCGTTCGTCTATTCGATGCTGGTGGCGCACGACAAGCTCATCGGCGGGCTGGGGCGGGCTGATCGTGATCGCTTCGTGCGCGAGTGGGACGCGGTGGCGGCCCTCATGGGGCTTTCCCGCCGCATGCTGTGGCGCGACGCCGCGGCGCTCGAGCGGTACGTGATGACGCAGATCTCCAGCGGCTGGGCGCTGCCCGGGCCCGGCTCTCGATTGGTGGCCGCGACCGTGCTCCATCCGCCGGTGAGGTCGCCGCTGCTCCGACCGGGCGCCGACGTGCTCGCCTTCGTCGCTGCCGGCCTTCTGCCCGCGCGGCTGCGCCGGGCGTACGGGATTCGCTGGACGCCTGCGCACGCCGCCACCCATCGGGGGCTGCGCCTCTGGCTGCGCGCCATGCGCGCGACGCTGCGCGGGCGGCTGCGCACCTCGCCCGTCTACGATCGGGCCCTGGCCCGCGCCGAGGGACGCTGGCCGCAGCAGGAGGCAGCCTGACGCGGCGCGTCGGGGGTCTCCTCGAGGAAGTGGGGAGCCGAAAGGAGGCGATGTCCTCGCGACGTGCGCGCGCAAGGGGAGCAACCGCCCTGGCCGGGCTGGCGGCGGTGCTCGTGTGCGCCTCCTGCAGCGGCAGCGGTCTTCCCGAGCGGACCACGGCGGTCTGGGCTGAAAGCCCGCTGGCGCAGCCGGACTACATCTTTCCCCTCACGTCGTTGAAGCATTTCAGCGTCGCCAACCTCATGCAGTTCCAGCACCTCCTGTACCGGCCGCTGTACTGGTTCGGAAGCAGCGGGCAGGTGCAGCTCGACGAGAACCTGAGCCTGGCCCAGCCCCCCGTCTATGCGGCCGACGGCCGGAGCGTCAGCATCACGCTCAAGAGCTACACGTGGTCCGACGGCGTACCCGTGACCACGCGCGACATCGTCTTCTGGCAGAACCTCGTCTCCGCCAACAAGGGGCAGTGGGGCGCATACGCTCCCGGCCAGTATCCCGACAACGTCACGGGGATGACCGTCAACAGCCCGAGCACCATCACGCTGATGCTCAGCCAGCCGTACGGCGCCGACTTCTTCACCTACAACGAGCTGTCGCAGATCACGCCGATACCGCAGCACGTGTGGGATCGCGAATCCGCCGCCGGCACCGTGGGCGACTACGACACGGCGCCCGACGGTGCACGGGCTGTGTACCAGTTCCTCGACGCCGAAGCGGCCAGGACGGCGACATACAGCACCAACTCCTTGTGGCGTGTCGTCGACGGCCCGTGGCGGCTGAAGTCCTTTGATACCAAGGGCAATGTCGCCATGGTTCCGAACCGCCGCTACTCCGGGCCTCACAAGCCGCGCCTGGCCGAGTTCGACGAGATCGCGTTCACCGGCGACGCCGCTGAGGTCGGCGCGCTGAAGTCCGGCTCTGCGGCGCACCGCGTCGCCTACGGCTACCTTCCGGTCGCCGACGCCGCGCAGAGGCAGCAGATCACCGCCCTCGGCTACACCTTCGCGCCGTGGACCGGCTGGCAGATCAATGACTTCCCCCTCAACTTCACCAACCCCGCGAGCGGGCCCATGTTCCGTCAGGCGTATTTCCGGCAGGCGATGCAGATGCTGGTCGATCAGCAGGGAATGATCAGCAACGCGTTCTCGGGGTTTGCGTATCCGACGTACGGTCCCGTGCCCGGCCGTCCCGCGTCGCGATACATGGACCAGACGGCGAAGACCAACCCGTATCCATTCAGTGCGGCTCAGGCCATCGCGCTGCTGCAGGACCATGGCTGGACCGTGAACCCCGGCGGTCTGAGCACGTGCACCAACCCCGGCACCGGCGACCACCAGTGCGGCGCCGGCATCGCTCAGGCGAAGCAGGCGGCGTTTCGCGTCGAGCACCTGGGCGGGAGCCCCACGGTTGCGAAGGAGATGGCGCAGCTGAAGTCGGACTACGCGCAGGCTGGGATACAGCTGACACTCACCAGCAACCCGTCGCTGGAGGAGGTGATCGGCAACGCCACGCCGTGCATCCAGGGCAAGACCTGCACGTGGGACATCCAGTACTGGGGCTACGGCTGGATCTATGCGCCCGACTTCTATCCGNGGCGACCAGCTCTGGGCGTCGTCGGCGCCGTCGAACTACGGCGGCTGGCATGACGCGATGACCGATCAGCTGATCGCCGCAACGCAGACCGGGACGCTGCCAGCGCTGTACGCATACGAGGACTACCTGGCCAAGCAGCTGCCGGTCATCTGGTTGCCGACGCAGTACCTGCAGCTGTCGATGATCGACAAGCACCTGCAGGGCACGCAGCCGCAGGACCCGCTGGGCGACATCAACCCGGAGAACTGGTACTGGAAGTGAGCCGCTGCTGCGCGGCTCGCCGCGTCAGGCCCTGGCCCGGACCGCCTCCGAGTCGAAGATCTCCTCGACGCCCGCCACCGGCTGGTTGAAGTCGATGAACGGCGGGAACAGCTGTCTGAGCCCGTCCTTGAACCAGACGTCGAACGGCAGAGTGGACGCGGCGAAGCGGCGGTTGGCCTCCGCCGGATCGTTGCCCTCGACATAGACAGCGCTCACCGGGCCCTGCGGCGTGTACACGACGGTGACGACCTCGGCGTTGTTGCCCAGCGCACGCCGCGACACGTTCATCTCCGGTCTGCTGAAGGCGTCTTGAATGAAGGCGCGACCCTGGTCCTCCTTCCCGGGTATCAGAGGAGCGGTGAACGCCAGACCGCGGCGCCGCTCGCGGACGTCGCTGTCGAACCACGCACCGACGGTTTCGGGCGGCGGTCCGTCCGGCGGCGGCGCGGTGACGTCGACGCCATTGATCTCGCGCACCTTCTCGATGAAGAACTTGTCGATGTCGAGCGTCGACTGAGCCAGTACCGCGTTGGCCTCCGGGAACGTGCTGGTCGTCTCCAGATACGCGACCACGAACTGTCCCATCGGCGTCGTTTGCAAGTACACGCGTTCCATGCTGACGCCCTGGTTGCGCCGCGACTCCGCCCATTCGCTGGGGCGCCGCTGAAGCTCGCTGCTGAGCACCCGCGGATCCTTGCCGGGCAACACCGGAAACGGAAGCACATAACGATTCACGAACTCTCCTCAGCGCACTGCAACAGGCCGATACGGCGGGCCATGATACGCCTTCACATGCGCGAGATCTGGACGGCGAAGCCGGAGACACGAATCGCCCTGAGCCGGATGGATCCGGCGTCGACGCACGGCCTTGCCGGCGGTCGTGCCGCGGCGGAGGCCGCGCTCGCGAACGATCACGCTGAGCTGGCGCGGTGGCAGGACCGCTTGTGGGCAGAAGCGAAGCGTGCCTTGCTTGTGGTGTTGCAGGGAATGGATGCGTCAGGCAAGGACGGAACCATCAAGCATGTTTTCCAGGGCGTCAACCCGCAGGCCACCCGAGTGGTCGCGTTCAAAGTGCCGACACCGGAAGAGCTCGCGCACGACTTCCTCTGGCGCGTGCATCAGGCGGTTCCGCGCTTCGGCGAGATCGGCATCTTCAACCGTTCGCATTACGAGGATGTGTTGGCGTCACGGGTACGCAAGCTGGTGCCCGAACGCGTCTGGAAGGCACGCTTTCCGGAGATCGTGGATTTCGAGGCGATGCTGGTGAGGAGCGGGACGACGGTCGTCAAGATCTTCTTGCACATCTCCAGAGATGAGCAGAAGCGGCGGTTCGAAGAGCGCCTGCAGCAGCCCGACAAGCGCTGGAAGTTCCGCCGCGGCGACCTCGACGACCGTGCGCTGTGGGCTGAGTATCAGACGGCGTACGAAGACGCCTTGAGCCGCACATCGAC
>VBJV01000039.1:25386-34529 GCA_005879785.1 Chloroflexota bacterium
AGAACCTCGACCCCGCGTACCCCAAGGCACCCGACCTGAGCGACGTTGCGATCGTGTAGTTTCGGCTCTCAAATGTCCGGCGGCGTAGGCGGATTCATTCCGCCGGAGCTGCCGTCCTTTTCTCAGCCGGGAAAATCGCGGTGGCCGGGTGCGGATTTTCTCGGCTTTTTTGGCGACCCCGATCGGATTCGAACCGACGATCTCCACCTTGACAGGGTGGCGTGTTAGGCCAGGCTACACCACGGGGCCGCGCGGCACTCGATCATAGCAACGGAACTCGCAGCGCTCGGGCGTACGCTGTCGGCGTGCCGGCGCGCGCGTTTCGTCCCACTGAAGTGTCATCCGGCGGGGTTGTGGTCCGGCCTGTTGCAGGCGGGCACGAGGTGTGCCTGGTGAGCGACGGCCGTCATTGGGGGTTGCCCAAGGGCATCGTCGAACAGGGCGAATCCCCCGAGCAGGCCGCGCTGCGAGAGATCGCCGAGGAAACCGGGCTGGCACAGGCGCAGCTGCAGATGGTCGGGTCGCTGCCCTCGTCCGAGTACGTCTACAGAAGCAAGCAGGGCCGGCTGGTCTTCAAGCGGGTGCATCACTTCCTCGTGCTGGCGCCTTCCGGAGCGGTGCTTGATCCCGATCCCGCGGAGATCAGCGAAGCGGCGTGGCTGGACTTCGTCGCCGCCGCAGAGCTGGCGGCGTTCAAGGACACGAAGGTGGCGCTCGACGCGGCGCGTGTGCTGCTCGACACCGTCGCGGCCCGCCCGCCCACGTAGAATCGACCACCGGATGCGCCTGTACGACACCGCTCGCCGGGCGGTCGTGCCCTTCCAGCCACGCGACAATCGTGTTGGCATGTACGTGTGCGGCATCACGCCGTACGACGCTGCCCACATGGGACACGCCTTCGCCTACCACGTGTTCGACGTCATCGCCCGGCGTCTCATCCTGCTCGATGTCGACGTACACCATGTGCGCAACATCACCGACGTCGACGATGACATCCTGCGTGTCGCGCGCGAGCGCAACGCCGATTATCGCACCGTCGGGGACGCGCAGGTGCAGCGCTTCGACCGCGACATGGCCGACATCGGCCTGCTGCCCGTGGATGCCGCGCCGCGCGCCACCATGCACGTGGCGGAGATGGTTCGCTGGATTGCGCGCTTGCACGAAGAGGGATACGCGTACGAGCAGGCTGGCTGGGTGTTCTTCGACACCGCGAAATTCCCCCGCTACGGACGCCTCAGCGGACTCGACGTCGCCACCATGACCGCGCTCAGCCGCGAGCGCGGCGCCGACCCTGACGACCCTCGCAAGCACAACCCGCTCGACTTCGTGCTGTGGCAGCAGTCGGCAGCGGGCGAGCCAAGCTGGCCCAGCCCCTGGAGCGACGGACGTCCAGGCTGGCACATCGAATGCTCGGTGCTCTCCACCGGTGAGCTCGGTCATCCCATCGACCTCCACGGCGGCGGCGATGACCTCATCTATCCGCACCACGACTCCGAGATCGCGCAGGCGGAGGCGATCGGAGTCGCGCCGTATGTGACGCACTGGGTGCACGTTGCCATGGTTCGCCATCAGGGCGAGAAGATGAGCAAGTCGCTGCGCAACCTTGTTTTCGTGCGCGACGTGCTCGAACGCGTGCCCGGCCCGACGGTGCGCATCCTGCTCGCCGCACACCACTATCGGGAGAGCTGGACGTACGACGAGGATGAGCTGCGCGAGGCGGACGAACGCCGGCAGCGCTACCACGTCGCCATGCAGAGCGATGCCACGCTCGACAGCGATGACGCGCAGGACTACGAACGGCAGTTCCTGGAGCGGCTCGACGACGATCTCGACACACCAGGTGCGCTGCGCATCATCGATCTCGCGGCCGCGGCGCTGACCCACGGGGCCGTGCGCAGTCGCGGTGGTCCGGTGAAAGCGGAGGAGGTGCTCGGCCGCCTGCTCGACACCATCGGCGCGCGTGCAGCGAGGCGGTCGGAGTCCGTCGGGCCCGCGGCGTAGCGGGAGCGGCTACGTGCTCTGCCAGTCGGCGCGGTCGCCGCGGCCGCGAAAGCGGTTGACCGCGGCGGTGATGTTCTCCTCGAGGAACCGGTAGAAGAGCCGCCGCTGCGAGTCGTCGATCGAGCCCGTCATCTCATGACCCTCGCGGCGCTGCGCGATCCAGGGCGGAACGCCGTCTGCCACCATCTCGGTGCCCACGCGAACGTGCACCAGTGAATCGTCCTCTTCGCTGACGTGGATGGTCACCTTGATGACCACGCCGGTGCTCTCGACGAGCTTCCAGCAGCGCTCCCATCGACCGTGTCGGTTGGCGTCGTGTGCCAGCGCCACCTCCGGCTCGGCGATGACCGACTCGCCGTCCCGGGCTGCCCTGGACAGCACGCTGCGGATGGCATCGTCGAGGTCGTTGGAGATCCAGTGCACCAGCGATGGGCCGCGGTCGTCGAGGTCGGGCAGCGCATTGGGGTCCTTGCCACGCTCACCAAGCGCGGCAACCGTGTTGGCATGACGCCGGCAAAAGACGGCCTCACCGACCCGTACATGGTGGTTGGGGCAGAACGATGCGGTGCAGGCCCGGCCACGCCGGTCGCGGTACGCGCACTGGACTGCGGTGTAATTGGCGCACCCCCCGGCGATCGGCGCGTCGATCGTCACAGCCTGCTGACGGCGAAAGATGGACACAGTCGGTACAGCCCTCCTTGGACTGCAGCCTTCCTAACCCTGGACTGCCTCTCCAGCCGGTGACGGCACGGTCGCGAGCTGGCGATCCAACGCCAACGACAGCCGCCGGATTTGCGCCATCAGCTCCTCGAACATGGCGAAGTTCAGCGACTGCGCGCCGTCCGACAGGGCTCTCTCCGGGTCGGGGTGCACCTCGATGAGCACGCCGTCGGCGCCGGCGGCCAGCGCGGCCAGCGCCATGGGCGCGACCAGGTGGCGGTGCCCCGTCGCGTGCGATGGATCGACGACCACCGGCAGATGCGACAGGGATTTGACGACCGGCACGGCGCTGAGGTCGAGCGTGTTGCGCGTGTACGCCTCGAAGGTGCGGATGCCACGCTCGCAGAGCACGACGTCGGGGTTGCCATGAGCCACCACGTACTCGGCGGCGAGCAGCCACTCCTCGATGGTGTTGCTCAGCCCGCGCTTGAGCAGCACCGGCCGGCCCGAATCCCCGACTGCCTCCAGCAGCGCGAAGTTCTGCGCGTTGCGGGTGCCGACCTGGAGCATGTCCGCGGTCCCGGCCACGACCTCGACGTCGCCGGGGGTGACCACCTCGGTGACGACGCGCAACCCCGTGGCCGTGCGTGCCTCGCTCAGAAAGTCGAGGCCGGCCAGGCCGAGTCCCTGGAACGAGTACGGAGATGTCCGCGGCTTGAAGGCCCCACCACGGATGATCGCCGCGCCCGCATCGCGCACGGCACGGGCCGTGCTGAGCATCTGCTCACGGTTCTCCACCGCGCACGGGCCGGCCATGACCGTGAACGATCCGTCGCCGATGCAGACGCCGGAGACGTCGACCACAGTGGACTCAGGATGCCACTCCCGGGTCACCTGCTTGTACGGCTTGCTGACCGGGATGGCCTCGACGACACCGGGAAGATCGACGATGGCGTCGCGTATCGATCCCGGGTTGCTGCCCAGCACACCGATGGCGAGGCGGTCCGCGCCGGGGAGCTCGATGGGCTCGAAGCCCCGCTCGCGGACATGCCGCAACACGCCGGCCACCTCCTCGTCGGTGGCATTGACGTTCATGAGGATGAGCACGCTCGGCAGCCTATCAGGAGGCCCACTTCCACGTGCTCAGGATCGATTGCACGTCCGCCACCTGACGGGCGAAATCCGCCTGCGCCGTGTTGAGCACGATGTCGAAGGTGTCGCCGCCGTGGTTGACAACCATGTCCTGGTCCTGGAGCAGCGTGCCCCCCGTCGACATGAGGTTGTACGTGATGAAGATGCCCGTGCCGCCGTCGACGGAGAACGGCCGCGGCTGGCTGAGGTTCGTGGCGCCGCTCTGGGCGACGCTCTGCAGGTATCCGGCGAGCTGGTCGTCCGGAACCGGTTGCGCCGCCACGGAGACATCGATGTGCTCGTTCAGCGTGGTCGCCTCGGCCACCAGCAACATGAGCACCTGTCCGCTGGCGCTCACCGACGCCACCGCGTGCTGGTCGCCGGTGGCGTCGCGCCAGCCGCGCGGCACCGTAATCGTGAAGCGCGTGCTCTTGAACGTGTGCGCCGCCGCGGCGGGCGACGCCTGACGCGCAGTCGGTGTCGCCGTCGACGTCGACGCGCTGCATCCCGCGCACAGCAGAGCAAGCGCCGTCATCCGGACATGCATCGCCGGCCGAGGATAGCCCAGACGATTGCCAAACCCCGCGAGCATCCGCGCACAATCAGGCCTTGGCCACTCGATCAGCTCCTGCTGCGTGCCGGCTCGGTCCGGCGGACGCGCCGCGACTCGCGGAGCTCCTCGACCGCGATCGTGTCGGCAACGCATTCCTGCGCAGCGAGCTTCGGCTGGGCATGGACGGCGGTGAGTGGTGGGGCGCATTCGACGGCCGTGAGCTTGTGGCCACCGTGCTCGGCGGTCCGCTGGCGTGGCCGTACATTCCCGACGCGGAGGATGCGCCGGCTCTTGCAGGGGCGCTGTCCGGCCCCGCTGAGCCGCGCATGCTCGTCGGGCCACGCGCGTCTGTGCTCGCGCTCCACCGTGCCTTCATGCCGCCCCGGTACGCGCGCGAGCAGCGTGATCCGCAGCCGCTGCTGGCACTTGACCGCGCAACGCTGCCCCCGTTGCCGCCGGCCCCGGTGCGCCGCGCCAACCGGATTGACCTGGACGCGCTCGTGGTCGCGTCGGCAGCCATGCACCACGAGGAGATGGGCACCGACCCACTGGCGGGCGACGCCGCCGGCTGGCGGTCGCGCATGGCGGGTCTCATCGCGCGCGGCTGGAGCTGGGTGTGGACCGAGGGCGGCCGCGTCGTCTTCAAGGCCGAGCTCAGCGCGTGGACCCCGGACGTCGTGCAGATCCAGGGTGTGTACACCGCGCCGCACCGGCGCCGCCGCGGCCTCGCCAGCCTCGGGCTGGCCAGTGTCTGCGCGGCGCTGCTCGATGAGGTTTCGCTCTGCAGCCTCTACGTCAACCACTACAACGCCGCTGCGCTCCGCGTCTATCGCCGCCTGGGGTTTCGTGACACGGGCGCCTTCAGCACGCTGTTCTACTGAATCCCGACATCCAGCATGGTTGAGGCCCGCTCCGACGTCATCCTCCCGGTCAGTCCCGAGGCCGCATTCGCAGCTGTCTCCGACCTCGACCACGCCGACTGGCTCCCCGCCGTGCGCGGCGTGCGCCACATCGGCGGGCCGAGCGGTGGCGTCGGTGCCCGCTACGAGGTCGAGGCCGGCTTCGTGGGCAGGCATCTGCGCGGCGTTCTGGTCTGCCGAGAGCTGAGCCCACCCCGGCGTCTGGTGATGGTGCTCGAGGAAGGCCTCGACCTCACCATCACGGTGGACGTCGCCGCTGCCGGTGGCGGGTGCTCGGTGGAGATCGCCGCGCGCTACTCGGTCGGCTCCGGGCCGCTGGCCGGTGCGGTGGAGCGCGCGTCGCAGGGGGCGGCCCGGCGCGAGACGGCGCGCGCCTGCGAGCAGCTGGCAGGCCGGTTTGGCCGCAAGGTGAACCAGCAACGCCCGGCATGACCCACGTCGACAACACGGACCTGGACAGCCTGGCCGCGCAGGCGCGGGCGTTTGGGCCGCTGAGCGCGGCTGAGGTCGAGGCGCTGCTCACGCGGGTGCGTGCCCGCGATGACCCCGCGTCGCACCGCCTCGTCGAGCATCACCTGGACGCCGTCTTCGACGTCGCGCTGGCGCATCGCGACCAGGGCATCGACGTCGGCGACCTGTACCAGGAGGGCACGCTCGCCGCCCTGGTCGCGATCTCCGAGTACGCCAACCGGGGCGGGGCCGCGGCCGGCCTGCGCGGCTTCGTGTCCCGTGTCGTCAGTGCGCACCTCGAGGACGCCATCCAGGCGGAGGTGATCGAGCGCGAGACCGAGGCCGCCTTCGTGCGGGACACCGAGCGCTACGAGGCCGTCGAGGTGCAGATGCGGCACGAGCTCGGCCGATCGCCGACCCCGCTCGAGCTCGCCGCCGTGCTGGAGTGGCCTCAGGAGCGGGTCGAGGTCATCGGCGAGATCCTCGCCGAGGCCCGTGGCATGCACGACAGCGAGATCCTCACCTACCTCGATGACGCGTAGCACGCTCGCCACCGCCAGGGCAGCCTTCGCGGCCGGTGACTGGACTGAGGCCCGGCTGGGCTTCCGCGCTGCTCGCCAGCAAGCCCCCCTCGACGCCGGCGACCTGAGCGCCATGGCTCGAGCGACCTGGTGGCTCGGGCTCATGGACGAATCGGTGGCCGCGTGGGAGGAGGCCTACAGCCGTCATCTCCAGGCGTCGGACAACCGGCTCGCCGCCATGCGCGCCTTCGATATCGCCTACGCCCACTTCCTGCGCGGCAACCAGACGACAGGCGGCGGCTGGCTGGGCCGTGCCCAGCGCCTCCTCAGCGAGGAGCCGGATTGCCCCGAACAGGGATACCTCCTCTACTTCGCCGTGGAGACGGCACTGGGCGGCGGTGCGGAGACGATGGCCAACGCGCGCCTGGTCCAGGGATTCGGGCGCCGTCACTCGGACCCCAACCTGGTCGCCGCCGGGTTGGTGGCCGAGGGCCGCGTCCTGATCAAGCTCGGCCGGGCGCAGGAGGGCCTGACGCTGCTGGACGAAGGCATGCTGGAGGCGTCGTCCGAAGGCCTTTCGCCGCTGTGGGCCGGCAACATCTACTGCCACCTCATGTCCGCCTGCCACGAGCTGGGTGACATCCGCCGGGCGGCAGCGTGGACCCAGTCGACGTCGGACTGGTGCGACCGAATCGCGCCCGCGGTCCTGTACAAGGGCATCTGCCGGGTCCATCGGGCTCAGGTGATGCAGATCCGCGGTGCCTGGGCGCAGGCTCAGGACGAAGCGGAGAGGGTTTGCCGGGACATCGCCCACATCCACGCCGGCATCGTGGCTGAAGGCCGCTACCAGATCGGCGAGATCATGCGGCTGCGGGGAGATCTCGTTGGCGCTGAGGACGCCTACCGTCAGGGCCACCAGCTGGGCCGTGACCCCAATCCCGGGCTGGCCCTGCTCCGTCTCGCGCAAAACCGCACCCCAGCGGCGGCGGCGCTGATCCGCTCCGCTCTGGCCGGTGTCACCGACCGCCTGGCCCGGGCGCCGCTGCTCGCCGCCCAGGTGGAGATCGCCATCGGCACTCATGACGCGGCGACGGCCTCAGCCGCCGCCGATGAGCTCGATGCCGTGGCGGCTGCATATGGGAGCTCAGGTCTCGAGGCGACCGCCAGACGGGCGCGTGGTTCGGTCCTGCTCGCCGCCGGGCGGCTGGAGGAAGCGCTCCCGATGCTGCGAGCAGCCTGCTCCGGCTGGACCGAGCTCGAAGCGCCGTACGAATGCGCCAAGGTGCGGGTGCTGCTGGGCCGGGCGTACCGGCAGCTGGGCGACATCGAGTCGTCGGAGCGGGAGCTCCTCGCTGCGCGCGCCGCCTTCGAGGAGCTGGGCGCCGAACTCGACGCCAGGGAGGCCGGCGGAGAGCGCCGGGCCACGCTCCCGAACGGGCTCACCCCACGGGAGGCGGAGGTGCTCGCGCTGGTCGCCGCCGGTAAGACCAACCGTCAGATCGCCGAGGCCCTCTACCTCAGCCAGAAGACGGTGGCACGTCATGTGTCGAACATCTTCACGAAGATCGATGCCACGACCCGCACGGCCGCGGCGCGGTTCGCGTTCGAGCACGGGATCGCCTCGCCGGCGCGTGGGTAAATCCACCCATGCCGGCGGCGGAATTTGGGTCACTGTGCCGATGAAAGGAAGGAATCACACCGCCTAGCCTCGCGGTCATGACGGCAACCGAACACGGAGGACGGCATGTAGCGCGAGACGTGCACACGAGACCACTGGGCGAGAGAAGGTCCTGCATCAACACGGGCACCCGGCGGTGAGCCGGGGCCAGACCATAAGGAGAGTCATGTTCGTCATCGCAGTCCACACGATTTCCGACCCGGACGCGTTCTGGAGCGCGCCGCTGCCGCTGCCAGAGGGAACCGAGCTGCCGATCGTGGTGCCGAGCTCGGACGGCACCCGCGGTGTGTGCGTCTTCAAATCCGACTCCGTCAGCACCGTGCGGAACCTGGTCGAAGGCGCGGCGGGAGCGATCAGCCGCAACGAGTACTTCGCAATCAACGAGGGCAGCGCGCAAGGGCTGACCGTCTAGAGGCGAAGGGCTTCCCGGACGGGGAGGAGCAATCCTCCCCGTCCCCGACGGCACCCGTCAGCCGGAGCGCAGGTCGTCGCCGCGCCAATCGAGGTCGCGCAGGTCGCGGCCGGCGCCGCGGCGGATGGCGGCGGAGCCGAAGCGCGCTCGCAGCGCATCCATTGTGCGGTCGAGGCGCTCCGCGCTCGGACGTGTGAAGAGGTCGAGCTGCGCCGCCTCTTGGAGGCTGCTCACGCCGACGCCGAGCAGCCGGATCTTCGCGCCGGACCACGCGGTGTCGAACAGTCCGAGGCCGGCGTCGCGGATGTCCGAGTCGGCGGCGGTCGGGTCGGGCAGCGACACCTGCCTGCTGATGGTGGTGAAGTCCGCATAGCGGACCTTGATCGTCACGGTGCGTGCGGTCCAGCCACCCTTGCGCAGCCGCGCACCCACGTCGGCGCTGAGCGTGCCGAGCCGCTCGTGCAGCGCCGGCCGCGAGTCGACGTCGCTGAAGAAGGTCTCCTCACGCGAGATGCTGCGCGGTCTACCGGGCAGCACCACCGGTGACGAGTCGATGCCCCGCGCGCGTTCCCATACCGAGTGGCCGTGCACCTGGCCGACGCGACGTTGCAATGCCTCCAGCTGCAGGCCGGCGAGCTGGCCCAGCGTGGTGATACCGAAGCCAGAGCGCAGCCCCTCCTCGGTCGCCGGGCCGAGCCCGGGCAACGCGCGCAGTGGCAGCGGGGCGAGGAACGCGGCTTCATCACCCGGCTCGACCACCACGAAGCCGCGTGGCTTGCGCAGTTCGGATGCCACCTTGGCGACGGTCTTGCACGAT